>NZ_CP016614.1:1064000-1375500 GCF_013377255.1 Mannheimia granulomatis
TAATAATAATTGCTGTCAGTAAGTTAAGTAAAGTGATGGACTCCATTATTGTGCCGGATTGGGTAATTACACTTTGTTGCCATAAGGTAATACCATCTAAGTAAAGCGCAACCGTTACTAAATCTGACCATACCCAGTAGAGAAGCAAGAAGAGTCCTACCCAAAGTACGAAATCAATTAATTTTATCATTTGGTTTTTGACATCACTTACTGCAATGGAGTCATCTCTTAATTCAAATGGAATCTCAATTTCGCTAGAATTTTCATTGTTTTGTTCGGCTCTTGCTTTGGCTGCCTCACGTTTTTCCTGTAAACGGCGATAAGCTAATCGGCGTGATGAAATAGAAAATACGCGGTATAAAATATTACGGAAAATAATCCAAGTAATAATTGCAAAATAAGAGTCAACTAAATGCTCTATAATCACTAAAGCAGTATAGTAATATCCCAGTACAATTAAAATAATCAGAATGATTGGTGCAATTAGCAAGACTACTTTAACTGTGGTTAGCAAAAGATTCGGTGAGCTTTTGGTTTCCCCTGTTGTTACATTCTCATAGGTTGAGATTGCTTGCCTAAAGGCAGGAACAATCATCCAAATCATTAAAATTAGGGTAAAAATAGTCATGATTTGCCCGATCACATCATAAGCTACCCCCATCTCTAAGTTAGTGAAGATTGAGGTGTTTAACAGTAGGGCAATCAACCATACAGAGCGTTTTAAGATGTTATGGAATATTTCATTACTTTTTTGTGGCATATTAAAATGGACATAGCCGATACCATTAGGACGTAACATAGCGACCATAAAAGCAAAATAAAGCCAGTAAACCGCCATTTTTAGTCCCCAAGGCCAAATTTCCACTGGGTTTTGGAATGAAATATAGGTTATAGCAATAAAGCAAGCTAAGAACATTAAAGTACTCGGTAGGCAAAGTACTACTGTCCAAAAAATCGCAATAGGTGTATTCCATTGACTATCGGTTGCAACGGTTTTAAGTTGGCTATTAATTTGAGTTAACTTTCGTTTAATATTGTTTTTCTGGCGTTGAATAAAGGCCGCCAAACACAATAAGAAAGTAACTAATACTCCGGCAGGTAACAGATTATCCCGCCAATTTGAGAAATTAAGTTTTTTGCCAATATCATTAAATTGATAGCCTGCGATATCTACAAATTTGCTAAACCATTCCAAATCCATCGGGCTGTTACTTCTCACCCAGAAACTTTGTTGCTGTAGTTTTTGCTGCAAAGTATCGCTGATGGTTTTAACCTGTTGCTGGTTTAATTCAATATTAATTAATAAATTAAGTTGGTTATTTAATGACTTGATCATTTCTGACAAAGTGTCGGAACGCTCTTGTAAGACCTTGGTCAGTTGCTCTTTTTCTTTAGCAGTGAAAGTTATCTTCTCATCTTTTTCCAAGTTGGCAATATAAGCGGCTGGGTCAGCAAAAGAGTCTTTAAACTCTGTAATATCGAAAACTCGTACACGTAAATCAGCAATTTGTTTAGATAAGCCGGAAATCAATTCATCTTGAGGTAGGGCTTGTTTTTGTTTATTGATGATACGAGAAAGCACAAGAGTGCCTTGAAGCGAGCTGATTTGTTCTTCAATATTACGTTGAGTTTGTTGTAAATTATCTAGAATACTTTTAATGCGTAAATTATCTTGCGACAATTGGCTCATATCTTTTGTTTGTTTGAGTAGCTCTTGGCTGACACGTGTGTTGGTATCTAACTCACGCAAAAGAATTGGGTTTGCAGTCGCATTATTTTGTTGATCTTGAACCGCTTGAGCTTGTTCAACTTTATTTTTGGATTCTTCAACAATTTTGTTGTCAATAGCACTCTGTAAGTTGGTAATTTCAGCTTGTAGGTTTTGCTGAGCTTGTTTCTTCTCATCCAATTGGGCTGAATAGAGAGCAGATAAATTTTCGTTACCATTTAACAAAATCTGGCTATAGCTACTTTTTAGCTCAATTAATTCCAGCTCGGTTTCTAATTTGTTTCTCTCCTCACTACTTATTGAGCTGGAAGCGAGTAGAGTATTGATTACCTGTTTACGTTTAACACTTTCAGTTAAAGTTGATTGTGCTTTATCCGGTGCGGTATTTTGAATAACCAAGTTATTATTAATAACGCTTAAGTCATGTTGCACCACCTCTAATTTAGATTGAGTAGCGGTCAACTCTTTTTGCAAATCAGTTGTTGATTTTTGATCTAAGGCTTCGATGGCAGGAATCATCTCCGCTTTTAATTTTTCAAGATTAGCACGGCTGTTTTTCAGTGATTTTTGAGATTCCTGAATAGATTGTTTTAACGCCTCATTTTCTGCTTTTTGTTTTTCTATTTGAGATAAAAGTGATAACGTTTCTTCAAGTGTTTGCACCAATGCTTTATTCTTTGCATCGGTTTGGTCTAGTTTTTTTGCGCTATCTAGCTGCTGTTTTATTACTTTTTCCGTAGGAATTTCAGATAGAGCATAGCTATTATTGACATGCAACATTAGCCCTAAACTGATGAAAAGTGTTTTTAAAATGTGTTTAAACATGGATTTCCTTTATTATTTTATTGTTTAAATCTTTTTGTAACTCCGTTCTGGAGATTTTGATTGTGCCTTGTTTTTGATATTTTTCAATATCTAGCAGATAGTAGGCAACCGGATGTTTGAATTTTTCCAATTTATCAGACAGCCAAATTTTCAATTTGTTAAGTTCTTGTGAAAAATCCGGATTTTTAAATTGCAATACAGCAACAGGACGTTGACCAAATTCTTTATCCGGGATAGGTAAAATAAAAACTTGTTCTACTAGTTGAGAGTGAAAAATCACCAGTTCAATTTCTTCCGGTTGGATATTTTCTCCTCCGGAAATAAACATATTATCTAATCGCCCCTTTATTACAAGCTGTTTCTGTGCGTTACATACCCCTTTATCTTTGGTTTGAAACCAGCCTTGTTCATTGACAAGCGGTCGAATTGTGTGATTTTTTTGCCAATAACCTAATGCTAAGCTTTCGCCTTTTACCCAAATTTCATTATTTTCTAATTTTACTTCTCGATACTTCAGTGGAAAACCTACATTATCCGATTCATTTTTCACTGCACAAATGGTAGAGGCCATTTCCGTCATCCCATAACTGGCAAAGGTGGTAATACCATATTGTTGTGCTTTTTCTAGCAATTCCGCTGGAATATGAGCTCCACCAAGTAAACATTTTAGAGAAGTCGGTTTTGTTAATTGGTTAAGGTAACGCTGTAATTGAGTCGGTACGAGCGAACTATGAGTGACTTTTTCAAGCGTCTTAAAAAAATTGGCTTTATTTTCAGTTAGATAAAGGGTGGCGCCTTTTAGTAACCAACGCCAGATAATCCCTTGTCCTGACACGTGAAAGAGTGGCAAGCTGAGATGCCAGCTATGTTGTTTTTCAAAACCCATTAATTCACAGACACCTTCAGCGCTGGCTAAATGAGCGGAAATAGAATGAACGACCGCCTTGGGTTTACCTATAGAACCTGAGGTCAATGTTAAGGTGGCTGCCTGTTGAATGTTAAGTTTAGGAAAATGATAACAAGCGGTCATTTTTGCAGAAAAATTTGCAAAGTCATCCTCACAAATGAGTATGTCAACCCCGTTATCTTCTAAGATAGTTTGCCGTTGGAAATCGGATAGAGCAGGATTTAACATTAAAATCTTTGCCCCCATTGCTAGTGTTGTACAGTAGGTTAAAAGACCACATAAGCGATGGGTTCCACTATAGGCGACTAAGCTTTGGGAGGTTATCCCTTTTTGTTGAAAAAAGACTGAAACTTGTTGAAGTAATTGATGTAATTCAGCCCAACTTAATTGAGATGGGAGAGATGAAAAATAGTCTGACTGATCTTTTTCCCAGATAATAGCGATCTTTTGAGCTGTATGAGTAGCCCAAAAGGAAGTCGGAAAAAAAGAACAATCAGCGACCATTGATAATTTATACAAAAAGTGATTGGATACGCTCAATTAAGTGGCTTGGCACTTTCATTGACTCCATAACCGCTTTAAGAATTAAGCCTTTACGCGCAGTATTATTGTTGGTGATGACCCAAAAAGGGGAATCTGGGATCTGTTTTGCTTTTACGCTGCTGCCGGTAGATAAAATCTCTTCTTCACTTTGTGAGAAATAAATTCGCTCGTTACCTCGCACATTTTCAGTTGCTTTGGCGAAAGTTTCCGGATTTGAGCGATATAATGCGGCTAATAGCATAATAAAGCGCACAACATTTTTATTTTCATTGATAAAATGCTCAGATTCTAGGATATGTTCTAGTTTAGAAACGGTTTTTTCAATATTAGATTCATCTTTTTTTGTAGCACGAGAGGGGCTTTTTACTAACTCTTTAAGCTCGTTAATCATATGTTCTTGTACTAAAACAAACGGTTGAGGTGATTCTGGCAAGCGTAGTAAACGACGTAAGATATCTGACGCAGTTTCACCAATAGATTGTGTACGACTTGCAATATACTGATATAATTCATCATCAATTTCGATTCTTTTCATCGGGATCCTCATTCATCTGATCATAAAAACATGTAATTATATGTCATATTATACGCATTATCGCTGTGATTTTATAGAGGATCTTTGCTGAAAATTTGTATTTTAAAAAGCAAAAATTTATATGACAAAACAACCTCTTTTACACTTTAGTTATCAGCCTGTAGAAAATAATCCGAATGCCCAAACCATGGTGTTTTTACACGGTTTGTTTGGAGATTTGAATAATCTTGGGATTATCGCAAAAGCCTTTGCCGAAGAGTATGCTGTTTTACGTGTGGATCTGCGAAACCATGGACGATCTTTCCACGCAGACGAAATGGATTACCAAATAATTGCCGAAGATCTAAAATGTTTATTCAATGAATTAAAGATTCAAAATACAATAATTGTAGGCCATTCAATGGGCGGCAAAAGTGCAATGGCATTAGCTGATATAGCCCCTGAATTAGTGGATAAATTAGTGATTATTGATATAGCACCGGTAACTTATACGCAAAATCGTCATCAACAAATTATTGCAGGCTTAACAGCAGTGCGAAATGCCAAGCCGGAAACTCGACAGCAAGCCAAAGCGATTATGGTAGAATATATTCCTGACGAGGGGATCCAACAATTTATGCTTAAATCTTTTGATAATGCAAGCGAGGAGTCATTCCGTTTTAATTTAACAGCACTTAGCCAAAATTATCAGCACTTAATGGATTGGCATGAGGTAAGAGTAGATAAACCAACCCTTTTTATTAAAGGGGCATTATCAGATTATATTCAGCAAGAATATACGAATACTATTTTAAGCCAATTCCCGCAGGCAAAATCTTTTATTGTTGCGAATGCAGATCACTGGGTTCATGCAGAGAAACCCGATGCCGTAGTTCGTGCTATCACCAAATTTTTAGAAAAATCGAGAGAATAAAATGCAAAAAGATACGTTATTTTCAGCGCCTATTGAAAAATTAGGGGATTTTACCTTTGATGAGTCGGTTGCTGAAGTTTTCCCCGATATGATTCAACGCTCTGTACCGGGGTATTCGAACATCATCACCGCAATCGGAATGTTGGCCGAGCGTTTTGTAACTGATTCCTCAAATGTCTATGATTTAGGTTGTTCTCGAGGTGCTGGAATTTTATCTATTCGGCGCAATCTAAAAGCGAAAGATGTTCAAATTATCGGTGTGGATAATTCACAACCAATGGTTGAGCGTTGTAAAGCTCATTTAAATGCCTATCATTCAGATATCCCTGTTGAGATTTTATTGGATGATATTCGCGAAATTGAGATCAAAAATGCTTCTATGGTTGTGCTGAATTTCACATTACAATTTCTACCAAGAGCAGATAGACTTCAATTACTGCAAAAAATTTATCATGGACTGAACTCAAATGGTGTGTTGGTATTATCGGAAAAATTTACCTTCGATAGTGAGATCATGAATGAATTGTTGATTGATTTACACCATACTTTTAAAAGAGCAAACGGATATAGTGAACTGGAAGTCAGTCAAAAACGTAATGCATTAGAAAACGTAATGTTAACAGACAGTATTGAAACTCATAAAGCCCGTTTGAAAGAAGCCGGATTTGAGCAAGTGGAGTTATGGTTTCAATGTTTTAACTTCGGCTCAATGATTGCAATCAAAGCTTAACAAGCGGTTATATTTCATAACATTTTTGCAAAAAATTTGGTGTAAATAACCGCTTTTAGTTAATGGTTTTTTGCTTTGGCAGAAAACTAAGATAGAATCGGTTATAATCCGAAGAATTTATTTTCAAGGAAACAGTTATGGCAACGATAAAAGATGTTGCGAAACAGGCAGGTGTATCAACTACTACCGTTTCACATGTCATTAATAAAACCCGCTTTGTAGCAGAAGAGACAACTAAAGCGGTATGGAATGCAATTAAAGAACTTAATTATTCCCCAAGTGCAGTAGCGCGCAGTTTAAAAATCAATACTACAAAATCGATTGGTATGATCATTACAACCAGCGAATCGCCTTTCTTTGCTGAGATTGTTCTAGCAGTGGAGGAATATTGCTACCGAAAAGGCTACTCCCTGTTTTTATGTAATACTCAAAATGATCCTGAGAAAATTCAAAATCATTTGGATATGCTTATTAAAAAACGGGTAGATGGTATCTTAGTGATGTGTTCTGAATACACCAATAATTCTTTCGACATTTTCGAAAATACCAATATTCCGATGGTTATTATGGATTGGGGAATGAGTGATGAGCGTAGTGATTTAATTTTAGATCATGGCTTTGACGGCGGTTATTTAGCCACACAGCATTTGATTGAAAATGGGCATAAAGAAATTGCGGTAATTACCGGAAATTTAAGTAAAGAAATTGCACGGACTCGTTTTGACGGATTTAAAAAAGCGCTATCGAATGCCGGTTTAGTTCTCCGTGATGAATGGGTTTTAGAAGGTGATTTTGAACCAGAAGGCGGTTATGAGTGCATGAATAATTTGCTAAAAAGTGGTCAAACCTTACCAACGGCAGTATTCTGTTTTAATGATGTGATGGCATTAGGGGCAATTTCTGCAATTACTGAAAGCGGTTTAGGTGTACCGCAGGATATTTCTGTGATCGGGTATGATAATATCCATAGTTCACGCTTTTACGCGCCACCACTAACAACGGTACACCAATCAAAATCCCGCTTGGGATCAGCTGCTTTGGAATTACTCTTGGCAAGAATAGAAGATAATGAGAAAGCTAAAGAACCAAAAGTATTAGAATTTTTTCCGGAGTTAGTAAAACGCAGCTCAGTTAGAGATTTAACAATAATTAAGGAGTAATATGGAAACGTTAATTGAATTTTTTAGTAGTTACGGCTATTGGGCTGTATTTCTTGTTCTACTTGCCTGTGGATTCGGGCTTCCTATTCCTGAAGATATTACATTAGTATCCGGCGGTGTTATTTCGGGGTTGGGCTATACCAATGTACATTGGATGCTTGTAGTCAGTATGTTTGGTGTATTGATCGGTGATAGCACGATGTACTGGTTGGGTAGAATTTATGGTGAAAAAATTCTTAAGTTTCCATTAATTAGACGAGTCGCAACGCCTGAGCGTTTTGCAACAGTACAAGAACGTTTCGAAAAACAAGGTTGGAAATTACTTTTCATGGCGCGTTTCCTCCCAGGGTTACGTGCGGTAGTCTATCTGGTTTCTGGCATTACCAGAAAGGTTAGTTTTGCTAAATTTTTATTCGTTGATTTTATTGCTGCGATTATTTCTGTGCCTATTTGGGTTTATTTAGGTGATTATGGTGCCTCTAATATTGATTGGCTGAAAGAACAAGTTACAAATGGTCAGCATATTATTTTCGTAATTTTAGGTGTAGTAATCTTATTTATAGGTTGGAAATGGTATAAAAACAAGAAAGTGAAGTCAGCATAACTGAAATGACAAAGGCTATCAATTTTGATCTGCCCCCCAAAAAGTTAGACTCATTTAATTCAAGGACCGGGCCCTGTATTCCACAGGGCTCAGTCCTTTTAATTTCACTTGAATACGCTCATTATTATAGTAATGAATGTAGTTGTGAATCGTCTGCTCAAGCTCGGCAAAGGTCTCAAACCGCTTGCCAAAATAACATTCCGTTTTCAGTCGCCCGAAAAAACTTTCCATCGCCCCATTATCCAAGCAATTTCCTTTTCTCGACATACTTTGCACGATACCGTTTCGTTTCAATATAGCTTGATAACCGACTATTTGATACTGCCAACCTTGGTCTGAATGCAATATCGGTCTCGCACCATCAAGCCTTGCTACCGCTTGTTCCATCATTCGGGTAATTTGCTCAAAATTCGGGGTTCTTGCCAAATCGTAAGCGATAATCTCACCATTAAATAAGTCCTTGATAGGCGATAAATACAGCTTACCTTCCGCATATTTGAACTCGCTCACGTCCGTCACCCATTTTTCGTTTGGCTGAGTTGCCCGGAAGTATTGTGCCAACAGATTATCCGCTATTTTACCTACCTCGCCTTGATAAGAACGATATTTTCGACGCTGACATTTCCCTTTCAACCCCAATTTTTGCATGATTGCTTGGACTTTTTTGTGATTGATTGTCCAACTTCTTCGCAAAACTGACGTGATGCGACGATAGCC
This sequence comes from Mannheimia granulomatis, assembly GCF_013377255.1. NCBI lineage: Bacteria > Pseudomonadati > Pseudomonadota > Gammaproteobacteria > Pasteurellales > Pasteurellaceae > Mannheimia > Mannheimia granulomatis. The sequence continues at coordinate 1,072,664 of NZ_CP016614.1, forward strand.
GTAATTCCCCTTATTTTCGTGAAAAATCTCGGCAATTTTCTGCGCAATCTCCGCATTTTTATCCACCTTATCGGCAAGATAATAAAAGAACGTACTCCGTCTTAAACCGATAAGTTGCAATAGCATTTCAAGTGGAAAATGATTTCGCAACGATTTTACGACATTGGCTTTTTCCGCATTTTGGCTTGGTTGAGTTCCTGCAACTTTTTTAGAATGGCGTTCTCCGCTTCCAGCTCTAAAATACGATAACGCAAGCGTTCTTCTTCGGTTTTCGGTGGTGGCGGCATTTTCGGGTATTTCGGTTTCATCGGCGGGCGCCCTTTCGGTTTAGGAAATAAACCGTTTATACCTTGTTTATCAAAGGTGTGCAACCATTGGCTGATGATACCCGAATTGGCAATACCAAAATAAAGTGTGGCAGATTCTGCAGAAAATTGCCTGTTTTTGACCGCTTGCACGACGGCTAATTTGAATTCGGGCGGATAAATCCGATTTTTGCCTAAAACCGCTAACCCATTGATACCATTATGGTTATATTGGTTAATCCAGCGTTTTAGGGTCGTTTCCGCAAGCTGAAAATGTTGACGGGTCAATGAACGATTTTTATCGTTTTGAAGATAAAATTCGAGCACTTGCTGTTTGAAAGATAGGTTGTATTTAGTCATAAAAATCTGCACCTTAATCAGTTGGTTGTTTAGTCCAACTTTTGGGGTGCAGATCACGTATCGTATACGCCTTTATATGCTACTGATTTTGTTTAAAGTGTTGAATATCCTGAGTAATTAACTGATTTTGGTGAAGATCATAAAAATAACTCCAATAACCCTAAAAAGTGCTTGCAATATGAAAAGAGTAGAGTTATTATAACTCTATCCTAAATAAGCGAGGTAAAACCATGGATAGCCGAACTTTGATAAAAAGGATTGAGGATGACGGTTGGTATAGAGTTGCGGTAAGAGGTAGCCATCATCAATTTAAGCATCCAACAAAAACGGGGCGTGTTACAGTGCCTCATCCTAAAAAAGATTTAGCAATTAAAACAGTTAAATCAATATTAACCCAAGCGGGGCTGTGATAGCCCCCTTGTTTTAACGGTTTAGGATTTTAAAATAGGAGTTTATATGTTATATCCAATCGCGATTGAAATGGGGGATGATACCCACGCTTATAGTGTTGTTGTGCCTGATGTCCCGGGCTGTTTTTCTGCAGGAGATACGCTCGAAGAAGCCTTTGTTAATGCAAAAGAAGCTATTGAATTTCATGTTGAAGGTATGATTGAGGATGGCGAAGAAATCCCTCAGCCTCAAGGGTTAACCGAGCATAAAGATAAGCCTGAGTTTAAGGGGTTTATGTTTGCATTGGTGGATGTAGATTTAACCCATTTAATGGGTAAGTCGGAAAAAATCAATGTTACATTACCTACTTTACTAATTCGCCGCATTGACGAATTAGTAGCAAGAAATCCAGAATATAAGACACGTAGCGGATTTTTGGCTCAAGTTGCAACTGAGAGGGTATTCTCCCAAGCCTTATAAGCAAAAGCCGATAAATTTTGAGGTTTATCGGCTTTTGTTATTACTGCAGTTTACTCACCAGCTCTGAGATATCGGGGTTGTAGTAGGTATTTTGCAGCATATTTATATCTCTATGCCCTGATACTTTGGCTAAATCCATCACTGACAGATACTTAGACAGACGTGTTAGAGCCTCTCGTCTGGTGTCATGAAAATGTAGATTAGCCTCGTGTAGGTTGGCTTTGCGTTTTAACTTGCGAAATATGGCATCTAGACTACGGCTTGAGAGTTGGAAAACACTATTATCTTTATCCTGCTCAAGCTGTGATAGGTGCTTTAAAATTTCGACCGCTTTAGTGCTTAATGGTACAGTGCGAGCATAGCCGTTTTTTGTTTTTGGCAAATAGGCTGTGCGTTGTTCTAACTTAACGTGTTCCCATTTTAAGCCGGTAATTTCTCCTGCTCGCATTGCAGTTTCTATTGCAAATAAAATCGCGGCTCCCACTCTGTTTTGCATCAATAGCGGTGGCTGAGTAGGTCCGTAGCCTGAAACAAAAATCAGCTTGTCGATTTCCTCTTCGCTATATCGGCGAGTTCTTGCCGGTGGTGTTTTGAGTTTTTCCAGCGTTTTTAAGGGGTTTTCTTTGAGGTAATCCCACTCAAGAGCTTTTGTCATAAGGGCTGACAAGGTGGCCCTTTCTCGTGCTACCGATACAGGTTGCACTTCTTGCAAACGTTGATTTTGCCATTTTCTAAAATGCTCTTTTGATAATTCCGGCAGGGCAACATTACCTAAACTGCTGCGTGCAATGCGGAGTAGGCGGAATCGCTCCTCGCGTTGTCCTCGTTTTGTTGGTGTTACCTCTTTGAGATATTTGTCAATCAGCTCGGCAAATAAGATGTTTGGGGTGGTGTTGTACTCGCCGGCATCTATTTGAGCCTCTATCGCATAAGCCCAGCGATTAGCCTCTGTTTTTGTACTAAACGTAGCCGCTTTGTAAATACCTTTTTTGCGGATTTGGACTCGGTATTTGTTGCCATTCTTAATGATTGTAGCCATTTTTTCTTCCTTTGTTTGTGTGCAATTTGAGTGTGCAAATTTGTGCAAAGGAATGTTAATGGAGATCATAAACGATCAATAAATATCAAGTTTTCATAAGAAAAACACTTGATTTATTGAGGTTATGCTACACTTGGGGAGGTATTATAAATCATTAAGTTATTGATTTATTAAGGGATTTTTTGGATAAAAGCACGAATGGGGATTTTCGTGCTTAAAAATAATGGTGCGACTAGCTGGACTCGAACCAGTGACCCCCACCATGTCAAGGTGGTGCTCTAACCAACTGAGCTATAGTCGCGATATGGGAGGAATTCTAATAGAAAAAATCCTTGCATGCAAGGTGGTATAGACGCTATTTGGTTATTTTAAACGCGGTTGAGTGAATAATTGTTTATCTTCCCAGCGGATCATTGTTAAATAGCTGCCCCAAGCACAGCCGGTATCTAAGGCGTAGATATTTGAGCGACTTGATTTCCCCATCAAACTTGCCCAATGCCCAAATAAAATTTCGGTTTTTTCAAATAGCGGATTAGCTAATTCAAACCAAGGTAGTAGTTCTTTTGGCGCTTCTTCAATTGGTAATTTACAAGAAAAATCTAACCGCTTGTCAGCGTAACAAAAACGCATACGGGTGAAAACGTTGATGATATAACGCCAGCGTGCAACTCCTTCTAAATCCTCACTCCAAGCTTCCGGCTGATTATCATACATTTGGCAAATATAATCTGCATAGTTGGGGCTTTTTAAGACTTCCTCAGCTTCTTTAGCACAGGATAAAGCGGTTGCTAAATCCCATTCAGGGCTTATGCCTGCATGGGTGAGTAAAAATTGATGAGTTGGGTGCTGGATGACAAGCGGTTGATTTCTCAGCCAATTTTGCAAATCAGCACGATCTTCCGCTTGGAAAATACTATCGACTTTATCATTCGGTTTGACTTTTTTAAACCCAAGTAAAGTAGAAAGTAAATGTAAGTCGTGGTTACCAAGCACAGTTTTGGCGTTATTTTTCGGCTCTTTGACAAAACGTAAGCAGGAAAGAGAATCTTCTCCACGAGCGACTAAGTCGCCAGTTAAATAGAGTTCATCTTGTTTTGGGTTGTAATTCACTTTTTCCAGTAAAAGCTGAAATTCTTTAAAGCAACCGTGTAAGTCGCCAACGATATATGTTGACATATGTTGTCCCATTTCCGTAGGGCGAAAAATTTTTCGTCCTTTCAAAAGATTTCCTAATATGATGGGGCGAATAATGATTCGCCCCATCATATATTTATACGATATTCCCCACGATAGAACGTGTTTCTAAACGTACTTCAGTCAGTTTCACCTTAACTTCTTGCCCAATTTGATAAGCTTTTTCGCCTTTGATGTAAAGGGCAAGTTCTTCTTGGCGATACTCTATTTCTTCCTTATTATCATGTAAGCTCGAGAACGGTACAAATATTTGTGCCCCGTTTTTGATGATTTTTGCACGTAATCCACCACGAGAAACATCTGCAATTTCGCATTCAAATTCGACCGCTTGTTCAACCATCGGGAACAGGTAACGGGCATAGAGCCAATCGGCAATGTCACGTTCAACCAGACGATTTTGTCGGCGGGCCTCTTGCAGGCGAGTTAAAACAGATGCTTCAACTGCCTTGATTTGTTTGCCTAATAAAACCTGCTTGATTAAGCGGTGATTAACCATATCGCCATATTTACGGATTGGTGAAGTCCAGGTCGCATAATGGCTGATACCTAACCCGAAGTGTGGCGCCACTTCAGATTTGAACTCCGCAAAGGTTAAGTAACGGCGTAGACGTAATTCCAAGAATTTTTCGGGGAAATCTTGAGTGTCACGTTTCATTTCACAATAGCCTTCCAGAGTCGATAATCGTTCGGCTGAGTAACGCTCAGCAAGCACTTCTCGGTTTTCGTCGGTTGCTAAAGTGTTTAGTAAGAAGGTTTTCACTAATTCAAGATTTTTTGCATCAAAACCTGCGTGGGTATTGAATACACCTGTTTGGGCATGTTGGCTTAAGAATTTCGCACAACAGATATTCGCCAGTATCATTGATTCTTCAATCATTTGATTTGCAATTCTGCGATGTTCCACATGGATATCTTTTACTGAACCGTCTTCATTTAATTCAAAAGAGTAATCGCTTTGTTCTTTAAATTGCAAGGCATTTTTAGCTCGCCATTGAATACGGGTTTGAGTAAATTGATGCAACCAATCAATTTGCTGTTTGGTTTCAGCTGAAGTAGGCTGCCATGCATTTTCTACACCTTCAAGATAGTCAGATATATTATCGTATGCCAGCCGATCTTTAGATTCCACCCAAGCGGAAGTAAAGGTTGTTTCGGTTGCTAAGTTACCTTCTAAATCAGTTTCGATAAAAGCTACTAATGCAGGGCGTTTTTGATTTGGTACAAGAGAACAGAGATCATCTGATAATTCTCGTGGCAACATCGGAATGTTAAAGCCCGGTAAATAGTTGGTAAAGCAACGTTCTCGAGCTGCTTTTTCGATATTGGAATTTTCCGGAATATAGGCGGTTGGATCGGCAATCGCCACCACTAAACGCCAGCCGGTTTGGATGTTGTTATCTAAGATAGGCTCAATATATAAGGCATCGTCCATATCTTGTGTGCTTGGGCTGTCAATGGTTGTGAAATAAAGATGAGACAAATCCTCACGCATTAATTCATCTTGTAGTACGTAGCTTTTTTCATTTGCTACAGGTTCACGAGGTTGTTCGTGGCGGGCAAGCGTTACCCACCAAGGTGCAAAATTATCCTCAGCTTTGCAGATAAATTGAGTGACTTGAGCGAAGAAGAAGCGGTCATCTCGCAACGGATGGCTTTTAAGCTGTGCAACTACCCAATCTCCGCTTTCTAATTTTTCAGTGATTTTTTTGTGGGTATTTGCAGGAATAGCTTGTTTAATGCTTGGATGATCAACATTTAATTGTAATTTACCTTCTTTATTTAAACGTACTTGGGCGATGAAACGTTCGAGCATTGGTTCAATTAAAGAATCTAGCTCAACTTGTTCTTTATCACCATCACGTTTAACGACAGCTTTAACAGTGTCTCCATGCATGACTTTCTTCATTTCTGACGGGGGGATGAAATAGCTTTTTTTCTCGCATTCTAAAAAGCCAAAAGCCTTATCTGAGCTTTTAACTGAGCCTTCTACATATTCTTTACTGGCTTCAATTTGTTGTTTTAATTGAGCTAAAAGGGGGTTATCTTGGAACATAATTCTAATCTGATAAAAATAAATAAACCCTCTTTCAAGAATATTCCAGAAAGAGGGACAAGCGGTTACATTTTTTTAATTTTTTGCAAATTATTCTTCGTCGCCTAATTCGCCCATTGCCATTACGCTAAAACCGGCATCTACGTGTAATACTTCGCCCGTTACTCCAGAGGCTAAGTCAGAGCATAAGAATGCTGCTGAGTTACCAACATCATCAATAGTCACTGTGCGGCGTAATGCAGCGGTTTTTTCAAATGCAGAAAGCATTTTTTTGAAGTTTTTAATACCTGAAGCGGCTAAGGTACGGATTGGACCGGCAGAAATTGCATTGACACGAATGCCTTCTTTACCTAAGTCTGCTGCCATTACGCGTGTTGCAGCTTCTAATGATGCTTTGGCTAAACACATAACGTTATAGTTAGGGATTGCACGCTCTGCACCTAAGTAACTTAATGTTAATAATGAAGCATTTTCATTTAAGAAAGGACGAGCGGCTTGAGCCATTGCGACGAAGCTGTATGCGCTAATATCGTGTGCAATGCGATAACCTTCACGGGTTGCTGCATTTACATAATCGCCATCTAATTGGTCGCCGGGAGCGAAGGCTATAGCATGAACAAAACCGTCAAATTTTTCCCAATGTTTGCTTAATTCAGTAAAGCATTCTGTAATGCTTTCATCGGTTGCAACATCTAATGGAAGCACGATATCTGAACCAAATTCTTTAGCAAATTCTTCTACACGTGGTTTTAATTTATCATTTAAGTAAGTGAAAGCTAATTCTGCACCTTGTTGTTTCATCGCATTTGCAATACCGTATGCGATTGAACGGTTGCTTGCTAAGCCTGTCACTAAAATACGTTTACCAGTTAAGATACCCATAAAAATTCCTCTATATTATATTCATTGGGGCAAAAATTATTTCGATTATAGCGGATATACTGGGAAGGGGCAAATGATGTTAAGAGCTGATCGGATGAGAAACCCTCTTAATTTGTTTATTAAGAGGGTTTGTATATATTAAGCTAAGCTGTTGTTTGCGCAATAACAGGTTGCTGTGGTTTAATTGCACCTGCCATTTCAGCAAGTTCTTCCATACGGTTGATAATAATATATTTACCTTGTACCGTAATCATACCGCTTTTTTGGAATCTGCCTAATAAGCGGCTGATAGTTTCAATAGTTAAACCAAGATAGTTACCAATATCACCTCTTGTCATAGTTAACCGAAACTCCTTTGCAGAAAAGCCTCGAGCAGAATAGCGTTGAGAAAGGTTATATAAAAATGCGGCCAGTTTTTCTTCGGCATTCATTTTTGAAAGGAGTAAAATCATCTCTTGATCACTTTTGATTTCATTGCTCATTAAACGCATAATTTGATGGCGGATTTTAGGCATTTTGCCGGCAAGGTCATCTAAAATATCAAAAGGAATTTCACAGATCATTGAGGTTTCCAATGCTTGAGCATATCCCTCATGCTGCATATTAGTAATAGCATCAAAGCCGATTAAATCACCCGGTAAATGGAAACCTGTAATTTGTTCCTCACCGCTTTCGCTTAAGGTATAAGCCTTTAAGGTGCCGGAACGAATAGCGTAAAGCGATTTTAGTTCATCCCCAGACTTAAAAATCACTTGAGATTTTTGAACCGGTTTTTTACGCTCAATAATATTATCTAATTGAGTTAGCTCAGTTTCATTAAGCGTAAATGGTAAACATAGCTGGCTGATACTGCAGTTTTGGCAATGAATTGTGCAGGATGTGCGTCCATTGGGTTTTAATTCAGATACAATTTTCATCCATTTAACCTTGATTTTGGCAATTTTTGATTTAGAACAAAGTTTACCATTAAAGTGAAATTAAGCAAAGTGGGGTAGAAAAAATTAAAAGAGAGATAAGACATCATAAAATTTTTACAAATTTTCGATTTTGCGATCTACTTCAAGTTTTTATTAAACGGACTGTGCTAGTATGTCTATATAAACCCAGAAACTCTAAAAACAAGGAGCTTATTATGTATAAACATATTTTAGTCGCAGTCGATCTTTCGGAAGAGAGTCTTGTTTTAGCACGTAAAGGGGCAAGCTTAGCTGCTAAATGTGGTGCAAAATTGTCGCTTATTCATGTTGATGTGAACTTCTCTGATTTATATACAGGATTAATTGATATTAATATGTCTTCAGTGCAAGACGGTGTTGTTGAAGAAACTAATACAGCATTAGCTGAGTTGGCTGCTAAGGTCAATTATCCGGTGTCTGATTGTTTAAACGGCACGGGAGATTTTAGCCAAGTATTGCAAGAGGCAGTTGAAAAACACGATGTAGATCTATTGGTTACCGGACATCATCAAGATTTCTGGAGTAAATTCATGTCATCAACCCGCCAAGTAATGAACAATATCAGTGTAGATATGCTTGTTGTCCCATTAGCTGATGAATAATACGTAAATCTTTAAGTAAAATTGACCGCTTGAAGTAGAATTTTCTTATTCAAGCGGTTCTTTTTTCAAGAAAATTTACAATTAAAGAAGAGAAATTATTGAAATAAGCTAAACATAACTAACAAAATTCAGCAAAAACTGTGTAAAATAGCAAGATAACTTAACTATTTAATTTCCATTTTTTAAAGAGTATTTTACATGAAGACAACCTCAGATATCAGACAATCTTTTCTTAAGTTCTTCGAAACCAAAGGGCATACCATTGTTCCAAGCAGCTCGTTAGTTCCGGAAAATGATCCGACATTATTATTTACTAATGCAGGTATGAACCAATTTAAAGACGTGTTTTTAGGCTTAGAAAAACGTCCTTATACCCGAGCTACCACAGCACAACGTTGTGTACGTGCAGGGGGAAAACATAACGATTTAGAAAATGTAGGTTATACAGCTCGCCACCATACTTTTTTTGAAATGATGGGAAATTTCAGCTTCGGTGATTATTTCAAACAAGATGCGATTAAATTTGGCTGGGAATATTTAACTTCTCCACAATGGTTAGGCTTACCGAAAGAAAAACTTTACGTTACTGTATATGAAACCGATGATGAAGCCTATGAGATTTGGAATAAAGAAGTGGGCGTGCCGGCAGAACATATTATTCGTATTGGTGATAACAAAGGCGCACCTTATGCTTCGGATAACTTCTGGGCAATGGGGGATACCGGTCCTTGTGGTCCTTGTACTGAGATCTTCTACGATCATGGTCCTGAGCATTGGGGTGGGTTACCGGGTACACCAGAAGAAGATGGTGACCGCTATATTGAAGTATGGAACATTGTATTTATGCAATTTAATCGTTTAGCAGACGGTACAATGGAACAATTGCCAAAACCTTCTGTCGATACTGGTATGGGATTAGAGCGTATGACTGCAGTGATGCAACATGTTAACTCTAATTACGAGATTGATATTTTCCAAACTTTAATTAAAGAAGTCGCATCTCTTCTTAATGTAACAGATTTAGACAACAAATCCTTACGGGTTGTAGCAGACCACATCCGCGCATGTTCTTATTTAGTTGCAGACGGTGTTACGCCGTCAAATGAAGGGCGTGGTTATGTATTGCGCCGTATTATTCGTCGTGCAGTTCGTCACGGAAATATCTTAGGTGCAAAAGAAGCCTTCTTCTACAAACTTGTTCCAACCCTAGCAAAAGTTATGGGACAAGCAGGAGAGGTATTAACTGAAAAACAGGCTCAGATTCAAAAAACCTTAAAAGCAGAAGAAGAACAATTTGCTCGCACGCTTGAGCGTGGTTTAGCGTTGTTAGAAGATGCTTTAACGAAAGTGGAAAATAAAACACTTTCAGGTAGTGTAGCATTCAAACTATATGACACTTACGGCTTTCCACTTGATTTGACTGCAGATGTTTGCCGTGAACGCGAAATTACTATTGATGAAGCTGGTTTCGAAGCAGAAATGACGGCACAGCGTGAGCGTGCGAAGGCAAGCAGTAACTTTGGTGTGGATTACAACAACGTTATTAACGTAGAAGGTCAAACCAAATTTTTAGGTTATGAACAAACTGCATATAACGCAAAAGTACTCAGTTTATTCTGTAATGGTGTTGCAGTTGAAAAAATTGAATCGGGCGATAATGCCGTTGTGATTTTAGACCAAACACCATTTTATGCAGAATCTGGCGGTCAAATAGGTGACGCAGGTGAGATTAGCTCACCACTGGGTTTATTCCAAGTGAATGATACACAGAAATACGGTCAAGTTTGGGGGCATATCGGACAACTTAATGGTGGTGTTTTAGCTGTTGGTGATGTTGTTTCTGCCCTAGTGAATGTTGAACGTCGCAATGCTATTACTTTAAACCATAGTGCAACTCACTTATTGCATGCGGCACTACGTCAAGTATTAGGTGATCATGTCGCACAAAAAGGCTCTTTAGTGTCAGAGCAGATTTTACGTTTTGATATTTCACAGCCTGAAGCCATTACAAAAGCACAATTAGAAGAAGTTGAGCGTATTGTGAATGCCAAAGTGCGTGAAAATATTCAAGTGGTTATCGAAGAAATGGACATTGAATCGGCTAAAGCAAAAGGTGCTATGGCCTTATTCGGTGAAAAATATGGCGATGTTGTTCGCGTTGTTGATATTCCTGAATTCTCCATTGAGCTTTGCGGTGGTACACACATTAGACAAACCGGTGATATCGGCTTATTCAAAATTACCTCAGAAGGTGCCGTAGCAGCAGGAATTCGCCGTATTGAAGCTGTAACAGGCGAAAATGCGATTGTCTGGTTACATAACCTTCAACAGGCTGTGCAACAAAGCGCAGAATTGCTCAAAGCAGATAGTAATTCATTAGCTGAAAAAATTATTCAGTTACAAGAAAAGGCGAAACGCACAGAAAAAGAACTTCAACAATTACAAAGTAAATTTGCCGCGCAAGCAGGAGCAGATTTAGCTAAACAAGCTACCCAAGTCAATGGTGTGAATGTGGTTATCCAACAATTAGAAAATGTGGAGCCAAAAGCATTACGCACCATGGTAGATGACCTTAAAAATCAATTAGGCACAGCTGTGATTGTCTTTGGCTCAAATGCAGAAGACAAAGTAAACTTAATTGTTGGTGTTACAAAAGACTTAACCCATAAAGTGAATGCAGGTGAACTTGTAGGAGCAATGGCACAAAAAGTAGGTGGAAAAGGAGGTGGTCGTCCGGATATGGCGATGGCCGGTGGTTCGGAACCACAAAATCTTCCATCTGCTTTAGCCCTTGCTACAGAGTGGATCAGCACAAAACTTTAAAATAATAATAGGCGAGGATGAACTCGTCTTAAAAACTTTGCTCTATAATTATCATAGAGTTTTAAACCCATTAGGAGACAATTATGCTTATTCTAACTCGTAAGATTGGGGAGGTTTTACTCGTAGGAGACGATGTTGAGATTACGGTGCTTAACATTCGAGGAAACCAAGTAAAATTAGGTGTGAATGCACCCAAAGAAATCTCGGTACACCGACAAGAGATTTATGACAGAATCAAAGCCTTGGAAGAGGAAAAATAGATGCACTCATTACCTTAAGGGAAAACATGATGGAAAGACTAATGTGCTTCAAAGTTTTGATATTCTTTGTCAATGAGGTATAGAGTTAAGTTTTTACTTATTAGGTAATGAGTAATGCTGATATTTACACAAGACACAAGCGTTTTGTAAAATTTTCATGAAATATGACCGCTTATATTTATGCAAGCGGTTTATTTCGGAGAATTTTTAGCAAACTCAAATATGATTAAGGATTTCAAATGAAAGTTATTATCCCTGTTGCCGGCCTTGGTACTCGTATGCTACCTGCAACTAAAGCGATTCCAAAAGAAATGCTTACACTTGCAGATAAGCCGCTAATTCAATATATTGTAAATGAATGTGTTGCCGCGGGCTTTAAAGAAATTGTGTTAGTCACACACTCTTCCAAAAATGCCATCGAAAACCATTTTGATACTTCTTTTGAGCTTGAAACAATGCTTGAAAAACGAGTTAAACGTCAACTTTTAGATGATGTGCGCTCGATTGTACCAAAAGACGTTACTTTAATTCATGTTCGTCAAGGACAAGCAAAAGGCTTAGGTCATGCGGTATTATGTGGACGTGCAGTGGTTGGGAATGAACCTTTTGCGGTGGTGCTACCGGATGTACTACTGGGTGATTTCACCGCAAATCCTAAAACGGAAAACCTTGCTGCAATGGTAAAACGTTTCAAAGAAACCGGAAACAGCCAAATTATGGTTGCACCGGTACCGATGGAAAATGTTAGCAGCTATGGTGTTGCAGATTGTGATGGTGTTGATATTCCGTTAGGTGGCTCAGCTAAAATCTGTCGAATGGTTGAAAAGCCAAGTGTAGAAGATGCACCGTCTAACTTAGCGGTAGTTGGCCGTTATGTATTCTCTGCAAATATTTGGGAGCTACTAGAAAGAACGCCGGTTGGTGTAGGTGATGAAATTCAATTAACTGATGCAATTGATATGTTGATTCACCAAGAAACAGTTGAAGCCTTTAATATGACAGGTCGTTCATTTGACTGTGGTGATAAAGTTGGCTATATGAAAGCTTTCGTAGAGTACAGCCTAAATCACGATAAATGCGGCAAAGAATTTAAGGTTTTCATTAAAGAACTAGCGAAATCGTTATAATTCTCTTAAACATTAACACCATACATTGTATGGTGTTAACTTCATCTAAACTGTAATTCTTGTTCTAAATCCTCAATAGCTTTTAAACACTTCATTTTACGGTATTCCGTCTCGGTTATTTGATTTTTTAATGCTTGGCTTAACACTTCATCTTCTTCATTATAATTCTGCTCCATTAACCAGCTGATTTTTTCATTTAAAGCTCGTAGTGCCTTACGATATTCTTGCAAACGCTTATTGGGTGATAAGCGATGAATATTCATAGGGAATTGAAATGAAGAATGAAATTGAAGCCTTTTTTTCTCTTTTTGAATATTTTCAACTGCTTTATTTAAGGCATCAAATTGTTTTATTAACTTATCGGAATAGTATTCAACATATAAAGTATCGTGCTGAGAGAGTAGAATTTCAGCTGTTTTTTCTATTTCTGTAGTAAAAAAATTGACCGGTCCGGATTTTCGGGAAAAATAGGTCGAGTTAAGTACAATATTCTGTTCTAAAAAAGGCGAAAATACAGCTAAATTCTGTTGGATTTGAGTAATAAAATGATGTTTTTGCATAGCTGGTTCTATATTGCTATCGGATTTTATTGGCTCTACATTTTATACAAGTCTTTTGGAAATGTGAAATGTATTGCTACAAGCGGTTGTTTTTTACTAATTTTTTGCAAATAAAACGCCTAAAAATGCTGGCATAACGAACAAAATTCTAAAAATGTGAACTATGTCACAAAATAAATGAACTTTTTCGGAAAGTTGTAATAGATCAAAATGCGTTTATAAATTCATTATATTTCAATGAGTTATGAAATGAAGTTAAACTTTAAAAATTGTGCAAAAATCCTCCAAATGAATAAATGATTTCATAACCAATTGATTTTAAATGATTTTTTTATGGTTTTCGCTTGTGGCTGGAAGTATTGACATTAAGTTTTCTTTTTGCAATTATGCTTGCGAACACAGTGTGAAGCATTTGCTGATACATTGTAGCTTGGAGAGTTACTCTTACACCTTAACGAGAGTAATTACTTATTATACAACATATAAAAATCTAAGGTGAAAATTATGAAAAAAACATTAGTTGCATTAGCAGTAACAGCATTCGCAGCGTCAGCAACTGCAAAAATCGATCTTTACAGTCAAGACGGTACAACAGTTTCTACTGATGGTCGTGTAAAAGTAGTTGCTCATAAAGAAACAACAAAAGTAAACCGTGACAAAACTAACTATGGTCACTCAGCATTATCAAATGATGGTACTCGTTTAGGTTTAACAGTAAATCATAACATCACAGAAGATTTCTATGCATTAGGTCGTTTAGAGATTCGCTTCGATGGTGGTGATAAAAAAGGTAGCGATAACTGGGGTAATGCCTATGCTAAACGTGCATTTGTGGGTTTAGGTCACAAACAATATGGTCAAGCAACCTTCGGTAAGCAATTATTAGTAGGTGATGATATTGGTCGTATCGGATTAGATAACTACTACAATGTAGGTTCAGCATATGCTCCTGTAGGTGGTTGGACAATCTTAAATGAATCTTCTGACTCAGCGGTACGTTATGACTACAAAGGTGTACAAGGCTTAACATTAAGCGCTGACTATAGTTTTGCTAACAAACATGACACAGTAGGTTCAGATAAAGCAGGTTATGGTGCAGGTGCAATTTATGAATTTGCAGCAGGTGAAGGTACAGCAAGCGTATCTTTAGGTTATGCGCATAAAGATATTGAATCTGGTAGCAAAGTTAAGAAAGACCAAGATGGCGTATTTGGTGGCTTTAACTATGTAGTCAATGGTGTTAAATTAGGTGTTGACGGTGGTTATAGTGTACGTAAGTCAGGCGATGCTAAAGACAAATTAAATTATGTACGTACTGGTTTACGCTATGATATCCAAGATACTAAAACTGGTGTTTATGGTAACTACTCTTACCTAGTAGTTAAGAGCGGTCAAGAAAAAGATAAAGCACACCAATTCTTATTAGGTGCTGACTACAGCTTCCACAAACATGCTAAAGTGTTCGTAGAAGGTAAATTAGCGAAAGCACGTTTTGATGATAAATCTAAACAAACTGACAAAGGTATTGCAGCAGGTTTAATCGTATTCTGGTAATCCTTAGTCGCTAGATTATAAAATTAACCCCTAACAATGAAAATTGTTAGGGTTTTTTTATCAATCATAGGGCAGGTCTCCATGTTAGTTTGTAAAAATACCCTTGACAAATCTATGTAGAATAGGGAATATAGCTCTGGAGAATTAATGCTCCATTTTGAGCAAAAAATTCTTTATGATTTATTTTTTATATAAGGGAAAATCAAATGAAAAAAACACTTTTAGCTTTAGCAGTTGCAGCATTTGCAACTTCAGCATCAGCAGAAACTATTTTCGATAAAGAAGGTACAAAAATTGATTTTTCAGGTTCTATTCGTGTAATTTTGGATAATCAAACTAAAAAAGAAAATGGTAAGACTGTGAGAGAGGGTGACAACGGGCACTCTCACTTGCGTAACAACGATACTCGTTTTGGCTTAAATATCACACATGCATTAAATGATAATGGATACTATGCAGTGGGTGGTTTGCAAACTCGCTTCAAAAACGATTCAGCATCAGGTTTTGGTACTTTATATGCTCATCACGCATTTGTGGGGTTAGGTAAGACGGGTTACGGGCAAATGACCTTTGGTAAACAACTCAGTATTGCTGATGATGTAGGACTTGCAAATGACTATGAATATGGTTTATTAGCAGACTATGTGCCAACTTCAAGCACAAATAGCATTCGTTACGACTATACTGCGATTGAAGGTTTAACTTTAAGTGCAAACTATAACTTTGGGCAGAATACCAAAAATGATGGTACAGCATTAAGTTTAGCTAAAGGTGAGCAAATCAAAAATGGCTTCGCTTTTGGTGGTATTTATGAAGCAAACAACTGGATTTTCCATGGGGTTTATGGTCGTACAAATTACAAAGCAAATACTTCAGAAAAACATCGTGCAGATGCGTTTGATGCAGCGATTGGTTATAACGTAACAGATGCATTGCTTGTTGGTGTTGACGGTGGTTACCAAGTTGAGAAAACCGGTTCAAGCAAAGATAAATCATTCTATGTTGGCCCAATGGCTAAATTCCAAGTAACGGATAAATCTTCAATCTATGGTAACTATCTATATGGCCAAACCAAAAATGAAGACGGTAGCAAAGATAAAACTCACGGTTTCTTAGCTGGTGCTGACTACCAGTTCCACAAACATGTTGTTGCTTATGTTGAAGGTAAATACGTGAAAGGAAAAGAATTCAACGCAAACGGTATTCGTGGTGATAAAACAACAGAAAAAGCAATCGGTGTTGGTATGCGCGTAAATTGGTAATTTGCCAATAGAATGTGATTAAACCCCTCATATTTAATTTGTGAGGGGTTTTATTTTTCATAAAAAGGATTAATTATAATTAGATTAAATGTTTTAAGGGTTATAAGAAAGTTTATTGGCAGGGTAATAAAATAACTGTAGGTCTCAAACTTTTTCTATAATTTAATGAGTGCTTAGAATTAATGGAGGCGTGTCCCGGAGTCGAACCGAGCTACATGGATTTGCAATCCAGTGCATAACCGCTTTGCTAACACGCCATATGAATTGAAAATTTGGAGCGGGAAACGAGGCTCGAACTCGCGACCCCGACCTTGGCAAGGTCGTGCTCTACCAACTGAGCTATTCCCGCATTTGAATATTCCATAACATTGCGTCCTGGAATGAGATGGCATTTTACGGATTTATCGTTTTATGTCAATGCTAAAATGAGAACTTGTTTTCTAAGTGTTGAAAAAAAACTCACTGCTCTTAGTTTTAGGTTTAAAAACAAGCAATAGACTGATTTTTTGACTGTTAGCTGAGACTTTTTTATTAGAAAAGTGAAAAATCACTCCTTGTTTTCAGTGATTTTTGTGTTCTTTATTGTTAAGCTAAGTGATACACTTCAGCATAGTTTTTGTTATTAGAGAAAATATAATGAGCAGTACTGAATTATTGGTGAATGTAACACCAAGTGAAACGCGAGTGGCGTTACTTGAAAACGGTTTATTAAAAGAGTTGCATATTGAAAGGGAAGCCAAACGTGGGATTGTCGGTAATATTTATAAAGGACGAGTGACTCGTGTATTGCCGGGGATGCAGTCTGCTTTTGTGGATATCGGTTTGGAAAAAGCCGCGTTTTTGCACGCATCGGATATTGTTTCTCACACCGAATGTGTGGATGAAAATGAAAAGAAGCAGTTTGTGGTGAAAGATATTTCCGAGCTGGTACGTGAAGGGCAGGATATTGTAGTTCAAGTGGTAAAAGACCCTATTGGGACTAAAGGTGCACGTTTGACTACAGATATTACCTTACCTTCCCGCTATTTAGTCTTTATGCCTGAGAATAGCCATGTGGGGGTCTCTCAGCGTATTGAAAGTGAGGCTGAGCGTGAGCGCTTAAAAGCCTTGGTTGAGCCTTATTGTGATGAACTGGGTGGATTTATTGTTCGTACCGCTGCAGAAGAGGCAACAGAAGATAGCCTAAAACAAGATGTCGAATTTTTAAAGCGCTTATGGCGGAAGGTGTTAGAAAGAAAGACGAAATATCCTGCTAAATCGATGCTGTATGGCGAACTTGCATTAGCTCAACGTGTGTTGAGAGATTTTATCGGTACGCATATTAATGCGGTTTGGGTAGATTCAAAAACAACTTGCGAGCAAGTTAAAGAATTTCTGACTGAGTTTATGCCTGAACTGACAAACTCGGTGAGCTTGTACACTGGAGCTAAAACATTATTTGATGCTTATGGGGTGGAAGAGTCTATCCAAAAAGCATTGAATAAAAGAGTAAATTTAAAATCGGGTGGTTATCTGATTATTGAACAAACTGAAGCAATGACAACCATTGATATTAATACAGGCGCTTTTGTTGGACATCGTAATTTAGCTCATACGATTTTTAATACCAATATTGAGGCAACACAAGCCATTGCACATCAACTTCAATTGCGAAATTTAGGTGGCATTATCATTATTGATTTTATTGATATGCAGGAAGAGGAACACCGTGAGCGAGTATTACAATCCTTGCAAGAAGCCTTAAAAGGTGATCGAGTGAAAACCAATGTAAATGGTTTTACCCAACTAGGTTTGGTTGAAATGACCCGTAAACGGACTCGGGAAAGTTTAGAGCGCATTCTTTGCTGTGATTGCCCTGCTTGTCAAGGTCGTGGTACGGTGAAAAGCGTTGAGACGGTTTGCTATGAAATTATGCGTGAAATTGTGCGTGTTCATCATCTATTTAAAACTGAGAACATTCACGTTTATGCGTCAAAAGATGTGGCTGAATATTTAATTAATGAAGAAAGCCATGCATTATTGGCAGAGGTTCAAGCATTTATCGGTAAGAAAATTGAGATTAAATTAGAACCTTATTATCACCAAGATCAGTTTGATGTAGTGGTGATGTAATCATTGAAATAGAATTTGAGGCTAATTTCGATTAGCCTCAATTTTTTACTATCATTTGCAAAATTTTTAGAAAATCTTACCGCTTGTTTCCTATCCAAATTCCTTAAAATCACGTATAATCGTCCAGTTTTATTTATTCAAATTTAAAAATTCAAAGGTAATTCAATGTCTGAAGTAGAAAATCAAGAATTAGATCTCAATGGCGAAATGTTAGCGCGCCGTGAAAAATTAAATAAAATTCGTGAGCAGGGTAACGCTTTCCCTAATACTTTCCGTCGTGATGCGTTAGCAAAAGATCTTCATACTCAGTACGATTCTGTTGAGGGTGAAGCATTAAAAGAACAAAATATCCAAGTTAAAGTTGCTGGACGTATTATGCTAAAACGTGTAATGGGTAAGGCTTCTTTCTTTACTATTCAAGATGTAAGCGGTGCTATTCAACTTTATGTTGCTCGTGATAATTTGGCTGAAAGCGTGTATGAAGAAAAAGTTAGTCTTTGGGATTTAGGCGATATTATCGGCGTTGAAGGTACTTTATTTAAAACTAAAACAGGTGAGTTAACCGTTCGTTGTTCCGAAGTTCAGTTATTAACCAAAGCGTTACGTCCGTTACCGGATAAACACCACGGCTTAACTGACTTAGAAACCCGTTATCGTCAACGTTATTTAGATTTGATTTCTAATGAAGAATCTCGCCGTACATTTATGATCCGCTCAAAAGTAGTTTCCGGTATTCGTCAATTCTTCTTGGAAAAAGACTTTATCGAGGTTGAAACGCCGATGTTGCAGATTATCCCGGGTGGTGCAGCAGCGAAACCGTTTATTACTCACCACAATGCGTTAGATGTAGACATGTACCTGCGTATTGCACCTGAACTTTATCTTAAGCGCTTGGTGGTGGGCGGTTTCGAGCGTGTGTTCGAGTTGAATCGTAACTTCCGTAACGAGGGGGTTTCCGTACGCCATAATCCGGAATTCACGATGATCGAGTACTACCAAGCCTACGCGGATTACCATGATTTAATGGACAACACCGAAGAGTTGTTGCGTAAATTGGCGTTAGATATTCTTGGTACAACTGATGTGCCTTACGGCGAATATGTGTTTGATTTCGGCAAGCCGTTTGAGCGTATCACTATGCACGATGCGATTGTAAAATACGGCAATGGCATCAAACGCGAAGATTTAGATAATTTTGAGAAAACCGTTGAAATTGCCAAAGGTTTAGGCATTGAAATTCAAAAATCATGGGGCTTAGGTTCGGTCATCAATGCTATTTTTGAAGAGGTGGCTGAACATCAACTTATTCAGCCGACTTTCTTAATGGCACATCCTGCGGAAATTTCACCGCTTGCACGCCGTAATGATGAAAATCCGGAAGTTACCGATCGTTTTGAATTATTTATTGGCGGGCGTGAAATCGGTAACGGTTTCTCTGAGTTAAATGATGCAGAAGATCAGGCTGAACGTTTTGATGCTCAAGTGGCAGCGAAAGATGCAGGCGATGATGAAGCGATGTTTAAAGACGAAGACTTTGTGGTTGCCCTTGAACACGGTTTACCACCGACAGCCGGTGAAGGTTTAGGCATTGATCGCTTAGCGATGATTTTTGCTAACGCACCATCAATTCGTGATGTGATTTTATTCCCTGCAATGCGTCAGAAATAATGATTTGAATAGAAGCACACTTCGGTGTGCTTTTTTGTTACCCGATTTTAATGGAAGTCATGCTAAGAGAGCCTCCTACGATTTCATCATTAAAGAAAGTGATCGCTTCATCATTATCCCGTTGTGCCACAATATAAAGTAGCGGTAAATAGTGTTCCGGTGTGGGTACCGATAAATCTGCGGCATTGCCAAATTTTTCACTCTCAATAATGGCTTGATAATTGCCGTCTGCAATCGCTTTGTTGATATATTCGCGGAATTCGAATGCCCAATCATATCCCGCCCCAAGTTGTTCCATATGTTGCCAGCTAATTGCTCTTAAATTATGTACAATATTCCCACTGCCGATAATAAGTACGCCTTGCTCTCTTAGCGGTTTGAGTTTTTGTGCTAATTCAAAATGCCACTGCGCCGGTTGATGGCGGTGAATACTCAACTGCACTACTGGGATATCTGCGTTTGGGTAAAGGTATTTTAGTACAGACCACATACCATGGTCGAAGCCGCGACTTGGGTTAAGTTCGGCTTGTTCCGGTAAAAGTAGTTGTTTGATTTGCTCAGCCAATTCAGGGGAACCGGGCGCAGGATAGGAGACTTGGCTTAGCTCTTCGGGGAATCCGTGGAAATCGTAAATTAATTCCGGATTTTGACCGCTTGTAATTTGCAGTTTTGAGCTATACCAATGTGCTGAGATCATTAAAATGGCCTTTGGTTTCTCAAAGGTTTGCGTAATTTGTTTAAAACCTAAGTTAAAGGTATTTTGAGCATCTAACACATTCATTGGGTTACCATGGCCAACGAAAAGAGCAGGTAATTTATTCATTTTAGTTTCTCCGTCTTGTTTTTTTTAGGTAGTATAAATAGGAGAATTAGTGATAAAAAGATCAATAAAATAAAAAGATTCTTTCTTAAAAAGAAAGAATAGCAACAAGCGGTCAAATTTCACAAAAATTTTGCAAATTTACTTTGCTAATCCTTGTTTGATCATTGGTTCGAAGAAATCGTAATCGACCAAAAAGGAGTCATGTCCAAAATCGGAATTGAATTCGTGGAATGCTAATTTAACGCCGGCCTGTTCTAATTTTCGTTTGCTTTTATACACATCAACTTGCTTGAATAGCTGGTCGCTGGTTACGGTAATAAAGGTGTAGTTGGCTTTAATACGTTTTAAGGCGATTTCTTCGCTTTCATAGCCGAGAGCAGGGGTGTAGAGATCTAATGCTCTTAATAATCGAAGATAGGTATTTGCATCAAATCGACTTAAGAATTTTGTTCCTTGATAGCTTAGATAGGATTCCACTTGGAAATAATCCCCCCAAATAGCCCCGGCTTGTTTGGTTTCACGCCCAAAGGCTTTTGCTAATTGAATATCAGTACGGTAGGTTAGCATACCGAGCATACGGGCTATTTTTAGCCCATTTTCAGGGGCAATGCCATCATAATAATCGCCCCCGTTAAAGTGGGGATCATTAATAATCGCTTGTCGCATAACATGATTGAAGCCAATCGCTTCTGCGCTTAATGTAAGCGAAGAGCAGAGGTTGATTATATTATGTACATGTTCCGGGTAACTAATTCCCCATTGTGTTGCTTGCATACCGCCAAAAGATCCGCCTACTACTGCATGGAGTTGGGGAATTTCAAGATAATCAAGTAGGGCTTTTTGTACATTAACAATATCTTGTACAGTAATAGTAGGGAACTGGCTACCATAGGCTTTGCCTGTTTGTGGGTTAATGGAAGAAGGACCGGTTGTGCCTTTGCATCCGCCAAGAACATTACTACAAATAAAGAAGTATTTTTCAGTGTCAAATGCTAAGCCTTTGCCGATAAAGTCTTGCCACCAACCTTTTTCGGTGGAGGAGTCGTAATAAGGCTCTGCATCGCCTGTTAGAGCATGGCAAATTAGCACAGCATTGTTTTTTTCGATATTGAGTGTGCCATAGGTTTGGTAAGCAATAGTAATAGGGGAAAGCTCGCCACCTAGTGCAAGTTGTAGTGGTTTTTCCTCAAAAAGCGTAATATGCTGAGCCATAAAATCCTTGTATGAATAGTCTTTTTATTGTGATCCCTTTGGGATATTTTTGCGTTGCCAAAAAAACAGTGTTTTTTGACCGCTTGTTATTATGATGTTGGTGCTGTTAAAGCATAAATTAGCGGTGTTCATTTCAATTGTCAAGAAATTTTAGACGTCTAAACGTCTAGATTTTTGAACGGCTAAAAAACTGACGTTTAGAGGAATAAATCATGCCTTACTCTTAACAAATGAAGTGAAATAGAATAAATTTATTGAACAATTGAAGTAGTTAGCTTGTCTTTAAACGGGTAAGCAAAAATAGATCAGGGAATTCCATTTGAATCAAGAAAAAGAAAGTATGGCTATTTTGTCGTTATGGCAGCGAATTAAGCAACAGATGATTAAACTGTTTAAAATCATTGTCGGATTGAATTTGTTTGCAATTCTTGCTTTATTAGTGATTGATGCCCTAACTAGCTATATAGTAAGAGATAAAGTTTATACAAACATTGAACTGCTCCCTCATAGGGAATATGCAGTGGTGCTGGGGACGGCTAAGTTTTATACCAAAGATGTTATTAATGAATACTATAAATATCGTTTAGATACTGCGGCAGAATTAATTAAAGATGAAAAAGTGGATAAATTGTTGCTAAGTGGTGATAACAAAACACCTTATTATAATGAGCCTAAAACGATGACCGTTGATCTGTTAAAAATGGGAATTGCAACACAAAAAATTAAACAAGATTATGCAGGTTATCGAACCTTCGATTCAATCATTCGAGCTAAAGAGGTATATAAATTGCCGCCATTTACGATAGTATCGCAAAAATTTCATTGTGAAAGGGCATTGTTAATTGCAAAATTTAGAAATATTGATGCTATTTGTTATGCAGCAAAATATCCAGAGGGCGCCTATCAAGTAAGAGTTAGAGAAATATTAGCTAGAGCAGCGATGATGTTGAGCTTACTTACAGGAATGGCTCCGGAAACATTAGAAGATCTGCCCTCTAAATAAGCAAGCAAAACAGCCGACTATAATCAACCGGCTGTTTGTATATGCTTTAGAGAATAATGGTTTTATTTTTATAGACAAATACTTTGTCTGAAAGGACCAATTCCAATGCTTGACTTAGGACGGTTTTTTCCACATCTCTTCCTGCACGCATCATAGCTTCTGCGGTATAGGTATGATCCACATTAATCACATTTTGCATAATGATTGGACCTTCATCTAATTCGTCATTTACAAAATGGGCAGTTGCGCCAATAATTTTTACTCCACGTTCATAAGCTCTTTGGTAAGGTTTTGCCCCAATAAACGCAGGTAGGAACGAGTGGTGGATATTCACAACCCGATTTGGGTAGCGTGCAACAAATTCAGGGTTGAGTACACGCATATATTTAGCGAGGACGATATAATCTGGCGTATATTCGTCAATCTTTTCTGCTAACAACTTATCGTGTTCAACTCGAGTTAAATTTTCATGGCTTACTAAGTGGAATGGTACGTCAAAACGCTCAACTAATCCTCTTAATGTATCATGGTTACCGATAACAGCTGCAATTTCTACATCTAAACCACCGTAATAGTTTTTCATTAATAAATCACCTAAGCAGTGGGCTTCTTTAGTGACTAAAATAACAATTCTTTTTCTCTGTTTCGGTAATAATTTGTAGATAGAACCTTCAGGCAGTGTAAAGCCTAGATCGGCTAATAAAGTTTTATCATTAAAAATCCCTTCCAATTCAGTACGCATAAAAAAACGTTTGGTTTCGTTGTCGACAAATTCAGAGTTTTTAATAATATTTAATTGGTGTTTGTAACAAATATTAGTAATTTTTGCGACCAGTCCTGTATCATCAGGGCATTCAGTTAATAAGATTTTGTGTTCGATCATTTATCATTCCTATTATAAAATAGGAGAACTCTGTTTGAGTTCTCCCTTATTAAAATAAAGCCGGAATTAAGCAATTAAATTGCAAAATCCTCTAATTTTTTACCTTTATCTAAAGCTTGTTGAAGAGCTTTTGGTGTTCTACCTTGACCTGTCCATGTTTTTTCATTGCCATTTTCATCAGTGAATTTATATTTTGCAGGACGAGGCGTAACTGCTTTGCGAACTTTACGGTTTTTAATTACTTTATCAGCTAATAATGCAGCCAATTCATCAATAGAAAGCCCATCTTGTTTCAACATTTCTTTGTATTTATTTAAGCTTTCTAGTTGTTTGGCTTTTTCTAATTCTTCAAGTTTAATTTCTTCTTCTTTTTCTGTAATAATAACGTTAAGTTTTTCTGAAATAGATTTTAATTGCTCAAGATCTAACTCTTTCGCTAATGTACGTAAGCTGCGAATATTTAAAAGGCTTTTTAACGCTGACATTTTTATTCTCCTAAATTAATTCAATAATGTCCTAACAATGATTTGATCATCTTGTTGGGTTATTTATCATATCTTAAAAGATATTTTAGGTAAATAAATATAAATAAAAATAGATACTTTATATCTGAAGCTATTCATGCTATCTTTAGCCGTCCTACAAATTGTAGAGGTGCAAATTCAATAAGTATTTTTTCTGAGTGGAAAACGATGAAGAGAAAGGAAAGGTGAATTTGCCGAAATCAGTTAAGCGTCATCTTATCTGGTTGGGGTCGTTGTCGAAAGAAACGACACTGTCGTAGTAAATGCTACGGAGTGCTACTGTTAGGGTGGGTTTCAATTTTATATATTTACCTTCCTTCATATATTTATTTGTAATAAATATTCCCAGTAGATCTCTTGTTTGGCTATTATTCTTATTTTATACAAGTCATTTTAGAGGTTTTATGAATCTAGTTGATTACTCTACATCACTTTGGTCTGTGTTACCGGCGTTGATTGCATTGATTTTGGCAATTCTTACCCGTAAAGTGATTATTTCTTTAAGTATCGGGATTATTTTTGGTGCCTTTATGCTCACTAACAGCAGTTTTCTTGATGCTTTAACTTATATTAAAAACAGCGTGGTATCTTTGGTTTATAAAGGACCGGAAGAGGGGTTAAATTCAAATAATGTAAATATTATTTTATTCTTAGTATTATTAGGTATTTTAACCTCGTTATTAAGCATTTCAGGCAGTAACCAAGCATTCGCAAATTGGGCTCAGAAAAGAATTAAAAGTAAACGTGGCGCTAAATTAGTTGCAGCAGGTTTAGTTTTTTTTACCTTTATTGATGACTATTTCCACAGTCTTGCAGTGGGCGCGATTGCTCGTCCTGTAACAGATAAATTCCGTGTTTCACGTGCAAAGCTGGCTTATATTCTGGATTCAACTGCCGCACCAATGTGTGTGTTGATGCCGATTTCAAGCTGGGGAGCTTACATTATTACCTTAGTTGCCGGTTTATTGGCAACACATTCAATTACAGGCTACTCGCCATTGGGGGCCTTTATGACAATGAGTGCGATGAATTTCTATGCAATTTTTGCAATGATTATGGTCTTTATTGTCGCTTACTTCTCATTTGATATTGGCTCTATGGCACGTTTCGAACGTCAAGCAGAAAAATTAGCCGAAGTTGAGGAAGAACATATTGAAGTTAAAGGTCGTATGCGTAATTTAGTATTTCCAATTTTAGCTTTAATTTTAGTAACGGTTTCAATGATGTTTAAAACCGGTGCTGATGCATTAGCTGAAGCGGGTACGCCATTCTCGATTTTAGGTGCTTTCGAAAATACTACGGTGGGGATTTCTTTGGTTGCAGGTGGTTTAGCCGGCTTAATTGTGGCAACTATTTGTATCATTGCAAGCGGTAATATTTCTTTTAAAAATTACATCCGATCTTATGGTTTAGGGGTGAAAATGATGTCCGGTGCAATTACTATTTTATTCTTTGCATGGACAATCAATGGTGTGGTAAGTGATATGCAAACCGGTAAATATTTATCAGGTTTAGTAGGGGAGCATATCGCAGCAGGTTTTTTACCGGTAATTTTATTCGCATTAGCAGCGGGAATGGCATTTTCAACGGGAACAAGTTGGGGAACCTTCGGGATTATGTTACCCATTGGCGCAGCAATGGCAGTACACTCTGACCCTGCACTAATCATTCCATGCTTATCTGCAGTAATGGCAGGAGCAGTATGTGGTGACCATTGCTCCCCAATTTCAGATACCACGATTTTATCGTCTACAGGCGCACAATGTAATCACATGGATCACGTAGTTTCTCAATTACCTTATGCACTGTTAGTTGCAGCAGCATCTATTGTGGGCTATTTAGTTGTAGGCTTTACTCACTCCGCATTATTAGGTTTTCTTGCAACTGCTGTGGTAATGGCACTACTTATTTGGGTATTTAGAACAAAAAATGCAGAAAATAAGTAGTTAATTTTTAAAAAATGTGAAGAGTATCACAGTATTAAATAAATTTATTAGTTAGAATACAAATCAAGATATGGATATCTGATGTTGTGTTATATAATCTTAAAATAAGATCCTCCTATGTATTAGCGTACCTTTTGGTACGCTTTTTTCTTTTTATACTAATAGTAATATTTTTTCTTGCATAAATTGAACTTTTGTACTACTTTAATAGTACATTTGTATTTTGAGGGTAAAAAAATGAAAGTAGCGTTAGTGACAGGAGCAACAGCCGGTTTTGGTTTGGCTATTTGTAAATTGCTGATTGAGTCCGGTTATAAAGTAATTGGTACGGGCAGACGTAAAGATCGATTGGAAGAATTGCATTTGCAATTTGGTGATAATTTTTTACCGCTTGCATTTGATATTCAAAATCCTATTGAAGCCGAGCAAGCTTTAAATAGTCGTCCTCAAGATTGGCAACAGATTGACTTATTAGTAAATAATGCAGGTCTGGCTTTAGGTTTAGAACCGGCTCATAAAGTGAATTTGGAAGATTGGTATCAAATGATTGATACTAATATCAAAGGCGTAGTGACGATGACTCGTCTTATTTTACCTGAAATGGTAGAACGCAATAATGGACATATTATTAATATTGGTTCGATTGCCGGAACTTATCCTTATCCGGGAGGAAATGTGTATGGTGGAACTAAAGCTTTTGTAAAACAATTTAGTTTAAATTTACGTGCTGATTTAGCCGGCACAAAAATTCGTGTGTCAAATGTCGAACCGGGCTTGTGTGGCGGAACCGAGTTTTCAAATGTTCGCTTTAAAGGTGATGCTGAAAAAGTAGCGAAATTGTATGAAAATGTAGAATTTGTTCGCCCGGAAGATGTGGCGAATATTGTACTATGGCTCAACCAACAACCTGAACACGTGAATATTAACCGCATTGAAGTGATGCCGGTTGCACAATCTTCCGCAGCATTAAATGTCGTAAGAAATCTTTAGTAAGAAGATGATAAAAGGAAAAATTATGTCAAACACACTTCTTAATCCTTATTTCGGTGAATTTGGTGGCATGTATGTGCCGGAAATTCTAGTACCGGTTTTAAAACAGCTTGAACACGCTTTTGTAGAAGCCCAGCAATCTACTGAGTTTCAAGCTGAATTTGCTGATTTACTGAAAAATTATGCTGGGCGACCAACGGCATTAACCCTTTGTCGTAATTTAACCAAAGGGACCAAAACGAAACTTTACCTTAAACGGGAAGATTTATTACACGGTGGCGCCCATAAAACTAACCAAGTGCTAGGACAAATTCTGCTGGCTAAACGGATGGGTAAAACCCGTATTATCGCCGAAACAGGTGCGGGGCAGCATGGTGTGGCAACTGCATTAGCCTGTGCTATGCTCGGTATGCCTTGTGTGGTCTATATGGGGGCAAAAGACGTTGAACGCCAATCACCCAATGTGTTCCGTATGCGTTTGATGGGGGCTGAGGTGATTCCGGTAGAAAAAGGCTCATGCTCGCTTAAGGATGCTTGTTGTGAAGCAATGCGTGATTGGGCGGCAAATTATGAAACCACCCACTATCTGATTGGTACGGCTGCCGGCCCCCACCCTTTCCCGACTATGGTCAGAGAATTCCAAAAAATGATTGGTGAGGAAACCAAACGCCAAATTTTAGAAAAAGAAGACCGCTTGCCGGATGCAGTGATTGCCGCCGTAGGAGGTGGTTCCAATGCGATTGGCATGTTTGCTGATTTTATCGAAGAAAACACAGTGAAATTAATCGGAGTTGAGCCGGCAGGCAAAGGCATTGAAACAGGTGAACACGGAGCCCCATTAAAACACGGTACCACAGGCATTTATTTCGGGATGAAATCGCCAATTATGCAAGATAAAGACGGGCAAATTGAAGAGTCTTACTCTATTTCCGCGGGCTTAGATTTCCCATCAGTTGGTCCACAACACGCTTATTTAAATGCGATTGGACGAGCGGAATATGTTTCGATTACCGACCAAGAAGCCTTAGATGCGTTCCAAGCGTTAGCGAAAAATGAGGGCATAATTCCTGCTCTTGAATCATCTCACGCGTTGGCGCATGCATTGAAATTAATTCAGCAAAATCCGGAAAAAGAGCAGTTACTGGTGGTAAATTTATCCGGGCGTGGGGATAAAGATATTTTCACGGTGGATAAAATTTTAAATGGAGGTCACTAAAATGAGCCGCTTTGATACGTTATTTACCTCGCTTAAAGCGAAAAACGAAGGCGCTTTTGTCCCGTTTGTTACGCTATGTGATCCGGATTTTAATCGCAGTTTTGAAATTATTGAAACAATGATTGAAAGTGGTGCTGATGCCTTAGAGTTAGGTTTTCCGTTTTCCGATCCGCTTTTAGATGGTCCGGTTATTCAAGCCGCTAATAAACGTGCGTTAGATGGTGGTTATAGTACGGATGCTTGTTTTGAAATGATTGCCAAAATTCGGGCAAAATACCCTGAGATTCCAATCGGCTTATTATTGTGTGCCAACTTGATTTTTGTGCCAACCGCAGATAAGTTTTTCCAACGTTGCCAACAAACAGGAGTAGATGCGGTTTTAATTGCGGATCTTCCTATTTTGGCTGCTGATGAATTTGTGCCAACTGCTAAGAAATATGGTGTTCAACCTGTATTTATTTGCCCACCAAATGCGGATAATCTTACCATTGAGCGTATTGCACAGCTGACTGAAGGCTATACTTATTTAGTTTCTCGGGCAGGCGTAACCAGTGCGGAAAATCAAGCTCATGCCGGCAATTTGGATAATTTAATCGAAAGTTTGAAAGGCGCAAAAGCTGCCCCGATTTTACAAGGCTTCGGTATTGCTAAACCTGAACAGGTTAGAGAAGCTCTTGCGCTTGGCGCGGATGGTGCGATCTCCGGTTCGGCAATTGTGAAAATTATTGCAAGCAATTTGAGCGACCAACAGAAATTAGTCAGCGAATTAGCCGAGTTCGTGAAAGCAATGAAAGCCGCAACCAAAAGCTAAGCTTACAAGCGGTTCTTTTTCACCAAAAATTTGCAAACGCTTTTAGCGAAAGTTAAAAGCGTTTTTTGCTGTTCAAATTTAGTGCATTAGGCTAGAATAGCCGCCTTAATTTTGACTATTCAACCCTATGAAATTCGTTATTCCCTTTTGTTTATTCAGTCTATTGTTGCCCTACAGCCTCGCCAAGCCCCTAGCAGGTGCAGTGAATGGCAAGAGCGATTTTGAGCTTGAAATTGCTAATAATATTATCGTTGAATATGAAACGCCGCTCTTTAGTGCGAATAAGTCAGCCAAAAATTATCGTATTCCCTCGCTATTAACTACAGAAGATGGCGTGGTGATTGCAGCTATCGATAAACACGAATTTGATAACAAAGATTGGGGGAATATTGATTTGGTGATCCGCCGAAGTTTAGATAACGGCAAAACTTGGCAAAATGACCAGGTCGTGATTGATTTAGTCGAACAACCCTACAACGCCCCTTATTTTGAAAATACGCAATCGGCCTTTGTGATCGACCCACTAATGGTGCAAGATAAAGAGTCGGAACGTATTTTCTTACTGATTGATATGTATCCTGAATCCAGTGGTATTCACAGTCATATCAGCTACCAAGGTAAAAGAGAGCCGGCCTCACCCGCCAATGTGTTAGGCAGTGGCTATACTCATATTGATGAGCAGCCTTATTTACGTTTGAAAGCCAAAGATCAAACCTATACTTTGCGTGATCCTCAAGGGAATTTCAGCACGATTTACGATAGTGAGAATAAGCCTACCAATTACAAAGTGGTAACAAAAGGCAATTCGAGTAAAGCCTACCGAGATTTAGGCGATGTCTATTTAGGCGACATTAATGAGGCAAATTATCAAGGTAATATTTTTCTCTCTTCACAAAAAGAGTTTAATCGTTCAGCCCCGTTTAGTGTAGAAAAGACCAGCTATTTATGGCTGATTTATAGTGATGATAACGGCAAAACGTGGTCGAATCCAAGAGATCTCAATCCACAATTGAAGAAAGATTGGATGAAATTTCTTGGCACCGGCCCCGGCACCGGCGTGCAACTTGAAAATGGTACTTTGCTGATGCCTGTCTATTTCATTGATAAAAATGATAACGAAGCTACTGCGGTGATTAAAAGTAGTGATGGTGGTGAAACGTGGGTAATGGGCGAATCACCGCTTTATTCCCATTCTAAAGAAAGTGGCAAAGCTCTTTATAAAGCCAGTGAATCGCATATTGTGGAATTAAACAACGGTGTGATTAAAATGTTCACCCGAACCAATAAAGGGAAAGTTTTAGTTTCGACCAGCAATACGGAAGGTATGACGTGGCAAAGCAGTGAGTTAGATGATGAGCTGCTTAATTCTTATACGCAATTATCGGCAATTAAATATTCGAAAAAAATCAATGGAAAAGAGTATATTTTGCTCTCAAATGCTCATTCGAAACAGATGTGGAAACGCATTAACGGTAGGGTATGGATTGGTGAAATTAAGCCAGATAATAGTATTGATTGGCAAGATTATATTCAGATTACAGCCGGTAATGAAACATTTGGCTACAGTAGCTTAGCTGAATTACCGGACGGAAAAGTCGGACTTCTCTATGAAAAGGTAGGTGGAGAGATAAGATATGTTCGCCTAGAGGTTGAACAGATTCTAAAAGATGATAAGCTAGAGCGGCACAAGCGATCATTTTTTTAACATTTTTTGCAAATAAAAGGAAAAAACGATGAAATTAACAAAAATTGCAGTTTCAGTTGTAGCAATACTTGGTGTAGTTTCTGTAGGTGGCAGTTGGTACACAGGTAAACAAGTTGAAGAAAAATATCAACAACTGATTACTCAATCCAATGATATGTTTAAAAACTTTGCTAATGAATATGGCACTAAAGTTGAAATTAAAGATGTGCAGATTAATCGTGGCTTTTTTAGTTCTGATGCGAAATATCGCCTAGAAGTAGAAATGATTGATGGTGAAAAATTAGATTTTGTCGGTAACGATAAAATTCATCACGGTCCATTACCGCTTAACCGTTTAGCGAAATTCAACTTTGTCCCTGTGTTGATGAGTATGGAAAATCATATTCAATCTCCTGAGCAATTCAAAAAAGTTTTAGGAGAGAAATTAGGCTCGGGAGTAGCAAATATCAGTTACTCCGGTAAGGCTGAGGGAGAATTTACCTTCTCGCCAATTAAAGTGAGTAATGAGCAAGCTTCGATTGAAAGCACGCCAATTAAAATGGAATATAGCTACGACCAAAATGCTATAAATATGCTAAGTTCTATCACTTTAGATGACCTTAAAGTAAAAATCGAAGATGGGGATTTTAACATTCAAGGTCTATCTTATGAAATCCAAACCAGTGATAGTCAAGGCTATGCAAATTTAGGTTTAGGAAAAGGTGGCTCAAAAATCAAAGCAATTGAATTTAAATCTAAAGAAGGTGAGCTAACACAGATTAAAGATATTGTAGCCAAGGGCGATAATGTCTTAAAAGGTGATCGCGTAGTTTCTTCTGCGCAAGCTGAGGCTGCAACTATTCAAATAGCGGGCGTTGATTTGGGTAAATTCAAAATGGATATGCTAACCGATTTTGATGCTAAATTAATGAATGATATTGTGCCGCTACTTTCTCACTCTGAAGCTTTAGAAAATGAGCAAATCGGTGAAATGGTATTGGAATTACTTTCAAAATCATCAAAATTCAATATCAATAATTTCTCATTAGAGAAAGCTAATGGTAAGTTTGATATCGCGCTACTTCTAAATTTAGCTCAATTCTCTCCACAAACTGTGAGTGATTTAAATACGCTATTAAAAGCAATGACATCAAGCAAATTTGCATTGAATGTAAATCGTGAATATCTCGAAGATATTATGCGTCAAGTGGCTATCACTCAAGAAAAATTAACGGAAGACGAAGCAAAAGCCAAAGCAGAGCAAGAAGTTAATACGATTTTTGGCAGCAGCTTAACGGGGATGTATGTGATTGATGGCAATAACTTGAAATCTGAGTTAAGTATTAATGATGGTAAAGTGTTCCAAAACGGTCGTGAATTAAGCGAAGATGAAGTTCAAATGGCGCTGTTTATGATTATGATGGGGACTGGCTCACTCGGCAAGTAATTCGATATATCTCTAAGTGAAGCGTATTATCTGCAATGGCAGAAATACGCTTTTTTATCACATTAAGCTCCGATTCTTGTATAATAAAGCCAATATTTACTTGATTCTAAAGAGATTTTTATGGCAACTATCGCACAAAACCCTCTCGTTCTGGTGGACGGATCCTCTTATTTATATCGTGCTTTTCACGCATTCCCACCTTTAAGCAATCGCCATGGTGAGCCAACAGGAGCAATGTATGGTGTGCTGAATATGTTAAAAAGCCTCATTGCCCAAGTGCAGCCGAGCCATATTGCGGTAGTATTTGATGCGAAAGGCAAAACATTCCGTGATGAATTGTTTGAGCAATACAAATCTCATCGCCCGCCAATGCCGGATGATTTACGCCCTCAAATTGAACCTTTGCATCGCATTATCAAAGCCCTTGGCATTCCACTTATTTCCATTGAAGGAGTCGAGGCTGATGATGTGATCGGCACACTTGCGGTGCAGGCGGCGAAAGAGGGTAAAGATGTGTTAATCAGCACGGGCGATAAAGATATGGCACAACTGGTGAACGATCACATTATGTTGATTAACACCATGAACAACACCTTGCTTGACCGTGAAGGTGTGATTGAAAAATACGGTATTCCGCCGGAATTGATTATCGACTTTTTAGCGCTAATGGGGGATTCCTCGGATAATATCCCTGGCGTAAAAGGGGTCGGTGAAAAAACTGCACTTGCTTTATTGCAAGGTATTGGCTCGCTGAAATCCATTTATGCAAATTTAGATCAGGTTGCTACACTTTCTTTCCGTGGTGCAAAAAACTTTGCTCCGAAATTAGAGGCGGAAAAAGAAAATGCGGATTTATCTTATCTGCTTGCCACTATCAAAACTGATGTGGAATTAGACGTGACTCATGATCAGCTTTTAACCCAGCCGCAAAATCGTGCCGAGCTTGCTCAGTTATTTGAGCATTATGAATTTAAGCGTTGGTTAAATGAAGTGAATCAGAATGCCAATCCGGTAACTCAAACCCTAGCTGAAAAAGTGCCGAATAATTATCAAGCCACACAAGCGGTCAAAAAAGAGGAAAATTTTGCAACTGTAGTTCAAATTGACCGCAGCAAATATGAAACGGTTGATACTGAAGCAAAACTTGCGGCTTGGCTCAAAAAATTGCAAGAGGCGAAACTATTTGCGGTAGATACTGAAACTGACAGCCTCGATTCTGTTTCGGCAAATTTAGTCGGCATTTCATTTGGATTGGAAAACGGCGAGGCATGTTACATTCCGCTGGGGCATAAACAAAAAGCTCAACCGAAACAGGCAGATATGTTTAGTGATAGCGAAGATGGGCATGGTGAAACTGCGGACGAATTGGTAAAAAATCAGCTAAATTTGACCGCTTGTTTAAGCCAATTAAAGCCGATTTTAGAAAATGTGGAGATCAAAAAAATCGGACAAAATATTAAATATGATTTAACTGTATTGGCAAGTTATGGCATTGAACTGCAAGGTTTAGCCTTTGATACGATGATTGAGTCTTATACCTTAAACAGTACAGGTCGTCATAATATGGATGATTTGGCTAACCGCTATTTAGGACATAAAACCATTCCGTTTGAAGAGCTTGCTGGCAAGGGCAAAAATCAGCTTACTTTCGATAAAATTGAGATCGAAAAAGCCGCTGAATATGCTGCGGAAGATGCGGATGTCACCATGAAACTACACCAAGTATTGTGGGAAAATTTAGCTAAAGAACCTGAATTAGTGAAGTTGTTCGATGAAATTGAAATGCCGCTTGTTAGCGTACTTTCTCGTATTGAACGTAACGGTGTGTTGATTGACCCGAAAAAATTACTCACCCAATCAGCAGAAATTGAACAGCGTTTGGCAGAAGTAGAGCAGTTGGTTCATGCAGAAGCAGGGCAGGCGTTTAATTTGGCATCCACTAAGCAATTACAAGAAATTTTATTTGAAAAATTAGGTTTGCCAATTATTAAGAAAACGCCAAAAGGTGCACCTTCTACCAATGAAGAAGTGCTGGAAGAATTAGCCCAGCAAGGGCATATTGTGCCGAAATTGTTAATGGAGCACCGTGGCTTAAGCAAGCTGAAATCGACTTATACAGACAAACTTCCACAGCTAATTAACAAAAAAACAGGGCGAGTACATACTTCATACAACCAAGCAGTAACAGCAACAGGTAGACTTTCTTCAAGCGATCCGAACTTACAGAATATTCCTATCCGTAACGAAGAAGGCAGACGCATTCGTCAAGCCTTTATTGCCCGAGAAGGTTACAAGATTGTGGCGGCGGACTATTCTCAAATCGAACTCCGCATTATGGCACACTTGGCGGATGATGAAGGTATGATTACCGCGTTTGCTCAAGGAAAAGATATCCATCGAGCCACTGCCGCTGAAATTTTTGGTGTAGCGTTAGATGAAGTAACCGGTGAACAACGCCGAAGTGCCAAGGCGATTAACTTCGGCTTGATTTACGGAATGTCATCCTTTGGTTTATCAAATCAGCTTGGTATTGGACGGGCGGAAGCACAAAAATATATGGATCTGTATTTCAAACGCTACCCGGCAGTGCAGCAATTTATGACTGATATTCGCGAAGTAGCGGCAGAGAAAGGCTATGTAGAAACTTTATTCGGTCGCCGTTTGTATCTACCTGATATTAAATCCGGCAATGCGATTTTACGAAAAACAGCAGAACGTGTGGCAATTAACGCCCCAATGCAAGGTACTGCAGCGGATATTATTAAAGTAGCGATGATTGGTATTGATAATGCGATTCGTAATAACGATGACATCAAAATGATTATGCAAGTTCATGATGAATTGGTATTTGAAGTGAAAGCGGATAAAATTGAGCATTATAGTCAGCTTATCAAAGCCGAAATGGAAAAAGCGATTAATCTTAAAGTACCGTTAATTGCGGAAATCGGTATTGGTGAGAACTGGGACGAGGCACATTAGTCTATACAATTGAATGCTTTTATTGTATTGTTGTAGTAGTTCGTTGATATGAAACTTTTAAGGATTTTATTGTCAAAGAAGAACTACTATTCTTTGACAAAATAAGGAAAATAGATGAAAAAATTAGTAAAAAAATCTCTTTTAGGTATAGCGTTATTGGGGATGGCAAATATCGCGTTTGCCGATGCACAGGCTGTGTCGGAATTACAACGCCGTTTAGAGCAAATAAGCCAATACAGTGCCGATTTCGACCAAACTGTGCGTTCGAGTAAAGGCAAAGAAATTCAAAAAGGGCAAGGCAAATTTCACGTAAAACGCCCGAATTTATTTAGAATGGATACCAAATCGCCACAGGAAAATTTAATTGTATCTGACGGTCAGAATTTATGGTTTTACGATCCTTTTGTTTCACAAGTAACGGTAAATACTGTAAAAGATGCGGTAAATAATACGCCTTTCGTATTGTTGACAAGTAGCGATAAAAGTCATTGGGATCAATATGATGTCACTCAAAATGCCGATACTTTTGTGCTAAAACCGAAATCGAAAAAGAGTAACTTAAAGCAATTTGATGTACGTATTGACCAAAGCGGCATGGTAAAAGGTTTTAGTACCATTGAGCGTGACGGACAAAGTAATTTATATGTATTACGTAATATTACCGCAGGCGGTGTATCAAGCGAGTTATTTAAATTTAGCGTACCGAAAGGAGCTGAATTAGACGACCAGCGTGGCGGTAAAAAAACGAAAAAATAATTAACATTGCAAGCGGTTATTTTTGTCGGGAAATTTGCAAAAAACTGACATTTTCTAACCGCTTGTTTATTTTGAGGTGGCGATGAATACCCTTTATAACCAACGAGATCCAAAAGAATGGGAACAGTTTTTAACGCTGTTAAAAGATGCGGTGACAGAAGATAAACTTGAGCCGTTTTTTTCTCTTTTTCTCACACCTGATGAACGCGGCTCTTTAGGGTTACGTGTACAAATTGTGCAGGCGTTGCTGCAAGGTGAAACTTCTCAGCGTGAAATTCAACAAAATTTGAATACCAGTGCGGCAACTATTACGCGTGGCTCGAATATGTTAAAAACCTTAGACCAAGATTTTCTTCAATGGGTGAACGGTAAACTCAATGGCAAAGAGTAAAAGCAGATTTCTAGTGAAAATTTTGAAGAAATTCATGCTTTTTTTCCGACCGAAACGGATAGTTTCTCTCAAAAGTTTGATCTGGTTTGTGGTTAGTCGCATTGTGACATTGTTTGGTGGATTATTTTTGATTTTAACACTGCTTTTTTCGGTAGTTCCTGTGCCGTATTCTGCTTATATGGTGCAGAAAAAAGTAGAAAATTTAATCCAAGGTAAATCATACACTATCAAAAAAGAATGGGTAAGCCTAGATGAAATCGCTTGGCAAATGCAGATGGCAGTGATTGCTTCGGAAGACCAAAAATTTGAAAGCCATTTCGGTTTAGATTTAAAAGCAATAGAGACAGCATTGCGATTAAATTCTAAGTCTAAAAAAGTGCGTGGTGGCTCTACTATTTCCCAACAGACAGTGAAAAATCTGTTTTTGTGGCACGGACAAAGTTGGTTAAGAAAAGGAATTGAGGCTCCGTTAACCGTTGTGCTAGAGCATATTTGGCGTAAAGATCGCATTTTAGAGGTGTATCTTAATATTGCAGAATTTGGTAATGGGATTTTTGGCGTAGAGGCAGCTGCTCAACATTTTTTTAAAAAGTCGGCAAAAAATCTGACTTTACAAGAATCTGCGCTATTGACAGCTTCTTTACCCAATCCTTTGGTATTTCGGGTGGATAAACCGGGACCGGGAATGCGAAAACGTCAAGCATGGATTATTCGTCAAGTTTACGCACTCGACGGAAAACATTATTTAGACAAGTTGTAACGGTTAAACTCCCTTATCACCTCACTATCAATTTGCAAAATGGCCTAAACAAGCGGTCGATTTTTACAGCTATTTTGCAGATTTCATTCAAAAAGGATGCAATACATGAAGTGGTTAATGCTATGCCGAGAACCGCGCTTATATAGCTGCAAGCAGATCAAACGAGCATGTGAGCGAAAAGGGATCGAATTGGATATTTTAGATCCTGACAGAATGCTATTGACCTTGGCAGACGGGCAGTTTCAGCTATTTTATCAAGAAGGTGAAAGTTACGATATGGATCGCCCACCACTTAAGTTATTAGGTAAATATGATGGTGTTTTACCTCGATTCGGCACTGGTAGTACCGAAATGGGTTGCGCTGTATTGCGCCATTTTGAGGCTCAAGGTACAGTTGTTTTAAATAGTGCAGACGCGTTTAGTTTGGCTCGCAATAAATGGCAAAGTTTGCAAGCTTTAATGGCAAATCAATTACCTGTTCCTCATACTTCCTTTGCCGGCAATTTAGTCGCTGTGGGTGAGCAGCTTGCTCAATATTCCTTCCCAATAGTGGCAAAGGTATTAAACGGCTCACAAGGGAATGGGGTGATGTTATTTGAAAATCCTGCTAATGCTGAAAGCGTTTTAGCCACTTTTTCTCAGCTAAATGCGCCTTATCTATCGCAACAATTTATTGCAGAATCAAAAGGACATGACTTTCGGGCTTTTGTAATTGGAGATAAGGTTATTGCAGCAATGCAACGTATAGGGGCTAAGGATGAATTCCGAGCTAATATTCATCAAGGAGGAACAGCAAAAATAGTTGAATTAACCGAGTCTGAGCAATATTGGGTAGTGAAAGCAGCCCAAGCGATTGGACTTGAAGTGGCCGGAGTTGATTTTCTTCGAACCCAACAAGGGATCTTAATTTTAGAAGTGAATGCAAGCCCGGGTTTTGAGGGGATTGAGCAGGTTAATCAGGTGGATATAGCTGAAGAAATGGTAAGCTATTTTCTGACAAAAATGTGAATATACCTAGACAGAGTTAATGCTAGCGGTTGTTTTTAATTAATTTTTTGCAAAATAGCGTTATTTTTTGTAAAAATATTAAAAATGAGATCTGAATCATAAAAATAAGCGATATTTAGGAGTAAAATATCGCTTATTTTATTGGTATGATTTAATCTAGATACTTAAGGTAGTAAAATGAGTGATTTAAAACAACAAGCCCTTGATTTCCATGAATTTCCTGTTCCGGGAAAAATTTCTGTAACTCCAACCAAATCTCTACAAACCCAACATGATTTAGCTCTTGCTTATTCTCCAGGCGTTGCTGAACCTTGCTTAGAAATTGAAAAAGATCCGGCTACGGCACATCGATATACTGCTCGGGGCAATTTAGTGGCAGTGATTTCCAATGGGACTGCAGTTTTAGGCTTAGGGAATATAGGTGCATTAGCAAGTAAGCCGGTAATGGAAGGAAAAGGAGTACTGTTTAAAAAATTTGCCGGAGTGGATGTATTTGATATTGAGATAAACGAAAACGATCCGGATAAATTAGTGGATATTATCGCTTCCTTAGAGCCAACCTTTGGCGGTATTAATCTTGAGGATATTAAAGCTCCGGAGTGCTTTTATATTGAGAATAAATTACGTGAGCGTATGAGCATTCCTGTTTTCCATGATGATCAGCATGGTACGGCAATTAATGCGCTAGAGATTGTGGAAAAAAATATTGCAGATGTTCGTTTAGTAGTTAATGGAGCCGGGGCATCTGCGATAGCCTGTACTAACCTATTACATGCGTTAGGTTTTAGAAAAGAAAATATCACTATGTGCGACTCTAAAGGCGTTATCTATCAAGGCCGGGGTGATAATATGGATAAAACCAAACAATTTTATGCAATTGAAGATAATGGTTGGAGAACATTAGCTGATGCGGTTGCCGGTGCAGACGTTTTTCTTGGTTGCTCTAAAGGTGGGGCATTAACTCAAGAGATGGTGAGAACAATGGCAAAAGACCCGTTAATTCTTGCTTTAGCTAATCCAACACCTGAAATCACCCCTGATGAAGCAAAAGCAGTCCGTGCTGATGCGATTGTATGTACTGGTCGCTCAGATTATAAAAATCAAGTAAATAATGTACTTTGCTTTCCGTTTTTATTCCGCGGGGCATTAGATGTCGGTGCAACAGCAATTAATGAAGAAATGAAAATGGCTGCAGCACATGCGATTGCAGAGTTAGCAAAAGAACCCGTGCCGTTTGAAGTGCTTTCTACCTATGGCGAGCTTTCGTTTGGCTCGGAATATGTTATTCCAACCCCATTTGATCCTCGCTTAATTGTGAATGTATCTATTGGTGTTGCAAAAGCCGCAATTAGAACCGGAGTGGCCACCCGACCTATTAATGATTGGGATGCTTACGCCGAGCGTTTAAGAAAATTAGTGGCATAAGAACATGAGAAATAAAGAGAGATGATAGCCTCTCTTTATTTTTTACTTTGCATTTTTTTATAATTCAAGTAAAATACGCGCTCGGCATTTTATTATAAACATGTCGAAGTTTTTTCCAAAACAGCTGGGTCGCCTGCTGTTTTTTATATTAACGGGGATATCCCCATTTTTACTTTAAGAGAATTAAACAATGTCATTCAAATTTGAAGCTGAAGTTCGTTCTGCGCAAGGTAAGGGTGCGAGCCGCCGCCTGCGTCACAATGGTCAAGTTCCTGCAATCATCTACGGTGGTAATGCAGAGCCTGTATCAATCATTTTAGATCACGATAAAGTGAACAATGCACAAGTACACGATGCGTTTTATAGCGAAGTGTTAACTATCGTTGTTGCGGGTAAAGAAGAGCAAGTTAAAGTTCAAGCGATTCAACGCCACCCAACCAAACCAAAATTAGTTCACTTGGATTTCAAACGCGCGTAATTTCGCTCGTTAGTGAACAGTAAATCTAAAGAAAAGGATTAAATTTTTTGAAACTTAATCCTTTTTTTGTTTTAGCTAGACATCAAAAGTTGGTCTAAATCAACCTTGCAGCTTCTTATGGTAAATATTTTTAACATTATTTGAACCTTGTACAATATGAAGCTTAATATTAAGTTCATTGATGAATTATCCAAGTTTGTATTTATCTAGAATACAGTAAAAAAGAGAGCGTTGTATTACAACGCTCTCTCTTATATTTTACGCTCTATTTTGACAAATTTAGAATGGAATATCATCATCAAAATTATTCATCGCAGGCTCAGCTTGAGGTGCAGGTTTTGATTGCTGTGGTGCTGAGTTTGAGGTTTGACTATAACCGTAATTACTATTGCCTTGGTTATAGCTGTTGCCTGCCGGCGCTGAGCTGCCCCAACTACCCGGTTGACTACCCATTTCATTACCTTGGTTGCGACCACCTAACATTTGTAAAACATCACCTTGAATTTCAGTAGTATATCTGTCTTGTCCATTCTGATCTTGCCATTTACGAGTACGTAGGCGACCTTCCACATAAACCTGTGATCCTTTGCGCAAATATTGACCACAAACTTCAGCTTGACGACGGTAAAATACGATTCGATGCCATTCTGTTATTTCACGGCGTTCGCCGGTATTTTTATCTGTCCAACTCTCAGATGTTGCAACGCTAATGTTTGCAACTGCTTCGCCGTTTGGCATTGTACGCATTTCAGGGTCGTTACCTAGGTTTCCGACAATAATTACTTTATTGATACCAGCCATAAAATCCTCTGTGATTCAATTAATTAAGAAATTCGAAAACATTCTACCGCAAAATTAGAAAGTTGAATATAAGAAAACTG
The DNA here is from genome assembly GCF_013377255.1 of Mannheimia granulomatis. Taxonomy (NCBI): domain Bacteria; kingdom Pseudomonadati; phylum Pseudomonadota; class Gammaproteobacteria; order Pasteurellales; family Pasteurellaceae; genus Mannheimia; species Mannheimia granulomatis. The sequence goes on from NZ_CP016614.1 coordinate 1,113,508, forward strand.
ATATTTTGTACAGTTTTATGAAAATATGCGATAATGATCGAAAATTTAGCACACCAAATCGGACGAAAAAAATGCAATATATCGATATTCGCGGAGCAAGAACGCATAATTTAAAAAATATTAATTTAACTTTACCTAGAGATAAATTTATCGTCATTACCGGGCTGTCCGGCTCGGGAAAATCCTCTTTAGCTTTTGATACGCTCTATGCAGAAGGGCAACGCCGTTACGTCGAGTCACTTTCAGCCTATGCCCGTCAATTTCTTTCGCTAATGGAAAAACCGGATGTTGATCATATTGAGGGGCTTTCTCCGGCGATTTCCATTGAGCAAAAATCCACTTCACATAACCCTCGTTCTACGGTAGGGACAGTTACGGAAATTCATGACTATTTGCGTTTATTGTTTGCTCGAGTGGGGGAGCCTCGTTGCCCTGAACATGATGTGCCACTTGCAGCACAAACTATTTCTCAAATGGTTGATAGAGTATTGGAGGAGCCTGAAGGCAAGCGCTTAATGTTACTTGCTCCGGTGGTGAAAGATCGTAAGGGTGAACACGTAAAATTATTGGAAAATTTGACCGCTAGTGGTTATTTAAGAGCAAGAATTGATGGAGAAATTTGTGATCTTTCAGACCCTCCTGCATTAGAACTACAGAAAAAACATACTATTGAAGTTGTAGTTGATCGCTTTAAAGTCCGAGCCGATTTAGCTACCCGTTTGGCGGAATCTTTTGAAACCGCGTTAGAGTTATCCGGCTCAACGGCAATCATTGCCGATATGGACGATCCAAATGCAGAAGAAATAGTCTTTTCTTCTAGCTTTGCTTGTCCGCATTGTGGCTATTCGTTACACGAATTAGAGCCTCGCTTGTTTTCCTTTAATAACCCAGCAGGGGCTTGCCCGACTTGTGATGGTTTGGGCGTTGAGCAATTTTTTGATGAGAAAAAAGTGATTCAGAATTACGATGTTTCGTTAGCTTCTGGCGCTATTAAAGGCTGGGATCGCCGTAGTTTCTATTATTTCGGGTTATTGAAGGCAGTTGCCGAGCATTATGGTTTTGACTTAGAAACGCCATTTGGCCAGCTACCGAAAAAATATCAACAAATTATTTTAAATGGTAGCAAAGAAGAAATTGAGTTCGTTTATGTGAACGATCGAGGTGATAAAGTCAAACGCAAGCACCTTTTTGAGGGTGTGTTGAATAATATGGCTCGCCGCTATAAAGAAACAGAATCGAACTCCGTGCGAGAAGAGTTGGCAAAATATATTAATACTCGCCCTTGTGTGGAGTGTGAAGGTTCCCGACTTCGCCGTGAGGCTCGCTATGTATTTTTAGATAAAACCAATTTGCCGATGGTATCTGAAAAAAGTATTGGTGAGGCATTAACTTTCTTTGAAGAGATTAAGCTTTCAGGGCAAAAAGAGAAAATTGCCGAGAAGATCTTAAAAGAAATTCGCGAGCGTTTGCAGTTTTTAGTCAATGTTGGCTTGAATTATCTCTCGCTTTCCCGTTCGGCAGAAACCCTTTCCGGAGGGGAGGCTCAACGAATCCGTCTTGCCAGTCAAATTGGTGCAGGCTTGGTAGGCGTAATGTATGTGTTGGATGAACCTTCTATCGGATTACACCAGCGGGATAACGAACGCCTACTTAATACTTTAGTGCATTTACGCAATTTAGGTAACACCGTGATTGTGGTTGAACACGATGAAGATGCGATTCGAGCCGCTGATCATATTGTGGATATTGGTCCGGGGGCCGGTGTTCATGGTGGGCAAGTTATTGCTCAAGGCACAGCCGCCGAAATTATGCAAATTAACGACTCTATTACAGGGCAGTTTTTATCCGGTAAGCAGAAAATTAAGATCCCCGCTCAAAGAGTACCTTATGACGGTTCGAAATTACTGACTTTAACAGGTGCAAGCGGCAATAACTTGAAAAAGGTGAAGCTTGAAATTCCGGTGGGTTTATTCACTTGTATTACCGGCGTGTCGGGTTCGGGTAAATCGACTTTAATCAATGATACCTTGTTCCCGCTTGCCCAAAATGCGTTAAACCGCGCGGAAAACAGTGATGTTGCTCCTTATGAATCCATTGATGGCTTATCACATTTCGATAAGGTAATTGACATCGACCAAAGCCCGATTGGGCGAACACCTCGTTCCAATCCGGCAACTTACACAGGTTTGTTTACTCCTATTCGTGAACTCTTTGCCGGCACACAAGAAGCACGAGCCAGAGGTTACAACGTTGGGCGGTTTAGCTTTAACGTAAGAGGCGGACGTTGCGAGGCTTGTCAAGGCGATGGTGTAATTAAGGTAGAGATGCACTTTTTACCAGATGTTTATGTGCCGTGCGACCATTGTAAAGGTAAGCGTTATAACCGTGAAACCTTGGAAATTCGCTATAAAGGCAAAACGATTCATCAAGTACTGGATATGACAGTAGAAGAAGCAAGAGAGTTTTTTGCTCCTGTCCCAATGATTGCTCGTAAACTACAAACTTTGATGGATGTGGGCTTGTCTTATATCCGTTTAGGGCAATCTTCTACCACACTTTCAGGCGGTGAAGCACAACGGGTGAAATTAGCGACCGAGCTTTCTAAACGAGATACAGGTAAAACACTCTATATTCTTGATGAGCCAACAACAGGCTTACATTTTGCGGATATTAAGCAATTATTATCGGTATTACATCGCTTGCGTGATCAAGGAAATACTATTGTGGTAATCGAACATAATTTAGATGTGATTAAAACCGCAGACTGGATTGTGGATCTTGGCCCGGAAGGCGGTAGCGGTGGTGGTGAAATTATCGCAACCGGCACACCGGAACAGGTGGCTAAAGACAAGCGTTCTCACACTGCAAGATTCTTGAAAGAAATATTAGCGAAGGGCTAATCTTGGGTACAAGCGGTTATATTTTTCTAAAATTTTGCAATTGCAAAAAATACTAAAAATATAACCGCTTGTTTTTTATCATTATTTAACTTTGTTGCAATTCTGCCTGTCTAATCTTTTCAAAAACAGATTCTAAATCACTACTGAATTGAATTTGCTGAATTTCCGGTACGATTTTTTGCGAACGCACTAACATTCGCATCGGCTGAAATTGTACATTGCTCATATAAAGCTTCTGGTGCGGTAGCATGTGCTGAACAAAGCGAGTGAGAGCATGAATTCCTCCTGCATCAAGTACCGTAACTGCATCGCATTGTAGAACGATATGTTTGATTTCTTGGTCGGTATGAATGGTTTTTTCGTGTAAATCAGCAAATAAATTATCGGCAGCGGCAAAAAAGAGTGGTCCACTGATTCGATAAACTAAAACATCTTCCAAATCTTGCGGTGCAGCCATTTCAATGGTTTTTGTCATTTCTGCAATGGTGCGAATGAATAATAGGCTTGCCAGCAACACGCCAACTGTAATTGCAATAACCATATCAAATAATACAGTCAGCGTAATGCAAGTGATTAACACCGCAATTTCATTTTTTCCTGAACGGCGGATGAGCTGAATAATTTGAGGAATATCCGCCATATTCCACGCAACAACCAGCAATAAGGCTGCCATTGATGAAAGCGGTAAGTAAGAGAGTGCTTTAGCAAAGAATAATAATGCAAATAAAACCAGTAACGCATGAACCATGCTGGATATTGGGGAAACTGCACCTGATCTTACATTAGCAGCTGAACGTGCAATAGCTGCTGTTGCGGTAATACCGCCTAAAAATGGTGAGGTAATATTGCCTAGCCCTTGTGCGAGTAATTCATTGTTAGGATGGTGTTTAGTATTGGTCATGTTATCGCAAACTACCGCACATAATAGTGATTCAATTGCACCAAGCATAGCCATTGAAAAAGCTGCAGGTAATAATGCTTGGAGGTTTGTGAGATTCCAATTAACTTTTTCCCCTTGTGGATTAGGCATATTCCAAGGCAGTGTAAATTCCGGCAGTACACTTGGAATACCATATTCAATCGTGCCATCCGGCAGAACATATTGGAAAGCTGTCCCAATAGTTGCTACATGACTCCCAAATGAAATAAGTAATAGCGATAAAAGCGTACCGATAATCACCGCAGGTAAATGCCCCGGAATCGGTAATCTTAATTTATGCCAGTGAGTCAATATGAAAAAAGTCGCGATGCCGACTAAGGTATCCGCCCAGTTTATTGTAGGTAAGGCGGTCAAAAGTGTATTGACTTTTCCGATATAGTGTTCGGGCATCTCACTAACGGTTAAACCCAGAAAATCTTTAATTTGGAGGGTCGCAATCACAATACCTATCCCACAGGTAAAACCTAAGGTAACCGGGAGAGGAATGTATTCAATTAAACGTCCTAAACGTAGTAACGCCATTAGTACTAAGATAATTCCCGAAAGCAACGTTGCCATTAAAAGTCCGCTTAAACCGAATTGTTGTGTGACAGGGTATAAAATAACCACAAATGCGGCTGTTGGTCCTGAAATATTAAACCTTGATCCTCCTGTTAAGGCTATTACAAAGCCGGCCACAATTGCTGTGTATAAACCGTGCTGTGGCGGCACGCCACTAGCAATTGCCAATGCCATAGAAAGCGGAATGGCAATAACGCCAACGGTTAGGCCGGCAATAATATCGCGTACTAAATGTTTTTGAGTATAACCTGCCTGAAAAGCATCTTTTAATGCACTAAAAGGTTTGACGGCTAGAAAGGTATTTTTTGTTAGAAACCATTTGTTTAACATAGGTCATCCGATATCAAGAGAATTTTGTGTTAATTTTACTGCAGTTATATAAATTAATTTTGAGCTAACGCAAGAAACAATGAGAAAATACAAATAAATATAAAGCGATTTAGGATGGAAGAAAGCGGTCATTTTTTTCGAAAAAGTTGCAAATATAAATAATTAGCTGATTTTATCTTTAAAATAGCGTAAAATGCCGCATAAATTTGTACTACTATAGTAGTGCGATTATTTTCACTTTATTTAACTATAATAAAATAACAACAAATGGACAGTATTATTCATTTTCTCAGTTCGTTTTTAACGAATATCACCTGGATTGGTGCCTTAGAGCTAGGCTTAATCTATGCCCTTGTTGCTTTAGGTGTGCTGATTTCCTATAAAATTCTCGATTTCCCCGATTTAACCGCAGACGGCAGTTTTCCTTTAGGTGGTGCGGTGTGTGTGATCAGCATTTTAAGTCAAGTCGATCCTTGGCTTGCTACGCTATATGGTACTTTAGCCGGAGCAGTGGCAGGAATGATTACCGCAAGCTTGCATATCGGCTTTAAAATTGAAAAATTGCTTGCCAGTATTTTGATGATGATAGCACTTTATTCCATCAATTTACGCATTATGGGAATGCCGAATATCGCAATTCTTGGTGAAACGACGATTTATGATGTGATGCTGATTGAAAATGATCTGCAACTGGCGTTAGTGCGATTAGTGATGGCATTGTTGGTTGTAGTGGTGGTGAAATGCTTGTTCGATCTGTTTTTTGCAACGGAAACCGGCTTAGCAATCAGAGCCACCGGCACGAACAGCCGAATGGCTAAAGCACAAGGCATTGCTGTGAATAAAATGACTATTCTCGGTATGGCAATATCTAATGCTTTGATTGCATTAGGTGGCGCTTTATATGTACAAAGTAATGGCGGTGTGGATATTTCTATCGGCGTGGGGACCATTGTTATCGGGCTTGCAGCAGTGATTATCGGTGAAGCAATATTCTCGGTAAAACGCATTATTTGGCTTACATTTGCCGTGATTATCGGCTCGGTGTTATATCGTTGCTTTATTGCTTTGGCCTTGAATAATGATACCTTAAACGGCATTGGCTTTGGGCCGCAAGATTTAAATTTAATTACTGCTTTACTTGTAATAATTGTATTAGCTTTGCCAAGAATCAAGCAAAAACTCGCGAATTAAAGGGGGTAATATGATTGAATTAAATAACCTATTTATTACCTTCAATAAAGGCACCGCAATTGAAAATCCGGTTTTGCGAGGTTTATCATTAAAAGTTGAACAAGGTGAATTTGTTTCTGTCATTGGCAGCAACGGAGCAGGTAAATCTACGATGCTAAATGCTATTAGCGGTGATTGCGAAGTAGATTCGGGCGAAATTTTAATTCAGGGTAATAAAGTTAATAACACTACTACTTGGCAGCGAGCAAGCCAAGTGGCAAGAGTATTCCAAGATCCAATGGCAGGTACCTGTGAAAGTCTAACGATTGAAGAAAATATGGCTCTTGCTTATCAGCGTGGTGGTAAACGTGGTTTGGGGTTTGCAATTAGACGCCAGATGCGCGAATTGTTCAAAGAAAAACTCTTTCTTTTAGGATTGGGCTTAGAGAATCGTTTAACAGATCAGATGGGAAGATTGTCCGGCGGACAACGCCAAGCGGTAAGTTTATTAATGGCCTCTCTTCAACCGTCTAATATTTTGTTGCTCGATGAGCATACTGCAGCTTTAGATCCGAAAACTACCGACTTCGTGTTGGAATTAACCAATAAAATCGTGCGAGAGCAGAAGTTAACCACTCTTATGGTAACGCATTCCATGCGTCAAGCGCTAGATTATGGCGATCGTACGGTAATGCTGCATCAAGGGCAAGTTGCCTTTGATGTTTCTGGTGAGCAACGTAAAAAAATGGATGTTCCTGATTTACTGGAACTGTTTCAACAAAATCGTCACGAGCAACTCAGTGATGATGGTTTATTATTAGGAAACTGACAAATTACTATTCTACAAGCGGTTTTTTGTAAAATATTTTGCAAATTCAACCGCTTGTCTTATTTTAAATGACAAAATACGACAATAAAATTCTCAATGCGTTTAATGAAGACGGTTTATTAAGCCAAAATATCAAAGGCTTTCGCCCAAGAGAAGCACAGCTGGAAATGGCTCAAGCGGTCGGAAAAGCAGTCAAATTTGCTACTCCTGTAGTGGTTGAAGCCGGTACCGGTACGGGTAAAACTTTTGCCTATTTGGTGCCGGCGTTGCTGTCGGGTAAAAAAACCATTGTCTCCACCGGCTCGAAAAACTTACAAGATCAGCTTTTTAATCGAGATCTCCCTACTATTCAAAAAGCCTTGAAATATAAAGGTAAAGTGGCTTTGTTGAAAGGGCGGGCAAACTATCTCTGTCTAGAACGATTGGATCAAGTCGTGGCGATGGGAGTATTAGGCGATAAATCTGTCCTTGCTGATTTGAAAAAGGTCACTAAGTGGCAAAATTTGACTAAAAGCGGTGATCTCAGCGAATGTGTTACGATTGCTGAAGATAGCCCGATTTTACCGCAATTAGTGAGTACAACTGAAAGTTGTTTAGGCTCTGATTGCCCGCATTTTAAAGATTGCTATGTGGTACAGGCGCGGCGTAAGGCAATGGAAGCCGATGTGGTTGTGGTTAATCATCATCTGTTTTGTGCAGATATGGCGGTGAAAGAAACCGGCTTTGGTGAGCTTATCCCTGAGGCAGAATTAGTGATTTTTGATGAAGCCCATCAACTACCTGACATCGCTAGCCAATATTTTGGACAATCGCTCTCTTCCCGCCAACTTTTTGATATTTGCAAAGATACTAATATTGTTTATCGCACGGAATTAAAAGATGCAGCTCAACTGGGCAAGGCTTCGGATCATCTCACCAAAGTAGTGCAAGATTTTCGTTTATTAATTGGTGGAGAAGGGCAAATTAGGGGGAATTTGCGAGAGCTGTTTCGTGACCAAAAAGTAGTAGATGGCTTGGTGAAAGTATCTGAAAATATTGATTTTTTAAGTGAAGTAGTGAAGAAATCTCTCGGGCGTTCGGAAACTTTGGATAAAATTTTCGAGCGGTTGGCGGAAGTGAAAGTTCAACTGAAAAAATTAATGGACACTAACGTAACAGGCTATTGCTATTGGTATGAGATTAATGGTCGGTCTTTCGGGTTGCATATCACGCCTTTAACGGTAGCAGATAAGTTTGGTGAGCAGCTTAAAAATCAAAAGATTGGCTGGGTTTTTACTTCTGCGACGCTAGAGGTTGGTGGCAATTTTAACCATTTTTGTCAACGTCTAGGCATTGAAAATGCTGAGCAATTAGTGTTACAAAGTCCGTTCGATTATCAAAATCAGTCATTGCTTTGTGTGCCACGCTATTTGCCGGATACTAACAAATCTCATACTTTAACTGCATTAGGGCAGATGTTGCAGCCTGTGATTGAAGCTAACAACGGGCGTTGTTTTTTACTTTGCACCTCTTATTATATGATGCGGGGTTTGGCAGACTTTTTACGAGAACATAGTTCACTAAATGTGTTATTGCAAGGTGAAACCAGCAAGAGTCGTTTGTTAGAAAAATTTGTGAAGGAAGGTAATTCGGTTTTAGTTGCTACCCAAAGCTTTTGGGAGGGAATTGATGTGAGGGGCGATGATTTATCTTTGGTGATTATCGATAAATTACCTTTTTCTTCACCGGACGAGCCATTGCTAAAAGCACGAATGGAAGATTGCAAACTGCAAGGTGGTGAGCCGTTTAACGATATTCAGATCCCAGAGGCCGTTATCACTCTAAAACAGGGGGTAGGACGTTTAATTCGTGATGTGAGCGACCGAGGTGTGGTGATTATTTGTGATTCCCGTTTAGTGATGCGAAATTATGGGCAAACTTTCTTAAAAAGCTTACCACCTTCAAGGCGGACGCGAGATTTAGATGAGGTGGTTCAGTTTTTAAAAAATACTTAGTTATTTTGAGATTGTAAGTGGTTAAATGTACAAAGTTTTTTACAAAAATAATGAAAAATTGGCCGCTTGTATGTTGTTTTTGGAGGAAATATGCTGTTAAAAATTATTAGAGTTTTGTTATCCTTGGTTTTATTGTTTATGTTTTTATATTTAGGGAAATTAATGGTTTATTTTTTCCCTATTGGGATTCCAGATAGCATTTTAGGCATGTTACTACTTTTAATGGGATTAGTGAGTGGCATAATCAAAGTTGACTGGGTAATACCTGGTGGGCGATTATTAATCCGATATATGACGCTCTTTTTTTTACCGATTTGTGTAGAGTTGGTGGAACATTTTGATTTGTTAGCTCAAAACCTAAACTCTCTTGTGTTATCCAATATTTTAAGCACCTCCCTTTCTCTTGTTCTGATTGGTGTTTTTGCACAATGGATCTTTCATAGAAAAATAAATAAGAGGGGCTAAGATGATTTATTTATATTCTCTTTTAACAATGGTTGCTTTTTGGATTGGATTAAAAGTCAGCCAAAAATTACGCAGTACTATTTTAAATCCATTTTTAATCGCACTAGTATTTCTTATTACGATATTATTGTTTTTTAAAATTTCTTATCATGACTATTATCAAGGTAATTTCCCACTAAATAATTTCTTAGGTGTCTCTGTGGTAGCATTAGCGTTACCTTTTTATGAGCAACTTCCACAGATCCGAAAAAAATGGCGTGAAATTTTATTTATTTTAGTATTTAGCACTTTTGTTACCCTTCTGACCGGAATAGGTTTTGCGTTATTATTCGGAGCAGACCAAGCAATTTTAGCCGCAGTGCTACCAAAATCGGTTTCAATGCCAATGGCAGTGATTATCAACAATGAAATTAATGGAAATGTAGCAATTATGGCGGTAGGTGTAATGATTGCAGGGTTAGTTGGCGCAATTTTTGGTTTTCTACTATTACGTTTTGCCAGAGTACGAAATATTCGGGCTATTGGGTTAAGTATGGGCGCTGCTTCACATGCTTTGGGTACCGGTAGATGTTTGGAATATAGCCTTAAAGCGGGAAGTTATAGTTCTATTGCATTAGTGGCTTGTGGTGTGCTTTCTTCTATATTGGCCCCTTTTATTTTTAAGATGGTTATTACTTTATTTTATTAATTTTGTAACTGCCCGAAATCCATGTACAATAGTCTGATTTTTCAATAAAAATAGAGAATTTATGCAAGAACAAATAACTCAAGAAAAAGATCTCTCCACTGTTAAAACCTTCAAAAGGTTATGGCCGACTATTAGTCCGTTTAAGGTAGGCTTGATTGCAGGAGCAATTGCTTTAGTGCTTAATGCGTTGGTAGATTCCAGCTTAATTTATTTGCTAAAACCGCTATTAGATGAGGGGTTTGGTAAGGCAGATAACAGCTTTTTAAAATTAATGGCTGTTTTAGTTATAGTTTTTATTTTAGTTCGTGGGGTAACCAATTATATTGCAAGCTATTGCTTAGCTTGGGTTTCCGGCAAAGTAGTGATGACCCTACGCCGTAAAATTTTCCAACATTTGATGTATATGCCGGTCAGCTATTTTGACAATAACCCGACCGGGCGTTTACTTTCCCGTGTTACTTATGATACCGAAATGGTAGCAACCTCCTCCTCCCATTCGTTAGTCACTATTGTGCGTGAAGGGGCTTATTTAATCTCTTTATTTGTGGTGATGATTTATACCAGTTGGCAGCTTTCGATTGTCTTATTTATTATGGCTCCGATTATCGGGATTTTGATCGGTTTCGTCTCTAAATATTTCCGCAAATTAAGCCGTAATATTCAAAGCTCAATGGGCGAATTAACGGTTACAACCGAGCAAATGCTAAAAGGGCATAAAGAAGTATTATCTTTTGGCGGGCATGAAGTCGAAAAGGAACGCTTTGAGCGAGTAAGTAATGATATGCGTCGTAAAGGTATGAAGGTGGTTTCTGCCGATGGTATTTCTGACGGAGTGGTGCAATTAATTGCTTCTTTTGCTTTATCGGCAGTGCTTTATGTCGCTACTTTTCCTGAAGTCATGAGCGAAAATTTAACTGCGGGTTCTTTTACTGTGGTTTTTTCGTCAATGATGGCAATGCTTCGTCCATTAAAATCACTCACTAATGTTAACTCACAATTCCAACGTGGTATGGCTGCGTGCCAAACCTTGTTTGAGTTTTTAGATTTAAAAACGGAAAAAGATCAAGGAACAACGGTAGTAGAGAGAGCTGAGGGTAACGTAGAATTCAGAAATGTGAGTTTTACTTATGAAGGCAAAGATGAAAAAGCGTTAAATCAGATCTCTTTTACTATTCCAAAAGGAAAAACGGTTGCATTAGTAGGGCGTTCAGGCTCGGGTAAATCAACCATTGCTAAATTGTTGACCCGTTTTTATGATATTGATAGTGGTGAAATTTTATTAGATGGCATTAATATTCAAGATTACAGATTAAAAAACTTGCGTGAACATTGCTCGGTAGTTTCTCAGCAAGTACATCTGTTTAACGATACTATCGCGAATAATATTGCTTATGCTGCGACTGATAAATATAGTCGTGAGCAAATTATCGCTGCGGCTAAAGCTGCTCATGCTATGGAATTTATTGAAAAATTAGACAATGGGCTAGATACTGTTATTGGCGAAAATGGAGCCAGTTTATCCGGCGGTCAGCGCCAGCGTTTGGCGATTGCTCGAGCCTTATTACGTAATTCACCGGTATTGATACTTGATGAAGCAACTTCCGCATTGGATACCGAATCGGAGCGAGCAATTCAATCAGCATTGGATACGTTACAAAAAGATCGCACAGTATTGGTGATCGCTCACCGTTTATCTACTATTGAAAAAGCGGATGAAATTTTAGTTGTTGAGCAAGGCGATATTATTGAGCGTGGTAATCATGCTGATTTGCTGGCATTTGGTGGGGCTTATAAACAACTGCATAGCTTGCAGTTCGGTGCTTAATTAATTTTAATATCGCAAGCGGTTATTTTTATCTGAAAAATTGCAAAATTTATTGAAAATAAGACCGCTTGTTGTTTTATATTTGAGAATACTATGAAAAAAATCACAAAATTATTATCGTTAAGTGCAATGTTGATGTTAACTGCTTGTAATTCGGTTTTAGATGCGCCGACGGAAGTACAAACACCAACGGTGCAAATTGCTCATGATGATCCAAAGTGGCAGCAACATTTGGCTCAGTTGGCTAAAATTCAAAGCTATAAAGCAAGTGGGCAGTTTGGCTATATTTCTCCGGAAGAGCGTTTTTCTTCGCACTTTAAGTGGCAATATGATAATCCTATTCATTTTGGCTTAGAGCTTTCCTCAAATCTCTCAAGTAAATCCATGAAATTACAGCGTACCAAACGGGGTTTAACGGTGTCTGATAGTGAAGGAAATTCAAGTTCGGATCGTGATATCGATGCGTTAATGCAAGAGATTATCGGCGTGTCTTTCCCAATCGACCAGTTCGCCTATTGGGTAAAAGGACAACCGGAAAAAGAGGGAAATTATGTGGTGAATGAAAAGCGTCAGCTTTCACAATTTAGTTATCCACTAAACGGTACAGTTTGGAAAGCCAGCTATGTGGAATATCATGAAGATCGTGTGCCGAATTTACCAAAGCTGATTGTACTGGAAAACGGTACCCAAACGTTGAAAATCCGTATTGAGAAATGGGCTTATTAATGACTAAAGTGATTTTACCGAGTCCGGCAAAATTAAATTTATTTTTATATATTACCGGCAAGCGTTTAGATGGCTATCACGAATTGCAAACCCTGTTCCAATTTTTGGATTTTGGGGATGAAATCGACATTGAAATCACAGACAATCCTGAAATTGAATTAACAAACCAAGTGCAGGGTGTTGCAGTGGAGGATAATCTGATTTATCGAGCTGCAAAACTTTTGCAAAAAACAACCGCTTGTAGCAAAGGGGCAAGAATCGGTATCCGTAAAAATTTGCCCATGGGTGGCGGTGTCGGTGGCGGGTCTTCCAATGCGGCAACTGTGCTAGTCGGGCTTAATCATTTATGGAAAACCGGGCTTTCACTTGAACAGCTTGCGGAATTAGGGCTTTTATTAGGGGCTGATGTGCCTATTTTTGTGAGAGGCATTTCGGCATTTGCTGAAGGTGTTGGGGAGATTTTAACGCCTTGTTCTCCCGAAGAAAAATGGTATGTAGTGATGAAGCCTGAAGTCTCGATTTCTACCGCTGTTGTTTTTAATGATCCTAATTTACCCAGAAATACTGAAAAACGCACATTGACCGAATTACTCTCTTCAACCTGGGCAAACGATTGCGAAAAAGTTGTGCGTAATCAATATTCAGAGGTTGAAGATCTTATGCAAGAATTGTTACAATATGCACAGTTCAGGCTAACAGGCACAGGAGCTTGTATTTTTGCCGAATTTAGCTCTAAAGCCGAAGCAGAGCAGGTTTTTGCACATAAACCTCAACATATATTTGGGTTTGTAGCAAAAGGGCAAAATATTTCGCCATTACATCAAAAATTATATTCCAAATCTAACCATCATTAATCGAAGGATCAATTCATGTCAGATATTAAACTGTTTGCGGGAAACGCCACTCCGGAACTTGCTAATCGTATTGCAAAACATCTTTATACTTCTTTAGGAAATGCAATCGTTGGTCGTTTTAGTGATGGTGAAATTCAAGTGCAAATTAACGAAAATGTACGTGGGGGCGACATTTTCATCGTGCAATCAACTTGTGCACCGACTAATGATAATTTAATGGAATTGATTGTTATGGTTGATGCCTTACGCCGTGCTTCAGCCGGTCGTATTACTGCGGTGATTCCTTATTTTGGCTATGCCCGTCAAGATCGTCGTGTGCGTTCAGCCCGTGTGCCGATTACCGCTAAAGTGATTGCGGATTTTTTATCAAGCGTAGGTGTTGATAGAGTATTGACCTGTGACTTACATGCTGAGCAAATCCAAGGTTTCTTCGATGTGCCGGTTGATAACGTTTTTGGCTCACCTGTGCTGATTGATGATATTTTGAAAAAGTCAGATTTAGTCAATCCTATCGTTGTTTCTCCGGATATTGGCGGGGTAGTGCGTGCTCGTGCAGTGGCAAAATTGTTAAATGATACTGATATGGCAATTATTGATAAACGTCGTCCAAAAGCGAATGTTTCTCAAGTAATGCATATTATCGGTGATGTGGCTGATCGTGATTGTATTTTAGTTGATGATATGATTGATACCGGTGGTACTTTAGTGAAAGCGGCTGAAGCATTAAAAGAGCGTGGTGCTCGACGTGTGTTTGCTTATGCAACTCATGCTGTTTTCTCTGGCACAGCAGCTCAAAACTTAGCAAATCCTGCGTTGGATGAAGTTGTGGTAACAGATACTATTCCATTATCAAATGAGATTAAAGCATTGAATAAAGTTCGTGTTTTAACATTATCTGGAATGCTTGCTGAAGCTATTCGCCGTATTAGCAATGAAGAGTCAATTTCTGCTATGTTTGACGCATAAATTTATTTAATTAAGGAGCCCGGTCGAAAGATTGGGCTTTTTTATATGTTAAATCTTTAGGTAAATATTATATTTTATGTATTCTTTAATTCGAAAAGTGCTGTTTTCTCTTGATGCAGAAAATGCACATCAATTCTCAATTCAAGCTCTTTCTTTAATAGGGAAGTTGCCTTTCTCTTTGCTACCTGTTCCTAATAATCCGACAGAAGTAATGGGGCTAAAATTTAAAAATCCAATCGGCTTGGCAGCCGGGGCGGATAAAAATGGTGAGGCAATTGATGGTTTTGGTAAGTTAGGATTTGGCTTTGTCGAAGTGGGGACAGTTACGCCATTAGCACAGGATGGAAATCCAAAACCACGCCAATTCAGAGTTCTTGAGGCAGAGGGAATTATTAATCGTAATGGCTTTAATAATTATGGAGTAGATGTGCTTGTTGAGAATGTCAAGAAGTCACAGTATGACGGTATTTTAGGCATTAACATCGGTAAAAATGCCGTTACACCTATTGAGAAAAGTTGGGATGACTATCAAATTTGTTTACGAAAAGTATATGAATATGCCGATTATATTACAGTGAATATATCATCACCCAATACAAAAAATTTACGCAGTTTGCAATATGGTGAAGCCTTAGATGATTTACTGAAGAATTTAAAACAAGAACAAGCTCAACTTTCGCAAAAATTTACCAAATATAAACCGCTTGTATTAAAAATTGCCCCTGATCTGAATGATGAAGAGATTGATTCGGTCTCAGATAGTTTGCTTCGTCATCAAATTGATGGGGTAATAGCCGGGAATACTACGCTCTCTCGAGATACGATAGTAGGCCTTACACATGCCGAGCAGCAAGGCGGCTTAAGTGGTAAACCCTTAAATGAATTAAGCACCCGATTGATTTCAAGACTGTCACAGGAATTGAAGGGGAAGGTACCTATTATCGGTAGTGGAGGGATTCACTCTGTTGAAAGTGGTCAGGAGAAAATTGATGCAGGTGCGAGTTTATTGCAAGTCTATTCTGCAATGATTTATCAAGGACCATCTTTAATTCAGGCTCTTGCCAAAAATGTAAAGCTAATAAAAACCTTATAAATAGTGAGAAATACGCTACTTTAACTGAATTTAAGATAAGTTTTATTATCTATTATCAGATAAAAACAGCATTTCTTGCTTTATTTTTAGCAAATTAAGTGTCATTTGCTCTAATTTACCTTTTAGCAAAAATAGACAAATTTAGCTATTTTTGTTATCTTGCACTGCAAATTTATCTACAAAATTTAAACAAATTTTATAAAACCAATAAAAAGTGTTTAAAAATCAAATAGATAATGTGTTTTTAAAAATGATTTTAAGATTTTCTCAAATACATTTGAAGCTGAAATAATCGTTAAATAAAAAAATTTTTTTGGCAAAAATGGTCTAAAAATCATCAAACAAACAAAAATTGTTAATATTTTGTTATTTATTACCTCAATCATCAATATAAGGAAGAATACTATGTCAGAGAACTTGAAAAATGACGTAGATCCAATCGAAACTCAAGATTGGTTAGAATCACTTGATTCATTAATTCGTGAAGAAGGCGTAGAACGAGCGCAATTTATCGTTGAACAAGTTATCAGCCAAGCTCGAGCTGGCGGTGTTGCATTGCCAACAGGTGTTACAACTGATTATGTGAATACGATTCCTGTTTCAGAACAGCCTGCCTACCCGGGTGATCATAAAATCGAACGTCGTATTCGTTCTGCTGTACGTTGGAACGCAATTGCATCGGTTTTACGTAGTCAGAAAAAAGATCTTGACTTAGGTGGTCATATTTCAACATTCCAATCGGCTGCAACGATGTATGAAGTGTGTTTTAATCACTTCTTTAGAGCACCTACAGAAAAAGATGGCGGCGATTTAGTATTCTTCCAAGGTCACGCTGCCCCGGGTATGTATGGTCGTGCATTTTTAGAAGGACGTATTACAGCCGAACAAATGGATAATTTCCGTCAAGAGGCTTTTGTAGATGGTCTTTCTTCTTATCCTCACCCTAAATTAATGCCTGAATTCTGGCAATTCTCAACAGTATCTATGGGTTTAGGTCCTGTTAATGCAATCTACCAAGCGCGTTTCTTAAAATATTTGGAAAACCGTGGGTTAAAAGATACTTCAGCTCAAAAAGTCTATGCATTTTTAGGCGATGGTGAGATGGATGAAATCGAATCTAAAGGTGCATTATCATTTGCAGGACGTGAAAAATTAAATAACTTAATTTTCACTATCAGTTGTAACTTACAGCGTTTAGATGGCCCTGTAAACGGTAACGGTAAAATCGTTCAAGAATTGGAAGCACTATTTACCGGTGCAGGTTGGGAAGTAATTAAAGTCTTATGGGGTAGCTCATGGGATAAATTATTTGCCAAGGATACTACAGGTAAATTAAGCCAATTAATGATGGAAGTTGTTGATGGTGACTACTTGACCTTTAAGTCTAAAAACGGTGCTTACGTTCGTGAACACTTCTTCGGTCGTTATCCTGAAACAGCGGCATTAGTGGCTGATATGACAGATGATGAGATCTGGGCATTACGTCGTGGAGCTCACGATTCTGAGAAACTTTATGCGGCTTATGCTAAAGCACAAAAATCAGATAAACCGGTTGTGATCTTAGCGCACCAAGTAAAAGGCTACCGTATTCCTGAGGCAGAAAGTAAAAATACCGCTCACCAATCGAAAAAAATGTCATTAGAAAGCTTAAAAGGCTTCCGTGACTACTTTGAATTACCATTAACAGATGAGCAAGTTGAAAACTTAGAATACGTGAAATTTGCAGAAGGTTCGGAAGAGCACAACTACTTACACGGTAAACGTAAAGCATTAAACGGTTATGTGCCTGTACGTCAACCGAAATTTACAGTTGATTTCAAAGTGCCGGAGTTATCTGAGTTCCAAGCGTTATTAGATGAGCAACCACGTGGCATTTCAACCACAATGGCATTCTCTCGTGTACTAAATACGCTATTAAAAGATAAAAATATCGGTAAACAAATTGTGCCAATTATCGCTGATGAAGCTCGTACTTTTGGTATGGAAGGTTTATTCCGTCAAATCGGTATTTACAACCCACATGGTCAAAACTATGTGCCATCAGACCGTGATTTAGTCGCTTACTACCGTGAAGCGACAGATGGTCAAGTATTACAAGAAGGTATCAACGAATTAGGCGCAACAGCATCTTGGGTTGCTGCAGCAACATCTTACTCGGTAAGTAATCTTCCGATGATTCCATTCTTTATCTACTACTCAATGTTTGGTTTCCAACGTGTAGGCGATATGATGTGGTTAGCGGGTGACCAATTAGCACGTGGCTTTATGATCGGTGGTACCTCAGGTCGTACAACTTTAAACGGCGAAGGCTTACAACACGAAGATGGTCATAGCCATATTCAAGCAGGTGTAATTCCTAACTGTGTCACTTACGATCCGGCATTCGCATTTGAGGTTGCAGTGATTGTTCAAGATGGTATCAACCGTATGTATGGTGAAAAACAAGAAGACATCTTCTATTACATTACTACATTAAACGAAGTGACTGAACAGCCCGCAATGCCTGCAGGTGCAGAAGAGGGTATCCGTAAAGGTTTATATAAATTTGAAACCGTTGAGGGTAAAGGAAAAGGTCACGTTCAATTATTAAGCTCTGGTGCGATTATGCGTCATGTGCGTGCAGCGGCACAAATTCTTGCGAACGAGTATGGTGTAACTGCAGATGTGTTCTCAGCACCATCATTCAACGAATTAGGTCGCGATGGTGCGGATGTGGCTCGTTGGAACTTATTACACCCAACTGAGACACAGCGTGTTCCTTATGTTGCACAAGTGTTGAAAGATTTACCAACCGTTGCTTCAACTGACTATATGAAACTTTACGCAGAGCAAATTCGTGCGTATGTACCAAGCAAACACTACCATGTATTAGGTACAGACGGTTTCGGGCGTTCAGACAGCCGTGCAAACTTACGTGAGCATTTTGAAGTAGATGAGCGTTATGTAGTTGTTGCAGCATTAACTCAATTAGCGAAAGAAGGCACAATTGAAACTAAAGTTGTTGCAGATGCTATCGCGAAATTTGGTTTAAATGTAGATCGTATTAACCCATTATACGCATAATCAAAATATTCAAAGGTAGGGCATATAATTGCTCTACCTAATAATGCATTAAATTTTCTGACGCATTAGTGTCTTTAGTATTGCGGTGGTTATGTGCAAAAAAATTGTAAAATTTAACCGCTTGCATAAAGAAAGGATTACCAAAATGGCAAAACAAATTAATATCCCAGATATCGGTGGCGATGAAGTTAGCGTAACCGAAGTAATGGTTAAAGTTGGTGATACAGTATCTGTTGACCAAAGTATTATCAATGTAGAAGGCGATAAAGCTTCTATGGAAGTTCCTTCTCCGGAAGCCGGCGTAGTAAAAGCGATTTTAGTTAAAGTAGGCGATAAAGTAACTACCAGCACGCCAATGTTAGAATTAGAAAGTGCAGATGCTGCACCGGCTCCACAAGCAGCAGCGCCTGCAGCAGAACCAGCTTCAGCACCTGCGGCTCAATCAGCAATCGTTGAAGTAAATGTACCGGATATCGGTGGCGATGAAGTAAACGTAACCGAAATTATGGTTAAAGTAGGTGATTCGGTTTCTGCTGAACAATCAATCATCAATGTTGAAGGTGACAAAGCCTCTATGGAAGTACCGGCACCATTTGCAGGTGTAGTAACTGAAATTTTAATCAATGTTGGCGATAAAGTATCTACCGGCTCATTGATTATGAAATTCTCAACGGGTGCGGTGGCTCCGGCAGCAGAAGCAGCGCCGGTTGCTCAAGCAGCAGCTCCTGCAACCGCATCTGTGCAAGATGTAAACGTACCGGATATTGGTGGTGATGAAGTCAATGTAACTGAAATTATGGTTAAAGTGGGCGATACTGTTGAAGTTGATCAATCAATCATCAACGTAGAAGGCGATAAAGCTTCTATGGAAGTGCCTGCTCCGGTTGCCGGTGTAGTAAAAGAGATCTTAATCAATGTTGGCGATAAAGTGAAAACCGGTTCATTGATTATGCGTTTTGAAGTGGCAGGTTCAGCGCCAGCAGCCGCTACGGCTCCTGCGCAAGCTGCACCAGTGGCTCCTGCAGTAGCACCAGCTCCAGCTACGAAATCAACTGCTGGCGAATCTGGCTTAAGTCAAGAGCAAGTGGTTGCAAGTGCAGGTTATGCCCATGCAACGCCGGTCATCCGCCGTTTAGCTCGTGAGTTTGGTGTAAATTTAGATAAAGTAAAAGGGACCGGTCGTAAAGGTCGTATCGTTAAAGAAGATATTCAAGCTTATGTTAAAACTGCGGTTCAAGTATTTGAAAAAGCGGGTGGTACAGCTTCTGCAGCAGCGGGTAACAGTGTAGCAAATGGCGCAGGCTTAGGTTTATTACCATGGCCGAAAGTAGATTTCAGCAAATTTGGTGAAATTGAAGAAGTTGAATTAAGCCGTATCAACAAGATTTCAGGTGCGAACTTACACCGTAACTGGGTAATGATTCCACATGTAACTCATTTTGATCGTACTGACATTACTGAGTTAGAAAACTTCCGTAAAGAGCAAAATAAACTGGCTGAAAAACAAAAATTAGATGTGAAGATCACACCGGTGGTATTCATTATGAAAGCAGTGGCGAAAGCATTAGAAGCTTTCCCTCGTTTCAACAGCTCAATTTCTGAAGACGGTCAAAAATTAACGCTGAAAAAATACATCAATATCGGTGTGGCAGTGGATACGCCAAACGGTTTAGTAGTGCCTGTATTCAAAAATGTGAACAAAAAAGGCATTATCGAACTTTCACGTGAATTGATGGAAGTATCTAAAAAAGCGCGTGACGGTAAATTAACTGCAGCAGATATGCAAGGTGGCTGTTTCACTATCTCAAGTTTAGGTGGTATTGGTACAACTCACTTCACACCTATTGTGAATGCTCCGGAAGTCGCGATTTTAGGTGTATCTCGTTCTGATATGAGTCCTGTTTGGAATGGTAAAGAATTTGAGCCGCGTTTAATGCTGCCATTATCATTATCATTCGATCACCGAGTGATTGATGGTGCTGATGGTGCAAGATTCTTATCTTACATTAATGCTGTATTAGCAGACATTCGTCGTTTAGTAATGTAATTTTAACAAGCGGTTGTTTTTGCAAATTTTTTTGTAAATATGACCGCTTGTAGAGCAAATTGAGGCAAATATGAGCAAAGAAATTAAAACGCAAGTAGTTGTGTTAGGTGCAGGTCCTGCAGGTTATTCTGCAGCATTCCGCTGTGCAGACTTAGGTTTAGAAACGGTGATCGTTGAGCGTTATTCAACATTAGGTGGTGTTTGTTTAAACGTTGGTTGTATTCCATCTAAAGCTTTATTACATGTTGCTAAAGTATTAGAAGAAGCAAAACATGCCGTTCACAATGGTATTACATTTGGTGAGCCGACAATCGATTTAGATAAAGTACGTGCGGGTAAAGAAGCTGTTGTTTCTAAATTAACCGGCGGTTTAGCGGGTATGGCTAAAGCACGTAAAGTAGCTGTGGTAGAAGGTTTAGCAGCATTTACTGATCCGAATACTTTAGTCGCTCGTGATCGTGATGGTAACCCAACCACAATCAAATTTGATAACGCAATCATCGCTGCGGGTTCTCGTCCGATTCAGCTTCCGTTCATCCCACACGAAGACCCTCGTATTTGGGATTCAACTGATGCCCTTAAGTTAAAAGAAATTCCGAAAAAATTACTTGTAATGGGTGGTGGTATCATCGGTTTAGAAATGGGTACCGTTTACAACGCATTAGGTTCAGAAGTGGAAGTGGTTGAAATGTTCGACCAAGTAATTCCTGCGGCTGATAAAGATGTTGTTGCGATTTACACCAAACAAATCGAGAAAAAATTCAAGTTAATGCTTGAAACTAAAGTGACTGCAGTTGAAGCGAAAGATGACGGTATCTATGTTTCAATGGAAGGCAAAGCGTGTAACGATACTAAACGTTACGATGCAGTATTAGTTGCAATCGGTCGTGTGCCAAACGGTAAATTGATTGATGCAGGTAAAGCGGGCGTTGAAGTAGATGAGCGTGGTTTCATCCGTGTAGATAAACAAATGCGTACTAATGTTCCGCATATTTTCGCGATTGGTGATATTGTCGGTCAGCCAATGTTAGCACACAAAGGCGTACATGAAGGCCATGTTGCTGCAGAAGTGATTGCAGGACAAAAACACTACTTTGATCCAAAAGTGATCCCATCAATTGCTTATACTGAGCCTGAAGTTGCTTGGGTAGGTAAAACTGAGAAAGAGTGTAAGCAAGAAGGTTTAAATTATGAAGTGGCTAAATTCCCTTGGGCTGCTTCAGGTCGTGCGATCGCGTCTGAATGTTCAGAAGGTATGACTAAATTAATCTTCGATAAAGACACTCACCGTCTATTAGGTGGTGCGATTGTGGGGACCAACGGTGGCGAATTGTTAGGTGAAATTGGCTTAGCGATTGAAATGGGTTGTGATGCGGAAGATATCGCATTAACTATCCATGCTCACCCAACATTACATGAATCTGTTGGATTAGCGGCAGAAGTGTTTGAAGGCTCTATTACAGACTTACCAAACGCAAAAGCGAAAAAACGCTAATTTACGAAAGGTAAAATAAAGACAAGCGGTTGATTTTTGTGAAAATTTTGCAAAATCAATCGCTTGTTTATTTTTAGCAAAGTAATTTTGCTTTTTCAGTCAATATTTTTTTTCAGAAAGCCCCCTAGTATTCCCCTGTTTTTCGGATAGAATACCATCAATATAGTTAATACAAGAGGTGAACAATGACAGAAGTTTATAACTTTAGTGCAGGCCCAGCAATGATGCCGAAAAAGGTGTTGGAACACGCACAAAACGAATTATTAAATTGGCTTAATCAAGGCACATCGGTAATGGAAGTAAGCCATCGTGGTAAATTATTTATCGAGTTAGCAGCACAATCAGAAGTTGATTTACGCCGACTTTATAATGTGCCGGATAATTATCGCATTCTGTTTTTACAAGGTGGGGCAAGGGGGCAGTTTGCAGCGATTCCGATGAATTTAATCGGTAAAAAAGGCAAGGCACTTTATTTAAATTCAGGGCATTGGTCTGCAAGTGCAGCGAAAGAAGCCCGAAATTTCACAGAAATTGATGAAATTAATATTTTGGATACTGAACCTGAATTGAAAGTGAATCGCTTAGATTTTAGTGATATTGCCCAGCAGTATGATTATGTTCACTATTGCACCAATGAAACCATCAGTGGTGTAGAAATTTTTGATATTCCGAATGTTGGAAGCATTCCATTAGTAGCAGATATGTCGTCCGATATTTTATCTCGTGGCATTGATATCAGTAAATTTGGTATGATTTATGCGGGAGCTCAGAAAAATCTAGGTCCGGCGGGGATCACTATTGTCATTATTCGTGATGATTTAATCGGCAATGCCCATAAGGATACGCCGTCAATTTGGAACTATGCCGTTCAGCGTGATGCAGATTCTATGATTAATACACCTCCGACATTTGCATGGTATCTTTGCTCTTTAGTGTTCAAGCATTTATTAGCAGAAGGTGGATTAACGGCAGTAGAAAAACGTAATCTAGCTAAAGCCGGCTTATTGTATGATTATTTGGATAATTCTAAATTTTATTACAATGTTGTGGCGAAAGAGAACCGTTCATTAATGAACGTGACTTTTACCACAGGAAATGATGAGTTAAATGCAAAATTTGTGGCAGAAGCGACCGCTTGTGGTTTACACGCTCTTAAAGGGCATAAAGTTTTGGGTGGTATGCGGGCCTCCATTTATAACGCAATGCCGATTGAGGGTATTGAAGCCTTAATTAAATTTATGCAAGAATTTGAAAGCCGACATGCTTAATGTTCATCAGATAATCAAAGAGCCACGAATTAGTGGCTCTTATCATTTAAGGGGGTTAAATTGCAGTTTTAAATAGATAGAAATTATAGCCGATATAAGCAATGAAGAGTAAAAGTCCTTCTAAGCGGTTAATTCTTCCACCCTCCGGTCTGCGGTATAGATTAATACACATTAATAATAACAATAGCGTTAAAGCAGACATGATTAGAATATCACGTGAGAATACTTCAGGAGCCGCTTGCATTGGCTGAATAGCTCCGGCAATACCTACTACAGCTAGCGTGTTAAATAAGTTAGAGCCAATGATATTACCTAAGGCTAAATCAACCTCTCCTTTACGTGCTGCTGCAATAGATGAAGCTAATTCGGGTAATGAAGTCCCGACCGCCACAATAGTTAATCCAATGACTAAGTCACTTACGCCAAAGAACTTAGCAACCTCAACGGCTCCCCATACCAAAAATTGGGAACTCACGATTAAAAGCACTAGCCCGACCACCAACCACATAACGGATTTGCCTAGTGTCATTTGTGGAATCGCATTTAACTCAGCATTAACATCACTGATGAGAGGATCATTTTTATTCCGCATTGCACTAAATACAGTCCAAGCCATATAGGCAGTGAACACAACAAGTAAAATAATTGCATCGACTCGAGTGATATTTGTATCGTAAACAAGATAAGCTGAAAGTGCGGTTACTACGATTAAAATAGGTAATTCTTTTTTAATTACATCAGAATGCACCAATAATGGTTTAATTATTGCAGTAAAGCCTAAAATCAGTGCGATATTAGTGATATTAGACCCATAGGCATTCCCAAGTGCGATACCCGGTGAGCCACTTAATGCAGAAGAGGCTGATACAATCATTTCAGGTGCAGATGTACCGAAACCAATTACCACAATACCAATTAACAGGGGAGCCATGCCAAAATGGTGTGCCGCACAAGCTGCTCCTTCAACAAAGCGATCTGCACTCCAAACTAAAAGAATTAAGCCTCCAATAATTGCGGCTAATGCAAGTGTCATAAATTATCCTCTTGGCTAGAAAATGGGCTTTTATTATATCTTCGGAAAAAAAATAAATATAGGCAAAGGAGACTAAATCCCCTATTATTTTGTAAATTTGGGAAGTGCAAAGATGATGGCAAGATGAAAAACAATAATGACTTAAAACAGCTGCTTGCTGAGTTTATGGAAAAGCAGCGAGTGGAATTTCAAACTACAGATGTGCTCCAATTAATTGCTGAGCGTAGTCGCTTTTATGATGGGCTATTGGTTGAATTATGGCACACCTATGGTCTGGTAAAACGTAGTGATTTAGCTTTAATTGCAGTTGGAGGCTATGGGCGAGAGGAAATGTTCCCATTGTCGGATTTAGATATTTTAGTGTTAACTGAAAAGCCGCTTGATGAAGCTACACAGCAAATCCTAAATAAGCTCTTTAATTTGCTTTGGGACAGTAAGCTACAATTAGGCACAAGCATCCGTACAGTGGAGGAGTGTATTGAAATCGGTAAAAACGAAATTTCAGTTGCAACTAATATGCTTGAGGGGCGATTTTTATTTGGTAACCAGCCACTGTGGCTTAGTTTGAAATCAGCTTTATATCAATCTGATTTTTGGGAAATTAACGCTTTTTTTAAGGCAAAAATTGATGAAAAAAATGAACGTTATGAGCGTTATCACAACACTAGCTACAACCTTGAACCGGATTTAAAATACAGCCCCGGCGGCTTGCGTGATTTGAATTTGCTCTCTTGGATTATGCTTCGCCATTATGGGGTTTATTCCTTTTTAGATTTACTGAATAAAGGGTTGCTTTATTCAGAAGAATATACTGAATTAGTGGCAGCACAAGCGGTGCTTTTTCGTATGCGTTTTGCACTTCACTTGCAGCTTAAACGTTACGATAACCGGTTAAGATTCGATAGACAATTACAGCTAAGCGAATTTCTGGGTTACCAAGGTGAGAATAATTCTGCGGTAGAAATGATGATGAGAGATTACTTCCAAGCGACAAAATCTATTTCTCAGCTTAGCCAATTATTGCTAAACAGCTTTGAGCAGACCTATTTGAAAAAATTGCAAAAAATTGAAGAAAAACAACCGCTTGATCAGCATTTTTATCAACAAAATCAGATGATTTTTATCGAAGATCGTAAAGTATTCAAGCGAGCGCCCATGGCGATGCTGGAACTGTTTTTTCATTTAACAAACTTTCCGCATTTAACCGCCTCAGCAGATACCTTGCGCCAGTTGCGTTTATGTTTACAACAGCAAGAAACATCACTCTGCTTAAAACCTGAAATGCGAGAGCGATTTGTGCAGCTATTTGCTCAGCCTCAAGTGGTGAGCCGTGCGATTGTGCCGATGCACCAATTGGGATTTTTAAATGCGTATTTGCCGCAATGGAAAGGCATTGAGGGGCTAATGCAATTTGACTTGTTCCATATTTACACGGTTGATGAACACACTGTTCGGGTAATGCTGAATTTGGAACGTTTCGGTGAATTACCAAAAGGCTCGGTTTTTCCTCTTTGTAATACTTTATTTTCTCAGCTTATGGATAATAGACCGTTAATCTATATTGCTGCACTCTTTCACGATATCGCAAAAGGCAGGGAAGGGGATCATGCAAAATTAGGGGCGGAAGATATGCGTCAATTTGCCGAATTGCATCGTTTTAACCAAGCTGAAACCGATTATATGGTATGGCTGGTGGAAGAACATTTAACAATGTCGATTACTGCACAACGGCGTGATATTCACGATTCCATAGTAGTAAAAGCATTTGCAAAAAAAGTGCAAAATCAGACCGCTTTATCTTCTCTACTTTGTTTAACAGTTGCTGATATTTGTGCAACCAGCGAAAGCTTGTGGAATGATTGGAAGCTTTCACTTTTTACCCAGTTATATCAATTTACTTTACAGCAGTTGGCTGAGAATTTGGATTATAAAGCAGTGGCAAGAGAGCATCGTTTCCAAGCATTAGAGTTAATGAAATTTATGCTTTCAGCCAGCGAGAGGAAAATATTAACCGAATTTTGGCAGCCCTGCCCGGAAAGCTATTTTTTACGTAATAAATCGACGCAGCTTGTTTGGCATGCATTAAATTATGTGAAAAAAGCCCATATCCCTATGGTATTGGTCAGTAATGAGCATGCACGAGGGGGGACAGAAATTTTTGTCTGCTGTCAAGATCAATCACAATTATTTGCTCGTATAGCTCAATTACTTAGCCAAAAGAAAATCAGTATTCATGATGCACAGATCATTACTGCCGAAAATGGTTTAGTGCTAGATAGTTTTATTGTTACAGACAGCAATGGAATGGTTCTAACTGAAGAAAGGTGTGTTCAAATTCAACAAGCATTGCTTAAAATGTTAGAAACACCACAAAAGACAGCTAAATTTGTGAAAAAGCCGGTTAAACATTTGCCTTTTAAACGGAAAACCAGAGTACGCTTTTTAGAGCAATCTTCGCAGACACAGACTGCGTTTGAGCTGTTTACCTTAGATAGAGACGGCTTATTAGCTCATGTTGGCTATATTTTTAATCAGCTTAATTTAAATTTGATTAATGCTAAAATTACGACTATTGGTGAAAGAGTAGAGGATTTCTTTGTTGTTAGTACCTCTGATGGAAAAGCTTTATCAGAACAGCAGAATCTTGCTCTTAAAGAGGCGATCATAAGAGAATTAGATAGTGAATAAAAAAACGCTTGTTATCTTGAGATAACAAGCGGTGATTTTTTCAATAAAATTTACGATTTCAGTAAGCCTGAGGAACCTTCAGAATAATCTCTAGGTTGATCTTCTTCTGTTTTTTCTGTTTTGACAGAGAGCTGAGCTTGTTGGAAAAACTCGATTTTAGCTGTTTCCGGTAATAATTGTTCTGAACTTTGCGCTAAATGAGCATAAAGTTTTTTATAGTCTGTTGCTAAGGTTGAAAGCAGTTGAGCAGATTGTTCAAAATGTTGCTCCAATTTCTGTTTTTGCTCTTCTACAACGGTTTTGGTTTGTTTGAGTTGCTGTTCTAAATCATGCTGTTTTTTTACACCACTATGGAATACTCGAACCATAGTGCAACCGATTACAGCTCCCACAATAAATGCTGCACCGATAGCAGCCCAAACATCAAGCGTCCATTGTTCCATTATAAACTCCTTATGTGAAGTGAATTAATTTACGCTATTTTTAACATTTCATTTTTTGTTTGGAAAGCTCCAAATGATTAAAATGTGATATAGATTCAATTTTTCGGAAGAAGTATAAAAAATATTAGATTTTTGCCTTAATTATCTGTATAATTCTGCCACCCTGTTTTATTTGGATTTTCCCGCCAAATAAGTTTGGTCAGAATTGACTCGAAGGGGTTGAATTCTTACCGTCATATAGGTAATTCCTTTAGAGGAATTGGGTTATAAACTTTAAATATTGGTATTTAATTAATGAAAACTTTTGTAGCAAAACCAGAAACAGTTAAACGTGACTGGTATGTAGTAGATGCGACAGGTAAAACTTTAGGTCGTTTAGCTACTGAATTAGCACGTCGCTTACGCGGTAAACATAAAGCTGAATATACTCCACACGTAGATACAGGTGATTACATCATCGTTATCAATGCGGAGAAAGTAGCAGTAACAGGCAAAAAAGAAACTGATAAAATCTACTACTGGCACACTGGCTACGTAGGTGGTATCAAAGATGCAACCTTCAAAGAAATGATTGCACGTCGTCCAGAAGCAGTGATCGAGATCGCAGTTAAAGGTATGTTACCTAAAGGTCCTTTAGGTCGTGAAATGTTCCGTAAATTAAAAGTTTACGCAGGTAACGAACATAACCACGCTGCACAACAACCACAAGTTTTAGACATCTAATCACGGAGCAGAAAAATGACAGCAGCAAATCAAAACTACGGCACAGGTCGCCGCAAAAGCTCTTCAGCTCGTGTATTTATCAAACCGGGCAGTGGTAATATCACCATCAACCAACGTTCTTTAGAAGTTTACTTCGGTCGTGAAACTTCACGTATGATCGTACGTCAACCGTTAGAATTAGTTGAGTTAACAGATAAATTAGATTTATACATCACTGTAACCGGTGGTGGTATTTCTGGTCAAGCAGGTGCGATCCGCCATGGTATCACACGTGCATTAATGGAATACGATGAGACTTTACGTCCAGCGTTACGTGCAGCGGGCTTTGTTACTCGTGATGCTCGTCGTGTTGAACGTAAAAAAGTGGGTTTACACAAAGCACGTCGTCGTCCACAATACTCAAAACGTTAATTTTATTTTCGTTTTCAAAAGGCAGGGTTTCCTGCCTTTTATCTTTTAAATCCTTTCTTTTTGTTTTTCCTTTAAATTAATCCATTCATATTTTCTATAGCAGAAATGCAAACTTCTTATATTATATGCACCAATAAAAAAGGCTACATTTTGAGGCATTTGCAAAAAATCCTCAAAATATAACCGCTTGTACTTATTTGCTTAAGACTTTTTATGTGCCTTATTTCTCAATAAATTGATTGCTTTGCTGAATCATCTGTAGGAATAAAGCAAGTGGTGGACGACTGTCCTTTTCATGTTGACCCTGTTTATTAAAGTGTTTAAACTGACCTTTGCGGTCGATTTGATATTGTTCTCCATCGGTCGTAATAGCAACATTCCACCGGTGATTTGAGGCAGAAACCCAAATACGTTGATTTTTCGAAGTTAAATCTATCCCTTGTGCATAATCACTTAATGGATTTTGTACCCCAAAGAATTGATGAAGTAAGGTTGGCATAATATCAAGATGGCTGGAAAGGAAATTATATTCCTTACCCTCACCTTGCCAATAGAACATCATTGGTACATGGATATTTTTGCTGTCAAAGCTATTTTCACTTTCAAGGCTATTAGCAATATCAGAGGTGATAATTACCAGTGTATTCGCTAATATGGCATTTTTTGATAAATATTGCCAAATTTCATCGAATTGCCAATCCAATAATTTATATTGTTCTTGCTGAGTGTTTGCATGAGGCATACTTAAATCCAAATAGCTGAAAAACGGATTATCTAATGAACGGCTTGAGATCCAGTTTTTCCATTGAGAAATAGTGCTTGCATTGCTATGCGCTGTTGGTAGTAAAATACCGGCAAATATAGCTTGATGGTAGATAGGGTCAGCAAATCCATTATGAGAGAATAGCCCTAATTGGTAGTTAGCTTTTCTTGTCATTTGAATTAACGGAGAAGAGGTTTTATCTGCCAGTACGGCATCTAAATATTGGCCACTTAAGCTATAAAATAGACCTAACCTACCTGCAGAGGCATTTTCGCCACTACTATAATGTTGCATAAAACGGTGAGAATGTTTACTGATTTCAGTTAATTTAGGCATATCTTCAGCATTAATTGAAGTATTGGATAAGCCTGAGAGATTAATCAATAAAATATTTGTGTTAGGCTGTTTGGTTAATACTAATGGATTTTTCGGGTAGTTAAGGTAGAAAGTGTCTAAACGTCCACTTTCTTTAAGTGCTTGATTAAATTCCTCTTTATCAATTAAACCATGCTTTTCTAAAAAATTACGGGCTGTCATTGGGTAAGATAACGGATAGTTGGCCCTCTGTGCAGTGATCGGGCGATAAGCACTCATATCTGCCCAAGCATAAATTAGATGAGTTGCGGTAAAGCAGGTTAAGAAAAAGATGGCAACATATTTTCCCCATTTTTGGCGGCTAAAGCTGCGTAGTTTTTGCCAACACCAACGAGAATAAAGCATTTCCGCTAATAAAATAAGTGGCATTGGGACAAAAAGGAGTTGCCATTTGCGTGTTAGTTCACCCTCTTCCGGATTGACTAACAGATCCCAGACAAGTGGTGATAAATGTAGATAAAATTGCTTAAAGACCTCAGTATCTACTAATAATATAGTTTGCCCGATGGTGGCAAGAATCACCGAAAGCCCTCGGTAGGTTCGATCATTTTTAATTAAAAAGCTTAGTGGAAAGAGGAGCATTAAAAAGGCTGAGAATACCACAAAGCTAAAATGACCAAACAGGCTGGTGAAAAAATAAAGCTTGCCAATTAAGGTATTAGGCCAGTCTGCGTTGAATGCATAACGCGATGAAATTAATAACGCCATAACGATATTAAAGAGCGTAAACCAATGACCCCAAGTAATACGTTGTGAGGTTTCTTCCCGATATTGTCGGGAGTTGGTTGGCAATAAAGCATTTAGGCGTGGAAAGATCATGTTATTTGGTTTTTAGTGATTGCTTTAAGGCGTTTGAAAATGCGTCTGCTAAGGCTTCACGTTGGGGCGGACTTTGAATATTTTCACATAAAATGTTAGTTACCATATTTCCTAATGCCATTAGTACTAAATCGACTGGAGCTTTGTGCTTTTCAACAGTAATAATTAAATCTGCTAGTAGATTATCAAATTGTTTGGTGTGGTATTTTGATTTTGTTGCCATATCTAAATAAAAATTGAGTCGTTAATTAGATAGATAGTAGCATAAAAATCATTAGAAAGTAGAGTTAGTCTTGTTTGTTTGAATGAAATTTGCAAAATTTTATAAAAATTCACCCGCTTGTGCAGTGAATTTAGCTTTTGGCAAGCAATTTATTCTCATTTTTTCACTCTTTTTTCTTTCCTTTTTTATAAAAAAAGCTAAAATGAACGCTCGTTCATTATGAGCTGGGAGATGAAATGTCTAGACGAATTGAGCCGAAAGAAGAGATGGTTAATCGAATCTTATCGGCAACTGAAGTCCTTATTGTAAGAGAAGGACTTCAGAATCTTTCAATGCGTAATATTGCTAAAGAAGCTGGTATTGCTTCAGGCACCTTATACCTTTATTTTAAAACTAAAGATGATTTACTGCATTCTTTAACAGGTCAATTTTTTGATCGTTATTGTCGCAAAATGGACTTAGTATTTAATCCTAAGCTTGATTTGTTTGAACAGTATAAGTTAGCGGTTCGCAGAAAATGGGCCTTTTTATTAGACAACTTAGAATTGGCTCATCAATGGAAAGCTATTTTAGGTTTTGACGAGCTTGTTCGAAATGAAATCAATAATAAGAAATCATTTTGGAATGAATTTGCAACGGAATGTAAAAAGCAAAAAATTGTTGCTGATTTACCCAATGAGCTACTGTATTCATTAAGTATCGGCACTATAGTCGATATTCTTTATTTACAACGCTTTAATAGTACGTTGCATTTTGAAGAGTATTTGGATGAAATCATTCTACGTACTTGGAAAGCAATCACATTTTAAATTTATTCTATGGAGAATATATGACAACTGAAACACAGAAGCCCGGAAAAGGCAGAAAGTTTTTAATTGTACTTACGTTGTTAATCGTATTGATTGTGTTTGCAGCAATCGTGGGATTACAAAAGATTGGAGCAATGAAAAAAGAGGAGGCTGCAGCTAATATGCCTGAGGCAGTTAGTGAGGTAACTGTTATGCAGGTAACTACGCAAGAATGGACGCCAGCTATAGCTGCAGTGGGTTATATTCGTCCTAATCAAGGCGCTATGCTAAGTGCTGAAGCATCTGGAGTTGTAAGCCGAGTGTTAGTTACATCCGGACAAAGGGTGAAAAAAGGCGATCTTTTAGTTGAATTTGATAGTAGTGTTGAAATGGCTAATTTAAAGGCTTCAGAAGCTCAATTATCTACGTCCAAAGCAAATTATGATCGATATCGTAACTTAATTGCATCAAATAGTGCGTCAAAAGCAGAATTTGATAATGCTCAGTCTGCTTATAATCAACTATTGGCAAATATTGAATCATTACGTGCAACGATTAAGCGCCGTCAAATTTATGCACCATTTAGTGGAGTGGCGGGTATCGTAAATGTAAATGTGGGTCAATACATTACCATGGGAACAGAGATTGTACGTGTTGAAGATCAATCTTCAATGAAAGTACGTTTTACTTTACCTCAGACTAATTTAGAGCAAATTTCTATCGGTCAAAAGGTTACCGCTGTAATTGATGCATTACCTGCACAAACATTCCCAGCAAGAATCGTTGCAATTGATCCGGCAGTCGATCGTTTAACCGGTTTAATCAATGTAGAAGCAATAATTGAAGAAGGGCAAGAAAAACTGTTTTCAGGAATGTTTGCTCGTCTCAATGTAGCATTGCCAACTCAAAAAGGTCAGGTAGTTGTGCCTCAAATTGCCGTTGCTTATACAATGTATGGGGAAACTGTCTATGTGCTACAACCTTTATCTGAAGAAGATAAAGAAATGGTTAATAAAATGGCAGCACAAAATCCAAGTTTAGATGTGAATAAAATGTACCGTGCAAAACAAGTAGAAGTGAAAACGGCTGATCGTAAAGGAAACTATGCACAATTAACTAAAGGCGTAAAAGCAGGAGATTTAATTGTTACAGGCGGTCTGCAACGTTTAAATAATAATTCGCTTGTAAAAGTCTCAGATGCTGAAGCTATTGGTGTGACGACACCGGCAAAAAACAGCAAATTATAATGAGGTGAGTTAAGTGAAATTTACTGACATCTTTATTAAACGTCCTGTTTTGGCAGTTTGTATCAGCTTATTGATTACTATCTTAGGCTTACAAGCGATTGAAAAATTACAGGTGCGTGAATATCCGGAGATGACCGTTTCTATTGTAACGGTAAGTGTTAACTATTCGGGTGCTGATGCAAGTCTAATGCAAGCACTTGTTACCTCACAGTTAGAAGAAGCAGTTGCTCAAGCAGATAATATCGACTATATGACTTCATCCAGCTCACCGAGTACGACTACAGTGACGGCAAAAATGAAGTTAAATACTGACCCGAATGCGGCACTTTCTGATATTTCGGCAAAAGTAAATGCAGTGCGCTCAAACTTACCGAGAGGTATTGATGACCCTTCTATCAGCGTTTCGACCGGTTCGAATGATGCATTAATGTATATTCGATTTGTGTCCGATGAATTAAATACGGCACAAGTAACCGATTATCTAAACCGTGTGGTTAAACCGCAATTCTTTACCGTAAATGGGGTATCAAGTGTTGATGTATATGGTTCAACCTTTGGTTTACGGATTTGGCTAGATCCGGACAAAATGGCGAGCAATAAGTTATCAGGCTCTGCAGTATTATCGGCATTAAGTGCCAATAACTTACAAACTGCAGCGGGAAATGCTAACGGTTATTATACAGTTTATAAAAATAAAGTTTTATCAACCACGCCTTCTGTTCAAGAATTAGAACAAATTACCGTTTCAACGACACCAGATGGTAGAACGATTAAACTTAAAGATATTGCCACTGTAGAGTTAGATAAATCAAACGATATAGCTCGTGCAACAGTAAGTGGTAAAGAAGCGGTAGTTTTAGCCGTTTCAGTTGCAGCCACTGCAAACTCGCTTACAGTTGCAAAAGATATTTACCCAATGTTTGAACAGGTAGTAAAAAACTTACCAGATAGCATTCAAGGGGATATCGTTTATGATAAAACGATTGCGATTGATAGCTCAATCAATGAAGTTATTCGTACTATTTTAGAAGCGACAGTTATCGTATTAGTGGTGATTATCCTATTCTTAGGCTCGCTTCGTGCAATGATTGTGCCGGTTATTACCATTCCGATTTCACTTATCGGGGCATTATTCTTGCTTCAAATGTTCGGTTTCTCAATCAATTTACTAACTTTACTTGCGTTAGTATTAGCGATTGGTCTAGTAGTAGATGATGCGATCGTAGTTCTTGAAAACGTAGAACGCCACGTTAAAGAAGGTAAAACCCCATTTGATGCAGCAATTATTGGTACACGTGAAATTGCCTTACCGGTAATTTCAATGACAATTACCTTAGCTGCAGTATATTCTCCAATGGCATTAATGACAGGGGTAACAGGCACTCTTTTCAAAGAGTTTGCTTTAACTCTTGCAGGTGCGGTATTTATTTCAGGAATTGCAGCTCTTACGCTTTCACCAATGATGTCTAGCCGAGTGTTAAAAGAGCATAAAGAAGGTGAAGAAACACGCTTTGCACGTTTTGTTCATCGCTCTTTAGACAAAATGACAAGCTGCTACACCAATATGTTAAGTGCGGTAATGTCAGTGCGTGGTTTTATGCTGTTCTTTGCTGTGTTGATTTTTGCAAGTCTACCGCTCCTATTTACCTCACTTTCAAGTGAAGTTGCACCAACAGAAGATCGTGGCTTTGTGGTGGGGATTTCAAAAGGTCCATCTAACACGAACTTGGATTATACAGAGGCAGCATTAGCCCCGTTTAATGAGGAA
This sequence comes from Mannheimia granulomatis, assembly GCF_013377255.1. NCBI lineage: Bacteria > Pseudomonadati > Pseudomonadota > Gammaproteobacteria > Pasteurellales > Pasteurellaceae > Mannheimia > Mannheimia granulomatis. The sequence goes on from NZ_CP016614.1 coordinate 1,148,003, forward strand.
TTATCTAAAATTTCTGAAGTGTCATCAGTAATGACCGTATCAGGCATTGGTGGTGGTAATAGTGCATTATCGATCATTGCTTTGAAAGATTGGAATGACCGTACGCGTGAGCGTGCAGAAATTTCAAACGAAATTGCAGCTCTGGGTAAAAAAGTGGTTGCAATGGATGTAAATGCCATTGCTTTCCCGGAAATTTCAACCGGCGAAAACGGCTTACCATTTTCACTTGTAATTACAACCGCTGATAGCTATGAAAAATTAGCTATTGTAGCCTCTGAATTCTTGAAAAAAGCACAAGCTTCAGGGCAGTTCTTCTTCGCAAATCTGGATTTAAAATTTGACACGGCAACCATGAATATGAAATTTGACCGTGAAAAAATGGGCGCTTATGGCGTAACGATGCAGCAAGTAAGTGGCACATTAGGGGCATTCTTATCAGGTGCGATTATTACCCGTGTTGATATTGACTCTCGTGCTTACCCAATTGTATCGCAAGCAGTGCGTAATGACCGTTTAAATCCGGAAGACTTAATGAACTACTTTGTTACGACTGCGAGTGGTGAGTCGATTCCATTAGGTTCATTTGTAACAATGGAATTAACAACGTCTCCTTCAAGCTTACCACGTATGAGCCAATTAAATTCAGCTACTATCGGTGGTGTGGTATCTGGTTCAATTGGTGATGCAGTGAACTGGGCAAAAGCAGAATTAGATCGCACGTTGCCAACGGGTTATCAATATGACTTTAGAGGTGAGTCTCGTCAATTTATTCAAGAAGGTAACGCAATGGCAATGACATTTGCCTTAGCGGTTGTGATTATCTACATTGTACTTGCGATTCAGTTTGAATCTTGGCGTGATCCACTTGTTATTTTGGTTTCTGTGCCATTAGCAGTAAGTGGTGCATTACTAGTCATGAATATTCCATCTGCGATGAAAGGTTTATTTATGGGTATTGCAGCAGGAACGGGTTCAAAAGATATGATGGCATTTGCCAATAGTATTTGGACTGCCGGCTATACTTTAAATATTTACTCGCAAGTAGGCTTGATAACATTGGTTGGCTTAATTACCAAACATGGTATTTTAATGTGCGAAGTAGCAAAAGAAGAGCAATTACTCCATGGTAAATCACGCTATGAAGCTATTTTCCACGCGGCGACTATTCGTTTACGCCCAATTATGATGACAACCGCTGCTATGATTGCCGGTTTGATTCCATTACTCTTTGCAGTAGGGGCAGGTGCAATTGCCCGCTTTAGTATGGGAATGGTCATTGTTGCAGGACTTGCAATTGGTACACTCTTTACCTTATTCGTGTTACCTGTTATATACACTTTCTTAGGACAAGAGCATAAACCATTACGTGAGTTTGATGAGGGAAAATATCTCCCAACAACAAAACAAGCATAAAGTAGCTATAGATATTGACGAAAAGGGCGTAGCAATACGCCTTTTTTATTGATGAACAAGCGGTTAAAAATGTCTGGTTTTTTGCAAAATAAATATAATATTTAACTGCTTGTTCGTGTTTTGTTTATGTACGTAAACGTTTGCCTATTTACAATATCGGTATTCATCTGTATAATCCGCTCGCAATTTTCCAATACGGTTTTTTATTTTAATCACTTTTTAAAGGAATAATTGCAATGCTACGTATCAAACAAGAAGCTCTCACTTTTGATGATGTTCTTCTCGTCCCTGCACATTCAACTGTGCTTCCAAATACCGCAGATCTTTCAACTCAACTAACTAAAACAATCCGTTTAAATATTCCGATGCTTTCAGCTGCTATGGATACCGTTACTGAAACTAAGCTAGCGATTTCCCTTGCTCAAGAAGGTGGTATCGGCTTTATCCACAAAAATATGTCGATTGAGCGCCAAGCTGATCGTGTGCGTAAAGTGAAAAAATTTGAAAGCGGCATTGTGTCTGAACCTGTAACCGTTTCTCCAAATATTACGCTTGCAGAATTAGCCAAGCTCGTGAAGCAAAATGGCTTTGCAGGTTATCCTGTGGTAGATGAAAACCAAAATTTAGTGGGTATTATCACCGGTCGTGACACTCGCTTTGTGAGCGATTTAAGCAAAACCGTGCGTGAATTTATGACCCCAAAAGAGCGTTTGGTGACGGTGAAAGAGGGGGCAAGCCGTGATGAAATTTTCCACTTAATGCACGAACACCGTGTAGAAAAAGTGTTAGTGGTGAATGATGAATTTAAATTAAAAGGGATGATCACCTTAAAAGATTATCAAAAAGCAGAAAGCAAACCAAACGCCTGCAAAGATGAATTTGGTCGCTTGCGTGTTGGGGCGGCGGTAGGGGCCGGCCCGGGCAATGAAGAGCGTATTGATGCGTTAGTAAAAGCAGGTGTAGATGTGTTGTTAATCGATTCATCACATGGTCACTCAGAAGGTGTTTTACAACGTGTGCGTGAAACCCGTGCAAAATATCCAAATTTACCGATTGTGGCGGGTAACGTAGCAACGGCTGAAGGGGCGATTGCCTTAGCGGATGCCGGTGCAAGTGCGGTGAAAGTGGGGATCGGCCCGGGCTCAATTTGTACCACCCGTATTGTAACAGGTGTCGGCGTACCACAAATTACCGCGATTGCTGATGCAGCAGCGGCATTAAAAGAGCGTGGAATCCCTGTGATTGCTGACGGTGGTATTCGTTACTCAGGCGATATTTCTAAAGCGATTGCAGCCGGTGCAAGTTGTGTGATGGTGGGCTCAATGTTTGCCGGCACGGAAGAAGCACCGGGTGAAATTGAGCTTTACCAAGGCAGAGCATTTAAATCTTACCGTGGAATGGGTTCATTAGGTGCAATGAGCAAAGGCTCGTCAGACCGCTATTTCCAATCTGACAACGCCGCCGATAAATTAGTACCGGAAGGCATAGAGGGTCGAATTCCATACAAAGGCTTATTAAAAGAAATTATCCATCAACAAATGGGCGGATTACGTTCTTGTATGGGCCTAACCGGCTGTGCGACCATTGAAGAATTACGTACTAAAGCCCAATTTGTACGTATTAGCGGTGCAGGTATTAAGGAATCGCATGTTCATGATGTCACTATTACTAAAGAAGCACCAAATTATCGTATGGGGTAATAATGTAAAAGGGCGAAAAATTTTTCGCCCCTACAAACTTTTAAATTGCAAATTTTTGCTAAAATTTAACCGCTTACAATAGCCAATGAGGATAATATATGCTCCAAGCCATTATTTTTGATATGGACGGTGTGATTGTTGATACCGAATATCTTGAGTTTTCTCTACAAAAGCAGTTTATTGAAGAGATCAAAGAACACGATCGCCCGATTACTTTGGAACAGCAATCAGAGGTAGTCGGAAAATGTTTAAAAGAAATCCCGGTGATTGTGCAAAAATTAAGTGAATCGAGCTTACCGATTGAAGAAATCCGCAGTCGTTACTATGCCTTTTTCCAAAATTTATTTAGCACAGTAGATTTCCGTACCATTTTCCGTGCCGATATTCAAAAGATCATCAACTTCTCCAAGCAAAATAATATCAAATTAGCGGTTGCGTCCTCATCGGCAAAATCGCATATCGACAATATTTTAACTGTCTGTGGCATTAAAGATGAATTCGATTTTATCGTCAGCGGCGAACAATTTGAATATAGCAAACCTGACCCAACCATTTACCGCTACACCTGCGAAAAATTAGGTGTGAAGCCTGAAAATGCGGTCGCGATTGAAGATTCCTACTACGGAATGAAATCTGCTAAAACCGCAGGCTTAACCGTAGTTGGCTATGAAGAAAAACGGATGCTAATCGACCAAAGTTTAGCGGATTATATGGGGAAGGATATGAATGAGATTTTGGGCATTTTGCAAAAAATTTGAGATAATTAACCGCTTGACTACTAACCAAAAGGAAAAATAATGAACGCAGCAGAATTAAATGAGGCATTATTGCCTGCTGAAAATGCTTTGGCTCAATTAAGCCAATCCGAATTAGAAACTTTATTAAAAGAAATCGGTTATAGTTCAAATGCGATTGATGTGTTGGTGCAATACCAAACATTGACCAAAGCATTCCGTGAAAAAATGGGATTGATGTAAAGAAAAGCAACAAACGATATCGAATAGCTAGGGGGCAACAAGTTGCCCCTACGGATTAAGCAAAAATTTAATTAAATAAAGAGAAATTCAAATGACAAATATCTACCACCATAAAATCTTAATCCTCGACTTCGGTTCACAATATACCCAGCTGATCGCCCGCCGTGTGCGTGAGATTGGGGTTTACTGTGAGCTTTGGGCTTGGGACGTAACCGAAGAGCAAATTCGTGAATTCAACCCAACAGGGATTATTCTTTCGGGAGGACCTGAAAGTACGACTAAAGCAAATAGCCCGCGTGCACCTGAATATGTATTTAACGCAGGCGTGCCTGTATTGGGTATTTGCTACGGCATGCAGACGATGGCAATGCAGCTTGGTGGCTTAACCGAAACATCCGAACATCGTGAATTTGGCTATGCTTCTGTCGAACTAAAATCTGCCGATAGCTTATTTGCAAAATTAAATGATAATTTAACCGCTTGTGAGCCAAAATTAGACGTTTGGATGAGCCATGGTGATAAAGTCACTCGTTTGCCACAAGGTTTCCAAGTGACAGGCATTACCCCAACTTGCCCGATTGCGGCGATGTCGGATGAAAACCGTCGTTTCTACGGCGTACAGTTCCACCCGGAAGTGACTCACACGAAAAGTGGTTTAGAGCTTTTGACTAATTTTGTTGTTGGCATTTGTGGCTGCGAACGGAATTGGACACCGGAAAATATTATCGAAGATGCCGTTGCTCGCATTAAAGCACAAGTGGGCGATGATGAAGTGATTTTAGGCTTATCGGGTGGGGTAGATTCTTCTGTAACCGCATTATTATTACATCGTGCTATCGGCAAAAACTTGCACTGTGTGTTTGTGGATAACGGCTTGTTGCGCTTAAATGAAGGCGATCAAGTAATGGAAATGTTTGGCGATAAATTCGGCTTGAACATTATCCGTGTGAATGCTGAAGATCGATTTTTAGATGCGTTAAAAGGCATTGATGAGCCAGAAGCGAAACGCAAAACCATCGGTAAAGTTTTCGTGGACGTTTTCGATGATGAATCGAAAAAATTAACTTCCGTAAAATGGTTAGCCCAAGGTACGATTTACCCTGATGTGATCGAATCTGCCGCAAGCAAAACAGGCAAAGCACACGTGATTAAATCTCACCACAACGTGGGTGGCTTGCCGGATTATATGAAGCTCGGTTTAGTCGAACCGTTACGTGAACTGTTTAAAGACGAAGTACGCAAAATCGGCTTGGCTTTAGGTTTACCAGCGGAAATGCTTAACCGCCACCCATTTCCAGGTCCGGGCTTAGGCGTGCGAGTACTTGGTGAAATCAAAAAAGAGTACTGCGATTTACTTCGTAAAGCCGATGCTATTTTCATTGAAGAACTTTACAACTCAGGCTGGTACTACAAGGTCAGCCAAGCCTTCACTGTATTCCTACCGGTGAAATCGGTCGGCGTAATGGGCGATGGTCGCAAATACGACTGGGTTGTTAGCCTACGTGCGGTTGAAACCATCGACTTTATGACCGCCCATTGGGCACATTTACCTTATGATCTATTAGGTAAAATCTCTAACCGCATCATCAACGAAGTGAACGGCATTTCCCGCGTAGTGTATGATGTTAGCGGAAAACCTCCAGCAACGATTGAGTGGGAGTAAGATAACCATTGAGGGAGAACAATTTGTTCTCCCTTACTTTTCTATTTACACAAAAATAAAGCCTCTGTTTTCACAGAGGCTTTTGCAAAAAATCAGCAGAATTTAACCGCTTGTTATTTCTTTTTAGTCGGGCGTTGCCAGCCTTGGATATGGCGTTGTGGCACTCGGCTGATGACTAATTCGTTTTCACCCACATCTTTTGTGACCGTGGCACCGGCCCCAATGGTAGAACCACTGGCAATGGTAATTGGGGCAACCAGTTGGCTGTCTGAGCCGACAAACACATTATCACCAATAATGGTTTTAAATTTGTTGGCACCATCATAATTACAGGTGATTACGCCTGCGCCGATATTACAATCTTTACCCACTTCTGCATCGCCTACATAGGTCAAGTGATTGACTTTAGATCCTTTGCCGATAGTGGCTTTTTTGATCTCAACAAAGTTGCCAATATGGGTTTCTTCCGCTAATTTTGCACCCGGGCGTAAGCGAGAGAATGGACCAATAGCTGACTTGGTACCAACTACAGAGTCTTCAATGACAGAGTAAGGTTTGATTTCAACATTATCGCCAATTTCGCAATTTTTCAGCACACAGCCGGCACCAATTTTCACGTTATTACCTAGCTTGATTTCGCCCTCTAAAATCACATTTACATCAATAGAAACATCTTTTCCGTGGGTAACGGTACCGCGGATATCAAAGCGGCTTGGATCGATAATCGTCACACCTGACAACAATAATTTTTCCGCTTCACGTTTTTGGTAGAAACGTTCTAAGGCAGCAAGTTGTAGGCGATTATTTGCCCCTTCCACTTCCATAAATTCAGTTGCTGATACTGCTTGCACTTTGAAACCGTCTTGGTTTGCCATAGCAATGACGTCAGTAATGTAATATTCGCCTTGTGCATTGTTATTATTGAGGTTTTGCAGCCATTTTTTGAAACTGGCTCCACTTGCCACCATTACGCCGGTGTTAACTTCCTTAATGCTTAATTGGGCTTCATTTGCATCTTTTTGTTCAACAATAGCAACCACAGAGCCATTTTCGCGAATGATTCTTCCGTAGCCGGTTGGATTCTCTAATTCAACGGTTAATAAGGCAATACCATTTTCCGGTTTTGCCGCAATTAGGCGTTCAAGTGTAGATTTGGTAATCAGTGGGGCATCGCCATAAAGCATCACAATATTTTCATCATCAGCAAAAAATGGCGCAGCTTGTTGCATTGCATGGCCCGTGCCTAATTGTTCGGCTTGGAATACCCAATTTACCGGCTCTTCGCTTAAACGCTCTTTTAATAAGTCTGCTCCGTGGCCGTAAATTAAATGAATTTGTTTGGCATCTAACTGTTTTGCAGTATCAATAACGTGTTTTACCATCGGTTTACCGGCAACCGGGTGCAACACTTTTGGTAAATCTGAATACATACGAGTGCCTTTACCCGCTGCTAAAATCACAACGCTCAGTTGAGTCATATTTTTTCCTTAATTGCTAAAAGTAGGGGATTGTCCTATAAATTAATTCTGCCATTTTAGCTTGTTTATCAAATGATTTCATCGGTTGTGCGAAAATTTACGGTTTTATAGGTTAAAACCGCGTTTAACACATTGTTTTTTGAGAGAATTTAACAATTAATATTTTGTTAAAATAAGGGTTTATGATATAAAATTACTGAGTGAATTAATAAGGAGAATTTATGCCAACTATACAAAAAGGACATTTACCTTTACCGATTTGCTCTCTTTTACTGCCAATTGCAGCTTGGGCAGTTTATTTTGTGGGTGTTAAAGAGAGTATTATTTTACAGTTAGCTGGTGGAGCATTACTTATTGGTAGTGTGTTATCAGCAGTTCACCATGCCGAAGTTGTGGCACATAAAGTGGGAGAGCCATTTGGTACAATTATCTTAGCCTTAGCAATTACGATTATTGAAGTTGCCTTAATTGTTTCATTAATGGTTGCCGGTGGCGATAATGCTGCCTATTTGGCAAGAGATACAGTATTTGCCGCCATTATGCTGATTTTAAACGGGATTTTAGGTGGTTGTTTATTAATTGGGGGCTTAAAGCATCACGAACAGTTTTTTAGCCAAAAATCGGCAAGTACAGCGTTGGTGACATTAGTTGTGATTTTAGTGATTACATTGGTGTTACCAAACTTTACAACCAGTACGGAAGGGGCAACTTATAACTCTTCACAGCTGATCTTTGTGGCGATAGCCTCACTTGTTCTTTATATTTCGTTTATTTTGATTCAAACTGTTCGCCACCGTGATTATTTCTTGGCAGATGATGATAACCCGTCGCACCATGCAGAGCCGCCTTCAAACAAAGTAGCGGCTATTAGTTTACTGTTTTTGGTGATTTGTTTAGGTATTGTCGTTTTGTTGGCAAAAGCCCTTTCACCGGCGATTGAAAAAATGGTAGTCGGTGCAGGTGCGCCACTTGCATTGGTAGGGGTAATTATTGCGGCTGTTGTGTTATTACCGGAGGGGGTTGCCGCTTTAACGGCAGCACACCGAAACCGTTTACAAACCAGTGTGAATTTAGCATTAGGCTCGGCATTAGCAAGTATCGGTTTAACGATCCCTGCGGTTGTAATTGTTTGCTTAATTTATGATATTAATATGGTGTTAGGCTTAGATTGGAAATCAATGGTATTACTAACACTTTCATCTTTTGTCGCAATGCTATCGCTTAACCACGGTAAAACCAATATGCTTTATGGTATTGTACTGCTAGTGGTTTTGGCAACTTATGTCTTTACTGTGATTGTTCCCTAAGCAAGGTGATGTGATATTTTGGGGAAAACAAACCGCTTGAGGAATTAAATTAAGTAATATAAAGGGCTATCAGCAAAATTAAATTTATTTAATCTTGCATTAGCCCTTGAATTTGTCAATTTAAACCCTATTATAAGCCCTTGATTTCATAGAATATAATAGAGAGAAAAATGGGTAGAAAACGGAGTGCAAGTTCGTCACGTTGGCTTGCAGAACATTTTAAAGATCAATTTGTACAAAAAGCACATAAGCAGAAATTGCGTTCCCGTGCTTATTTTAAATTAGATGAAATTCAGCAGACAGATCGCTTGTTTAAGCCTGGAATGACGGTTGTGGATCTCGGTGCTGCCCCCGGTGGATGGTCGCAATATGTTGTGACCCAAATTGGTAGCAAGGGCAGAGTCGTCGCTTGTGATATTTTAGATATGAACCCAATTGTTGGGGTAGATTTCTTACAAGGTGATTTCCGAGAAGAGTCTGTTTTGAATGCGTTATTGGAACGTGTTGGGGATGAGATGGTCGATGTGGTGATGTCAGATATGGCGCCCAATTTTAGTGGTATGCCATCTGTTGATATTCCCCGTGCTATGTATTTGGTAGAATTGGCATTAGATATGTGTCGGCAAGTCTTAGCACCAAAAGGTAGTTTTGTTGTCAAAGTTTTCCAAGGCGAAGGATTTGATGAATATTTAAGAGAAATCCGTGCTATGTTTAGTGTGGTTAAAGTCAGAAAGCCGGAAGCTTCTCGAGATCGCTCAAGAGAAGTGTATATTGTTGCAACAGGCTATAAAGGCTAAAAGCAGACAAGCGGTCTTTTTTGTTAAAATTTTGCAAAAAAATCAAGAAATTTGACCGCTTTTATAGTAATCTTTAATAGTTTTTATTAAATAAATAGGGGATTAACCTTGAACGATATGGTTAAAAATATTTTGCTTTGGGTCGTGGTTGCTATTGTAATGATGACTGCTTATGAAGGCTTTAATTCTAATTTTAGCGGCAGCTCAAATACAGTGCCATATTCCACGTTTCTAAGTGATATAAAAGAAAATCGCTTAAAAGGCGTTGATTTTAAGCGGAATGAAGATGTAATTATCGTAACTAAAAATGACGGTGCCAGCTATCAAACAGTGATGCCAATGTATGATGAATACTTAATGGCAGATTTAGCCAAAACCAATGCGGTAATTACGGGCCAGCCGGCTGAACGTCGTGGCTTGCTTTCGCAGATTTTGATTTCTTGGTTCCCAATGTTATTACTCATCGGTTTCTATATTTTTTATATGAAACAGATGCAAGGCGGTGGGCGAGGAGCAATGGGCTTTGGTAAAAGCAAAGCGAAAATGCTGACCGCTGAGGAAGTAAAAACACGTTTTACTGATGTTGCCGGCTGTGATGAAGCCAAGGAAGAAGTAGGTGAAGTAGTTGAGTTTTTACGTGATCCATCAAAATTCCAAAAATTAGGTGGGCGCATTCCCAAAGGTATCTTGATGGTAGGCCCTCCGGGTACAGGTAAAACTCTATTAGCGAAAGCGATTGCTGGTGAGGCAAAAGTACCATTCTTTACCATGGCAGGTTCTGATTTCGTTGAAATGTTTGTAGGAGTGGGGGCTTCGCGTGTTCGTGATTTATTTGAACAAGCTAAGAAAAATGCACCTTGTATTATTTTTATTGATGAGATCGATGCGGTAGGTCGCAAACGTGGTGGTGCGGGCTTTAGTGGTGGTCATGATGAGCGTGAGCAAACCTTAAACCAAATGTTGGTTGAAATGGATGGTTTTGAAGGCTCAGAAGGTGTAATTATTATTGCTGCGACTAACCGTGCTGATGTGCTTGATGATGCACTAACCCGTCCGGGGCGGTTTGACCGTCAAGTTACTGTCGATTTACCAAATGTTAAAGGCCGTGAGCAAATTTTAAAAGTTCACTTGAAAAAAGTGCCGCTTGCAGACGGGGTTGATCCGATGCAAATCGCACGTGGTACACCAGGCTACTCCGGTGCACAATTAGCAAACCTTGTTAATGAAGCAGCATTATTTGCAGCACGTAAAAATAAGCGTGTTGTAACGATGGAAGATTTTGAAGAAGCCCGCGATAAAATTAACATGGGGCCTGAACGTCGTTCAAATACAATGACAGAAAAAGAGATCATCAATACTGCTTACCATGAGGCCGGACATGTGATTGTAGGTTATTTAATGCCTGAACATGACCCATTAAATAAAGTCACAATTGTACCGCGTGGACAAGCTTTAGGCTTTGCTCAATTTTTGCCGGAAGGTGATCGTGTAAGCGAAACTTTCACCAAATTAGAAAGCCAGCTTTCAACGCTGTTTGCCGGACGAATTGCAGAGGGATTAATTTTTGGTGAAGATAAAATTACTACAGGAGCTTCATCAGATATTCATAGAGCAACTCAAATTGCTCGTGCAATGGTCACACAATGGGGGTTCGCAAAAGAATTAGGGCCTATCTTCTATCAAAATGAAGATGGTATGGGGGCGATTAAAGGAGTATCTGAAGAATCGCAGAAGTTGATTGATATAGAAATGCGTAAAATCATCGACCGTAACTATCAAAGAGCGAAACAAACGCTTGAAGATAACATGGATATTTTACATGCAATGAAAGATGCATTGCTAAAATATGAAACGCTTGATAGTAAACAGATCGACGATTTAATGGCTCGTCGTCCGGTGGGAGAACCATCAGGTTGGAGTGACACTCCGACCAAAGATGATAATGCAACACCGCCAAGTGGTGAGCAAGCCGCGGATATCACTTCTACTTTAGAAGATAATCCGAATAAGGATAATAATGTTGGTGATTCTTTAGCAGATACTAAAGCTGAACATTAATAATCTATAACTGACAGCCGAGGGTATTTTACTCTCGGCTTTTTTTAGCTTAATGTTACAAGCGGTAGAATTTTCCTTATTTTTTGCAATTAGCGTTTGTAAGTTTGAATATAAATTTGTACTCTTTTCTTTCCGGCTGTAACGAATCTTTTACTAGCCAAATTCTTCATTCTCTAATACAATCAATCTCCTATTTATATAAGAAGAAACAGAGGTCTTATGCAATTTATCAACATCGCAAATGAAGGTGTAAAGTCTCTAGCACCTTACCAAGCAGGAAAGCCCATTGAAGAGCTTGAGCGTGAATTAGGTATTAGCAATATCATTAAGTTAGCATCAAATGAGAATCCGTTTGGTTTTCCGGAAAGTGCTAAGCAAGCGATTATTCAACAATTAAATGATTTAACCCGTTATCCGGATTCCAACGGCTTTGAGCTGAAATCGACCATCGCTAAAAAATTTGGGCTAAATGCCAATCAAATTACGCTTGGCAATGGCTCAAATGATTTATTAGAGCTTTTTGCTCATACCTTTGCCTCAGACAAAGATGAAATTATTTATTCACAATATGCCTTTATTGTGTATCCGTTGGTGACAAAAGCGATTAATGCAGTGGCTCGTGAAATCCCGGCAAAAAACTGGGGACACGATTTAGATGGATTCTTAAACGCCATTAATGAGAAAACCAAGCTGATTTTTATTGCAAATCCAAATAACCCAACCGGTAACTTTTTAAGCCAAACGGAAATTGAGGCATTTTTAGCCAAAGTGCCAAGCCAGATTTTAGTGGTGTTAGATGAAGCCTACACTGAATTTACTGCGGCTGAGGAGCGGATAGATTCATTTGGTTTATTGCAAAAATACCCGAATTTAATTGTCTCCCGCTCGCTGTCTAAAGCCTATGGTTTAGCCGGTTTACGTATTGGCTATGCAGTATCAAATGCTGAAATTGCAGACTTATTGAATCGTGTCCGTCAGCCGTTTAATTGCAACAGTTTAGCCTTAGCTTCAGCAATTGCAGTGATGAATGATGATGAATTTGTTAAAAAAGTAGCAGAAAATAACCGCTTGGAAATGGCGCGCTATGAGGCATTTTGTCTTGCGAATGGCTTAGAATATATCCCATCAAAAGGTAATTTCATTACCATTGATTTTAAACGCCCTGCCGCTCCGATTTATGATGCTTTATTACGTGAAGGCGTGATTGTGCGCCCAATTGCAGGCTACGGAATGCCAAATCATTTACGGGTGAGTATTGGATTGCCGGAAGAAAATGACAGATTTTTTACAGCCCTTTTGAAGGTTTTATCGTGATATACAGATCTCAGTAGAGATTTTTGCCTAAACCCTATTCACAAGCAGTTTATTTTTATTAAAAATTTACAAATTCAAGTTAAAAAACAAATGGAAAAATTAACCTTAAATCCGATTTCCCGAGTGGAAGGAGAAATTAACTTACCTGGCTCAAAAAGCCTTTCTAATCGTGCCTTATTATTGGCAGCATTAGCCAAAGGCACAACTCGAGTAACAAACTTATTAGACAGCGACGATATTCGCCATATGTTAAATGCGTTAAAAGCATTAGGCGTGAATTATGAATTGTCGGAAGTGAAAACAGTCTGTGTTGTTGAGGGAATTGGCGGAGCATTTCAAATGCAAAATGGTTTATCACTTTTTTTAGGTAATGCAGGAACAGCGATGCGTCCGCTGGCTGCTGCCTTATGCTTAAAAGGTGAGGCGAATGCTCAGGTCATCCTAACTGGTGAGCCACGCATGAAAGAACGCCCTATCAAGCATTTAGTCGATGCCTTACGCCAAGTAGGGGCAGATGTACAATATTTAGAAAATGAAGGCTACCCACCACTTGCTATTACTAATAGTGGCTTAAAAGGTGGAAAAGTACAAATTGATGGTTCGATTTCTAGTCAGTTTTTAACGGCGTTATTAATGGCAGCACCTCTCGCTGATGGTGATATGGAAATTGAAATTATGGGTGATCTGGTATCAAAACCCTATATTGATATTACTCTTGCGATGATGAAGGATTTTGGTGTTTTGGTTGAAAATCGAAATTATCAGACTTTCTTGGTCAAAGGTAATCAAAGCTATATTTCTCCACAAACCTATTTAGTGGAAGGGGATGCTTCCTCGGCGTCTTATTTCTTAGCAGCAGGGGCGATCAAAGGTAAGGTAAAAGTAACAGGTATTGGTAAAAATTCTATTCAAGGTGACCGCTTGTTTGCCGATGTATTAGAAAAAATGGGCGCAAAAATTACTTGGGGAGAGGATTTTATCCAAGCAGAGCAAACTCAGCTAAAGGGGATTGATATGGATATGAACCATATTCCTGATGCCGCAATGACGATTGCAACTACCGCACTGTTTGCTGAAGGAGAAACGATTATTCGCAATATTTATAACTGGCGAGTGAAAGAAACGGATCGTTTGGTTGCTATGGCAACTGAGTTACGCAAAATAGGTGCAATCGTTGAAGAGGGAGAGGATTTTATCCGTATTCAGCCACTTGCTTTAGAGAATTTTCAACACGCAGAAATTGAGACCTATAATGATCACCGTGTAGCGATGTGTTTCTCATTAGTGGCACTATCTGACACTGCTGTCACCATACTAGATCCAAAATGCACGGCAAAAACCTTCCCGACTTATTTTACCGAATTAGCGCGTTTATCTGTAAGAGAATAAAATACAAAGAAAAAGGATTCAGTTTAAACTGAATCCTTTTATTTATATCTTATGCCCAACCATTATTACTACGTCTGCGGCGAGGAATGAGTAATGGGATGATTAATCCTAATAGTAATCCTGCGCCAAGTACTGCTCCGCCGTAAATAAACCATTGAATGACGATTTCACGCTTTTCAGAGTCATGCATTGTTTCTAAATCACGATTTTTGTTTTTTAGAATCTCTAATTCACGTTTTAATTGTGCATTTTCAGCCACAAGATCACTACTTTTTTGCACAGAATCTTGTGTCCTGCGTTGCATTTCAGCGGTACGCTGTTGCCATTCTGTATCGATTTTACTTAGGCGATTAGTTAAATCTTGGACTTGCTGTTTTAACTGAGGAATCAGATCTTTAGGACTTGCGGTATCGCTCAAGTCAGAATTAAGAACCCAACCCTCGCGATTACGTGAATCTCTAATCAGACTATAACGTTCTTTGCGATCTAACACAGTCACTTTTTCACCTGCTTGAATCGCTCCTGAAATACGGAATTGATCACCAGCACCTTTACGCATAAATGTACTCAGATTTTCGGTAATATAGGTATCTGCCGCAAAAGAAGGGCTAGACAAGCCGAGTAAAAAACAAGAAAGAATAGCTGATGATAATTTCTTCATTATAGATTTCCTTTTTCCTTTAATACTAGGAAAGAATTACAGTTTTCTGCATTCTTTCGGTTTAGTTTACTTGAAGATGGTGTTTAAAATATAGTAGACCACAATAGACAGCATTGCTCCAACGGGTAGGGTAATAACCCAAGAGATGACAATATTTCGGATTACACCTAAATTCAATGCTGCAATACCACGTGCAAATCCAACACCTAAGACTGCACCTACTAATGTTTGTGTTGTTGAGATAGGTAGACCGGTACCTGATGCAATCACAACCGTTACCGCACACGCAAATTGTGCTGCAAAACCACGGCTAGGGGTCAGTTCGGTAATACCTGTTCCTACCGTTGCCATTACATTTTTACCCATAACAGCCAAACCAATAACCATGCCTAACGCACCAAGAGGTAAAATCCAAGCTGCTAGAGTAGTTTTTCCTTCAATGACACCGCCACTACGAATAATTGCTTCAACAGCAGCTAAAGGGCCGATTGCATTTGCTACATCGTTTGATCCGTGTGCAAATGCCATAGCACAAGCGGTAAGTAACATCAAAATACTGAAGATTTTTTCAACACCGGCAAAGCCTTTACCTTCTGCGCGAGCCTTCATCGCAAAACGTTTACTGCGGAAATAAAAATAACCAATAAGTACGGCAATTAAAGCAAACCCTAAAGAAACAGCTAAAGTTTCAGTAGTATTTAAATGTAACCCAACGTGTTTCAAGCCTTTCGATACTGTGACAATAACAAGAATAAAAATAGTGATCCCCATATACATAGGACCGTATTTTTTGGCTTGCTTGAATGGATTGGAACGGTTGAAAATCAGTTTTTGTGAATTAATAAAAATTAAATAGGCAACCACACCGGCAAGAACCGGGGTGAGAAACCAACTACCAACGATTCCACCTAGTTCATCCCATTGAATAGAACTTGAACCAACTGTAATTAAAGCAAAACCAATAACAGCACCAATAATAGTATGAGTTGCAGAAACAGGCCAGCCCATTTTTGTTGCCACTATTAACCAAAGACCAGCAGCACAAAGGGAAGACATCATACCGAGCACTAAAACATCTGGTTTATCGGCAAATTGTGCAGGATTAATAATACCACTTTTAATCGTATCGGCTACTTCACCGCCGGCAAGATAAGCACCGGCAAATTCAAAAACCATAGCGATTAAAATAGCTTGTTTAATGGTAATTGTTCCGGAACCGACAGAAGTCCCCATTGCGTTGGATACATCGTTTGCCCCGATCCCAAATGCCATCATAAAACCTAAAACAGCGGTAATAATAACAAGTAATGAACCATACTGATTAATTAGTTCCATTCTTTTCTCCTATGATTTCGCCAGCATAAGTTCAATTCGCGAACCAATACGTTGTGCTTGATCAGCTAATATACTAATACGTTCGATACATTTATATAAGAACATCACATCAATCGGATTCAGTGTTTTTTCTAATTCTAAAAGAGTGTGACGTAAGGTAATTTGGTATTGGTCGGTATCGTCTTCGATTTGATCAAGCTCATGAATCATAGTATTGACGAAATCAAGCTCTCTGCCTCTAAAACCGGTTTCTAGTAATTGATCCATTTCGTCTAATACTTTACGTACTTGGCGACTTGCATCAATGCTACGAGAAAGGAATTTTTTGAAAAGTGGTTGCATTTCTGTCGGAATGAGTAATTTACGACCGATAATGCGTCCGGAAATATCTCTAGAATAGTTTGCTAATTTATCTAGCTGGGTGACAAGTTCTAATAAATCGCCTCTTTCAACGGGCATAAATAAACCACGAGGAAGTTTTAGACGAATTTCGCGTTTTAGGGAATCTGCACGGCGTTCTAAATCAACAATTTTACCGCGCACTTCAGCTGCTTTTTCCCAATCATGTTCAAAAGTAGCTTCAAAAAAAGGTTCTAGTAATTCGCTACATTCCGTTACTTTACTTGAATGCTTTTGTAGCGGTTTAAGTGGGGACTGGGCGAATAAACCTAAAATGTTATTCAATGCCATAGAATATCTCCAATATGTTATAAAGTTTACGATGATTTTGTCTTGCAAAATCTTGCGTATTCTACTTTATGTCTAGAAAAAGATCACGAAATTAGCGATGTTTTTTAGCTTAAGCGGTCAGATTTCCTAAGAAATTTGCAAAAAATTAGGCCAATTTAACCGCTTGTAACAAGGCTAGATATGATGAATGACTAACGGTTTACTTTGGTATTCTAATACCTCCGCATCAAGATTAAATACTGTTTTTAGATTTTCGGTTGTGATAATCTCTTTAGGTGTACCAACCATCTCAATTGTACCGTCTTTCATTGCGATAATAGTATCAGCATAGGCCGCTGCGATATTAATATCATGAACCACCATAATAGTGGTTAATGCCAGCTCATCGGTTAATTTACGCAGAAGTTTCATTAATTCACGGGCGTGAAACATATCCAAATTATTGAGTGGTTCATCTAGGAGAACGTGGCCGGTTTGTTGGCAGAATGTCATTGCAATTAAAGCCCGCTGGCGTTGTCCCCCTGATAATTCACTTAGAAAACGATCTGAAAAAGGCACCAAATCAAAACGTTGTAACGCTTCTTCAACAATTTTATCATCTTGTGGGGTAATTCTGCCTTGATGATGTGGGTAACGTCCAAACATCAATAAGTCTTTTACCGTAATGCGACTGTGTATCACATTATCTTGCGTAAGAATTGCTAATTGTTGTGCAATAATGCGAGAGGGTGTTTTTGTAATATTAAGCTCATTTAGATAAATTTCACCTACTTGAATTGTTTGCAAGCGTGCAATTAAGGAAAGCAAGGTTGATTTACCTGCGCCATTTGCCCCGATTAAAGCGGTAATACCTCCACTTGGAATGGTTAAATTGATGTTATTTAAAATCTTTGTATTGCCGATTTTATAGTGAAGATTTTTTATCG
The DNA here is from genome assembly GCF_013377255.1 of Mannheimia granulomatis. Lineage (NCBI taxonomy): Bacteria > Pseudomonadati > Pseudomonadota > Gammaproteobacteria > Pasteurellales > Pasteurellaceae > Mannheimia > Mannheimia granulomatis. Next base: position 1,165,711 of record NZ_CP016614.1, read on the forward strand.
TTATCATTTTTTTCCTTATTTTATTTTATTTTTCTGTTTTAATATCAAATAGATAAATACAATTCCACCGATAAATTCAATCACTACACTCAAAACGCCCTGCATTTTCAGTACTTGTTCAAAAATAGCTTGTCCTAAGATTAGAGTAATTGCAGAAATTAAAAAGGTTATTGGAATTCGTACACTATGGCAAACTGTCGGACTAATAGCATTTACAATTGCACAAACTAAAAGCCCTAAAAAAAGAATTGGTCCAACTAATGCAGTTGAAATAGAGACTAATAATGCACAGCAGATCAATAATTGACGGGAAAATTGATTGTATGCCAGCCCAAGTCCAATAGCTTTATCTTGCCCAAGTAATAGGATATCGAGTTTATGTCGTTGCAGCCAAACCCACACAGCAGAGAAAATCGCAATAATTAAACCGATCCAAAGTAGGATAGGCGTGGTAAGATTAAATGAAGCAAAAGATGAACCTTGAGCAACCGCAAATTCCGTCGGGTCAATCATACGTTGCAATAAATTGTTTAAGCTTCTAAACAATATGCCAAAAATCACACCAACTAAAATCATTTGTGTTAAATCTGATTTATTTCGAGAGAGTGAGTGGAATAACAATATAGAGGCACTTAGCATTAATACTGTTTCAAAGAAAAATTTATTACTTGGATCAAGTTGAGTAAATCCTAAACCGCCGAAAAAAAATACAAGAGAAGTTTGTAATAGCAAATAGAGTGCATCAAATCCCAAAATACTCGGTGTTAAAATTGGATTGTGAGTGAGGGTCTGGAATAAGAGCGTTGAAATACCAATAGTATATGCAACAGTACATAATAAAATTAATTTTTTACCACGTAATTGTAATATAAAGCTCCAGTTACCTTTAGCATTGTATGTCATATAAAATAAAATACTTGCCAGTAAGATAATAACCAAGATAATAAAACGCGATCTAACCACGGTTTTTCCCCTTAATACGTTTTTCGTTAACTAATAAATAGAGGAAAATAAGTGTTCCAATAATACCAAAAATAGTAGAAATTGGTACTTCATAAGGAGCATTAATTACGCGGCCTACAATATCGCAAATCATCACTAAATTTGCACCTAAAACAACTACCGTAGGAAGATTTTCGCGTAATCTGTCACCTGCAATACGAGAAACAATATTTGGAACAACCAGCCCAATAAAAGGTATTTGCCCGACAGTGACTACAACAATTGCGGTAATCATCGCAACAACAATTAAAGCAAGCCAGGCCATTTGTTTATAATTTATTCCTAAATTAGTACTAATATTTTCTCCTAGCCCAGCAATAGTTAGCCTATCTGCCATAATATAAACAATAATTGCTAAGATAGCGGTGAGCCATAGTAGTTCATAACGTCCGGCTAAAATACCGGAGAAGTCGCCTGAGAACCAAATAGAAAGTACTTGGAGGCTATCTGTTTCATAAGCAATAAATGTTGATATTGCTTCAATCACATTTCCAAAGACAATTCCTATCAATGGCAGCATCAACTGTTGATGAGGTGGTAGCTGACGAACAAGTAACATAAAAATGCCCATTCCAACTAAGGCACTAAGGGTTGCAAGAGACATCTTTAAAATTAGTGCAGATGCCGGGAAAAACAGACTCGCAAGCAGAATTCCAATGGCAGCACTTTGGCTGGCACCAATCATACTAGGCTCTATAAACCGGTTTTTCAGCACAATTTGTAGAACCATACCTGCTACAGCTAATGTCGCTCCAACTAATAAAACAGCAAATGTTCTAGGTAATCGGCTAATAAGAAAGAGTTGACTTTGGTCAGAGGAATTAAAAATTTCGCTCCAATGAAAATCAGCCACACCTACGCTGGTACTGATTGGAATGAGAAATAGTAGAATAAAAAGATTTAATCTGAAAAAAGAAATCATAAAGTATAAATAACAAGCGGTTGGATTTTATAAAATTTTTACCATTGTAGCTTAGCAAATACACAAAATACCTTAAACAAGTTATGATGCGAAAGTTAATGCTCTTCTGCCGAATTTATCTGCAAGGCTAGATATAAGGAAATTTTTTATAAAATCTGACCGCTTATAAAGTGAATTATTTTTTTTCAAATGCAGTTTTAATTGTATTTAAATCTGTTTTGATTTGCTCATAACCGCCCGGAGCTAAATATGACGCGGCACTTAAATAAACAATATTACCGTTTTTCCACGCTTTGGTTTGATGTACCAACTTGTTATCTAGCACTTGTTGTGCAGATTGACCTTCTTGGCCGATAGCAGCAATACGGTCTAATACAAATAGCCAATCTGGATTTAATTTTTGGATAAATTCAAAGGAAACAGGTTGTCCATGGCCTGCACTTTTAATGTCAGGATCAGCCATCGGAATACCTAAACTATCGTGAATCCAACTTAAACGATAGCCAGAGCCAAAAGCAGAGATTTTCCCTCCATTGACTAAAATGATCAGTCCGTTACCTTTGTCTTTTACGGCTGCTTTCGTTTGTTCGTACAGTGTATTAATTTCAGTTTTTAGCTTCTCAGCTTCTGCTTCTTTATTAAATAATTTTCCGAAAGTTTCAATACGTTGTAATCCACTTTCTATTAATTTGTTGCCGTTATCGGTCATATCAATCGTTTTAGCAAGCTGGCTTACTTCATCAAATTTTTTTGCACTGCGAGTACCTACAATGATTAAATCCGGCTGTAAAACATTTAATACTTCTAAATTAGGTTCAAATAAAGTGCCTACATTCATTGCATTTTTCGCGCTTGGTTTAAGATAAGGAATGACATTAACATCCGGCATTCCATCAATTTTGACGCCTAAAGCTTGTAAAGTGTCAAGACTTCCTGTGTCAAAGACGGCGATTTTAGCTGGATTTTCGACAAGGGTGACATCACCGCGAGCTGTTGGAATTGTGACATCTTTTGCAAGAGCAGAGGAGGTCAGAACAGCCGTTGCCGCTAATGTAAACAGTATGTGTTTAATCATTGAATAACTCCGTATTTTTATTGAAAATAATTCTCAAAGATTTTAGCTAAAATTAATTTTAAGTAAAGTAAAAATATAGTTAAGCGGGTTAATTCTGTTTAAAAATTGCGAATTTCAATTTACCTAAAATTCCGATAAACTATAGGCAAGAAAGAGCATCACTATGACAAGAGAACGATATGGCTGAATATAAGGCGCGGGCCCAAGAAAAAAACAAAGATAAGCAAGTCGAACAGGTGAATATTGCACCCCATTCAATTGAGGCAGAGCAAGCTGTGCTTGGTGGCATTATGTTAAGCAATGAGCATTGGGATAATGTGGCGGAAAGACTGCAATCTCATGATTTTTATAATTATGCGCACCGTATTATTTTTGAGCAAATGTCGGATTTGGTCCGCCAAAATAGTCCGATTGATATTATTACTCTTGATCAAGCTCTTAAAGATAAAGGCATATTACAGGATGTTGGAGGCTTTGCTTATCTAGCTGAGCTTTCTAAAAACACCCCTAGCGCTGCGAATATTCTAGCTTATGCCGATATTGTGCGGGATCGTTCAGACTTACGTAGTGTGATTAGTGCAGGGAATCAGATTGCGGAAATGGGCTATAAAACCAGAGGTCGAAATTCAAAAGAAGTTTTGGATGAAGCTGAACGTATCGTATTTGAAATTGCTGAAAAACGAAATAATGCTAATGAAGGACCACAACGAATTGATGATATTTTATTAAAAACCCTTGCCCGCATGGATACCTTATCTAAAAATCGTCACAATGGTGGAGTAACAGGGGTTTCAACCGGATTTACCGATCTTAATAAAAAAACAGCAGGTTTACAGCCATCAGACCTCATCATTGTTGCAGCGCGTCCATCTATGGGAAAAACAACTTTTGCTATGAATTTATGCGAAAATGCTTCGTTAGTGGATATTGAAGATCCAAATGATTTAGATGAAAACGGCAATCCGATAAAAAAACCGGCAAAACCGGTACTGATTTTCAGCCTTGAGATGCCGGCTGATCAAATTATGATGCGTATGTTAGCTTCCTTATCCCGTGTAGATCAGACCAAGATCCGAACCGGACAAATTTCAGATGATGAAGATACTGCTAAAATTTCCAGCACTATGGCAATTCTACAAAAGCGTAATAATATCTATATTGATGACAGCTCAGGCTTAACGCCCACAGAATTACGTTCGAGGGCCAGAAGAATTTACCGCGAAAATGGTGGCTTAAGCTTAATTATGGTCGATTATTTGCAGCTTATGCGTGCACCGGGCTTTGCCGATAATAGAACATTAGAGATTGCGGAAATTTCCCGCTCCTTGAAAGCCTTAGCTAAAGAATTAGAAGTGCCTGTAGTTGCACTTTCACAGCTAAACCGTAGTTTGGAGCAGCGAGCAGATAAACGCCCTGTAAACTCTGATTTACGTGAGTCGGGTTCTATTGAACAAGATGCTGATTTAATTATGTTTATTTATCGTGATGAAGTATATAACGATAATTCCGATCTTAAAGGCATTGCCGAAATTATTATCGGTAAACAACGTAACGGTCCGATCGGGCGCGTACGTTTAACGTTCCAAGGACAATATTCAAGATTTGATAATTATAGTGGAGGGCATTATGATGATGAATACTAAACCAATCTTATGCGCTATTTATCGAAGTAAGCAAAAAGAGGGAATGTATCTATATCTTCCTAAACGGGATCAGTTTGATATAGTGCCTGAATCGCTTCGTCAACTATTTGGCAAACCTGAATTTGTAATGATGTTCCACCTAAATGGTGAAAAACCGCTTATTCGGGCTAAAAATGAAGACGTCTTACAAAAATTAGAAGAGCAAGGTTTTTATTTGCAAATGCCACCGCCACCTGAAAATTTGTACAAAGAATTCATTGCAAAACAGAAAGAGGAAGCCTAATGCGTTGCCCATTTTGTTCAACAGAAGAGACAAAAGTTATTGATTCTCGCTTGGCTGCTAACGGTTATCAAATTCGCCGCCGCAGAGAGTGCGTGAGCTGTAAAGAGCGTTTTACTACCTTTGAATCTGCAGAATTGGTAGTACCTTATGTGATTAAAAACAATGGTAGCCGAGAGCCTTTTGATGCAGAAAAACTAAGAACAGGTTTAAGACGAGCCTTAGACAAACGTCCGGTCAGTGCAGATGATGTTGAAAAAGCAATTAGCCAAATTATCATTCAATTACAAGCGCTTGGTGAGCGGGAAGTCCCTAGTCGTTACATTGGTACCTTAGCTATGAATGCGTTAAAGCAGTTGGATAAAGTTGCCTATATTCGCTTTGCTTCTATTTATTTAAGCTTTAGCGATATTGAAGAATTTACTAAGGAAATTGAGAAACTAAGAGAATAACAGTTATCGATTTACTCTTATTATCAGCATTTTTTAACAGAAGGATAATTATGTTAGCCATTATTTCCCCCGCTAAAACCCTTGATTTTGAAACTAAAATTGAAGGATTTGCATTTTCTCAGCCAAATTTGACCGCTTGTAGCCAAGAGTTAATTGATATTTGTAAAAAACTTTCACCTGCAGAAGTAGCCAGTTTGATGTCAATTAGCGATAAGCTGGCAGCCCTTAATGTAGCACGTTTTGCTGATTGGCAACTTGCACATAATGAGAAAAATGCTAAAGCGGCCCTTTTTGCTTTTAAAGGGGATGTGTATACCGGTTTAGATGCAGAGAGCCTAACTAAAGAACAGGTGAAATATGCACAATCTCATCTAAGAATACTTTCAGGATTATATGGTTTACTAAAACCGTTAGATCTCATGCAGCCTTATCGTTTGGAAATGGGGACAAAATTAGCTAATCCGAAAGGCAAAGATCTTTATGCTTTTTGGGGAAATACCATTACCGAACATTTGCAACAAGCTATTGATGAACAAGGTGATTCTATTTTAGTTAATCTTGCTTCAGATGAGTATTATGGGGCGGTAAAACCTCAAAATCTGAATGCAACAATCGTTAAACCTATTTTTTTAGATGAAAAAAACGGTAAATATAAGGTAATTAGCTTTTATGCTAAAAAAGCCCGCGGTATGATGGTGCGTTTTATATTAGAGACACAACCGACTGATATTGAACAACTTAAAGCCTTTAATTATGCTGGTTATTGGTTTGATGAAACCAGTTCGACGGCAACAGAATTAGTCTTTAAGCGGGAAGAACAAAATGAGTAAAATTTTATGTGTTGGGCGTATTAAATACGCCCCTTTAATTTTAGCTGTTTTGTTGGCAGGATGCGTGGCACCTCGTTCACATTTTGCTGTACCCGAAAAAGTGAGTTTCCGACAACAGACCTATGTGAAGGTTACCTCAAATCAAATTGATGAGATGCAGCATTTGCTTTATTTGCCGGAAAACAGCAGTAAAAATCCTGAACAATGGGATAAAGGAATTTTATTCTTTCTGGATAAAAATACAGCCGAACAAACTTTAGTACAGCGTATGGCTTTTCGCCAGTCAAGCTTTGCTAAACAGCCTGATATGCTAACAAAATTGAGCATTGAGCATAATGAACTGCAAAGTAGTGTGATTTATCCACCCACTGAGCGTTATCAGAATGTGATGCTGGAAGTAACCCGTGGTCGTAATTTAGATTGTGGTTATGCACAAATTCAGTTTGCAGATAAACGAACATTACCCAAAGCGCAAATTGCAAAAAAATCCCCAAAATTGACCGCTTACACCAAAGAAATTGCCGATGTAGCCTTAGCTTTTAAGCAAATGGCTTGGCAAATTCAGTGTAAAGCCTAAAATGTAAAAAATAATATGAGAGAAAAATATAATAAATTAGTCAAAAGAGCGGCCAATTTAGCAATTATTGTGGCAGTTTCATTGATTATTATAAAAGCCTTTGCTTGGTGGAAAACCGGCTCAATTTCTATTTTAGCTGCGATGACCGATTCTGTTGTGGATCTGTTTGCCTCGCTTACTAATATTTTAGTGTTACGCTTTGCTCTACAGCCAGCTGACGAGAATCACGCTTTCGGACACGGTAAAGCGGAATCACTCGCGTCTCTTGCACAAAGTGCCTTTATTTCCGGTTCTGCAGTTTTCCTATTATTACAAGGTTTTCATAAACTGACAGATCCTGAATTAATAGAGCAGTCTCATATCGGCGTGGTAGTGAGTCTTATCTCAATTGTAGTAACTGTGGGCTTGGTACTTTATCAGCGCTATGTAGTGAAAATGACTCAAAGTCCGGCAATTGAGGCGGACTCATTACATTATCAAACAGATTTATTGATGAATGCGGCAATTTTAGTAGCAATGCTGCTAAATGGCGCAGGTTTTATTTATGCTGATGCTATTTTTGCCATCGGAATTGCGCTTTATATAGCCCTAAGTGCGGTAAAAATGTTTTGGTCTTCTGTGCAAACGTTATTAGATCAATCTTTGCCTGATGAGGAAATTGAATTAATTAAAACCATTGCTTCAAAGCACCCTAATATTTTAGGTATTCACGATATTCTGACTCGCCGTGCAGGAGCAGTGCGTTTTATTCAACTGCATTTGGAATTAGATGATCATCTGACTTTACTCGTTGCTCATGAAATTACTGATAGCTTAGAACAGAAATTATTGAACGCATTTCCGATGTCAAAAGTGATTATCCACCAAGAGCCAACTACTGTAGTTAAGCAAGAGTTTGCAGATATGGCGGAGAACATCTAATGTATCAAGCGATTGTTCATTTCAGCTTTAAAAACTTTGAGCAAGACCCGGTAACGTTAATTAGTCAAATTTTAAATCAATGGCTATATAACGGGCAGGTTATTGGTAGGGAAATGCCGATTACTTTTCATCAACATAGCTTTCAAGTTAGAGTTTGCATACCTGAGCAAGAGAGTTTAATGCCAATTTATAACAGTAAGGAAGTTAATGAAGCATTAAAACAGGCAGAAGGTGTAGGCATAGAATTTAAGGCTTTTGAAATTGTCGGGCGAGATTATCAAGCAGATGAGACAAGCAATAATCTCAATCCGGCTTTTCAGATTTTATATACTACACATTTAGATACTTGTTCACCGCTATATGATGGTGCAAAATTTGGGCCAATTCCTTTATATCGTTTAGAAGATCAAGTGTTGAGTGAGGCATTATTAAATTGGCAACAAACTTGGCAGGCATGCGATCAGCTACAAATGAATGGCGGAGTGCTGGAATCTCAAGCACTGACACAGATTTGTGATGAAAAAAGTGAATTGACCCAGGTAGGCTTAAATCTATGCAAACAAATTGAGGAAGAAACCGCTATTCCTACCTTTTATTATTTGTATCGCTTAGGTTCGGACAAATATGAAGAGCATCATCGAAAATGTCCCTTTTGTAAGGGAGATTGGAAATTAGCTCAGCCCTTACATGATATTTTCCATTTTAAGTGTGATAAATGTAAGCTTATTTCAAATTTAAGTTGGGAAATATTATAATTTATAGTTATAACAAAGGAATAAATTATCTTGAAGGTATGCTGTAAGCGTAATAAGCTTATAGCATTTTTTATTGGGGTATTTGGAGACTCTATGCTTATTATTAATTTAATCGTTTTTACAGCCATTCTATTATTGCTGGCTAAAATTTATAAATCCACCCAAAAACTGGGGCAGACAGTTTTTATTGGCTTAATTTTAGGCCTTGCAAGCGGTGTTTTTTTGCAAACATTTTACGAAAAAGCCGCTATTGAGGAAATATTAGACTGGGTGAATTTAGTCGGTAATGGTTATGTACGTTTGCTACAAATGATTGTAATGCCATTAGTATTTGTTTCAATTTTATCTGCGATCACTAGGCTAAAAGCGGTTGGTGCTTTAGGAAAAATCAGCTTTAGCGTTTTATCGGTACTCTTAGTCACGACTGCAATCGCTGCGGTAATTGGTATTGCTTTGGTATATTTGTTTGACTTATCTGCTGAGGGGTTAGTAGCAGGTAGTCGTGAACTTGCGGCACAAGAGAAAGTGATAGGACGTGCTGAGCAAGTGAGTAATTTATCTATTCCTGCTATGTTAGTCTCCTTTATTCCGAAAAACCCATTCTTAGAGTTAACCGGAGCAAATCCAACATCTATTATCAGCATGGTTATTTTCTCTGCCTTATTAGGTTTGGCAGCACTCAGCTTGGGTAAAGAAGATAAAGATTTAGGTGAACGCATTGCACAAGGTGTAGAAACATTAAATAAACTAATTATGCGTTTGGTCCGTTTTGTAATTCGCTTAACACCTTATGGTGTGTTTGCATTGATGATCAAAATGGCGGCAACCTCTCAATGGAGCGATATTGTTAATTTAGGGAGCTTTATTGTTGCATCTTATATTGCTATGGGCCTAATGTTTATTGTTCACGGTATTTTATTATTGACTGCCAAAGTAAATCCTTTTGATTATTATAAAAAGGTATTACCAACTTTAAGTTTTGCTTTTACGTCTCGTTCTAGTGCCGCGGCTATTCCTCTAAATATCGAAACACAAACAAACAAGCTGGGTAACAATAGTGTTATTGCTAATTTTTCAGCAACTTTTGGGGCGACCATCGGGCAGAATGGTTGTGCAGGGATCTATCCGGCAATGCTTGCGGTAATGATCGCACCAACTGTAGGGGTTGACCCATTTAGTGTAAATTATATCTTCACGCTAATTCTTGTTGTTGCTATTTCATCTTTTGGAATTGCTGGTGTTGGTGGAGGAGCTACTTTTGCGGCTATTGTAGTACTTTCTACATTAAACTTACCGATTGAATTAGTCGGCTTACTCATTTCTGTAGAACCAATCATTGATATGGGACGTACAGCTTTAAATGTAAATGGCGCAATGGTGGCGGGTACTTTAACCAATAAATGGGTTAAATCTTAATATACCATATGCTAAAAATGGGCGATTGATTCGCCCATTTTACATTTAAAAATCCAAAAGATTATTCAATCCATTCAATGACTTCTTCGACTGGTTTACGGGATTTTTTCTTAATATCTTTACTACGATAGCCAAAGGTAACCATACAAGAAATGCCATATTCGTTAAGATCAAATAATCCTTCATCGGCTAAAATCTGATTGACGGTATCATAATGGAAGCCTTCTATTGGGCATGAATCTATGCCGATTAAGGCAGCCCCTGTCATCATATTCCCTAATGCAATATAAGTTTGTTTGGTACTCCAATCAAATAAAGTTCGTTCGCTTTCTAGAATTTTCATATCTTCTTCTTGAAAGCTTTTATAGCGAGCAATTGAACCGTCAATTTGCTCTTGGGTTAAACCACGTTTAGTAAGAGAATTTCTTAAATATTGAGAATCGTAGCGGACATTCTTTTTCGCTAGAATAATGACTAAATGGCTCATTTCTTCCATCGGGTGTTTAATTCCCCAAGAAACCGGTGCGATTTTTTCACGAATAGCCGAGTTTTGTAAAACTAAAAATTTCCATGGCTCAGATCCAACCGAACTTGGCGAAAGACGACCCAGCTCTAAAATATAATCCATATCTTCTTTACTGATTTTTTTATTTGTGTCGTAATGACGACACGCTGAACGGAAATGAAAGGCTTCTAAAACTTGTTGCTTTGTGATATTAAACATGATTTTTCCTTCTTATAAATAACAAAAAGTGATTGTTATGATACTCCGATTTGAACAATAAAGCGAATTTGATTAGGTTGTGATGTTTTTTGCAAAAAAATAGAGAAATATGACCGCTTGTTCACAATTTCTTTACCTTACAAATCAACAATTTAGCGTATCTGTTGATTTACTTTTTTATGATAACGTATTATTATGCCAGCAATTTTAATCAGTAAAATTTTTAGAGGATAGAATGCACAACTTAGAAAGTTTAGTAGCACAGGCAGTTGAGGCAGTAAATGCAGCAAATGATGTTGCTGCATTAGAAGCAGTAAAAGTAGAATATTTTGGCAAAAAAGGACATTTTACCGCATTAATGCAAGGTTTGCGTGATGTACCGGCAGAAGAGCGTCCGGCAGTTGGTCAGAAAATTAATGATGCGAAACAAATTGCACAAGATGCACTGAATGCCAAAAAAGAAGCATTAGAAACAGCAGAGTTAAATGCTAAATTAGCTAATGAAAGTATTGATGTCTCGCTTCCGGGGCGTAAAACAGAATTAGGTGGCTTACACCCTGTGTCTATCACCATTGAGCGTGTTGTGAAATTCTTCTCTGAGTTAGGTTTTACAGTAGCAAACGGCCCTGAAATCGAAACGGACTACTATAACTTTGATGCGTTAAATATTCCTGCTCATCACCCTGCTCGTGCAGATCATGATACTTTCTGGTTTGATGCAAAACGTCTACTTAGAACCCAAACTTCCGGTGTGCAAATTCGTACGATGGAAAATGTTAAACCACCTATCCGTATTGTTGCACCGGGCCGTGTATATCGTAACGATTATGACCAAACTCACACCCCGATGTTCCACCAAATCGAACTGCTTTATGTGGATAAAAAAGCTAACTTTACTGAATTAAAAGGATTGATCCACGATTTCTTAAAAGCGTTCTTTGAAGAAGATTTGCAAGTGCGTTTCCGTCCATCATTCTTCCCGTTCACAGAGCCTTCAGCAGAAGTGGATGTAATGCGCCAAAACGGTAAATGGTTAGAAGTGTTAGGCTGTGGTATGGTTCATCCGAATGTATTACGTAATGTAGGAATCGATCCTGATGAATATAGCGGCTTTGCGGTTGGGATGGGCGTTGAGCGTTTAACTATGCTTCGCTACAATGTCACGGATTTACGTTCATTCTTTGAAAATGACTTACGTTTCTTAAAACAATTTAAGTAATGTGGCGTAAGTATTTAGATACAAGCGGTTATATTTAAGAAAAATTTTGCAAATTAAAGGATATAAATAATGAAATTCAATGAATCTTGGTTGCGTGAATGGGTGAATCCAGCCATTAACACAGAACAATTATGCGACCAAATTACCATGTTAGGTTTAGAAGTTGATGATGTAGAAGCCGTTGCAGGCCAATTTTCCGGTGTAGTAGTGGGCGAAGTGGTGGAGTGCGCTCAGCACCCGGATGCCGATAAATTACGTGTTACCAAAGTGAATGTAGGCGGCGATCGTTTATTAGATATCGTCTGTGGTGCACCGAATTGCCGTCAAGGCTTAAAAGTGGCGTGTGCGGTTGATGGTGCAGTTTTACCGGGCGATTTTAAAATCAAGAAAACAAAATTACGTGGTCAGCCGTCAGAAGGTATGCTTTGCTCTTATTCAGAATTAGGCATTAAAGAAGATCATAGTGGCATTATCGAATTACCTGCAGATGCACCAATCGGTCAGGATTTCCGTGACTATTTGAATTTAAACGATGTAGCGATTGAAATCAGCTTAACACCAAACCGTGCTGATTGTTTAAGCATTTCAGGTATTGCTCGTGAAGTGGGTGTAGTTAATCAACTTGATGTACAAGAGCCTTTTATCAATGCTGTTGCGGCGACTATTACCGATAAAATTGCAGTGGAATTACAAGCACCTGAAGCTTGCCCACGTTATTTATCTCGTGTGGTAAAAAATGTGAATGTTAAAGCGACATCGCCATTATGGTTACAAGAAAAACTACGCCGTTGTGGTATTCGCTCTATTGATCCAATTGTTGATATTACTAACTTAAGTTTATTAGAACTCGGTCAGCCGATGCACGCCTTTGATGCCGCAAAAATTGATGGCAACATTCAAGTACGTATGGCGAAAGACGGCGAAGAATTAGTGTTGTTAGATGGCACAACGGCAAAATTACAAAGTAATACGCTTGTGATTGCCGATAGCAAAGGCGCATTGGCAATGGCAGGTATTTTCGGTGGTGAAGCCAGTGGTGTGAGTGAAAATACTAAAGATGTAGTTTTAGAAGCGGCATTTTTTGCTCCATTAGCAATTACAGGTCGTGCTCGCCAATATGGTTTACATACTGATGCTTCTCACCGTTTCGAACGTGGGGTTGATCCGGAATTAACACACAAAGCAATGGAACGTGCAACAGCATTATTATTAGAAATCTGTGGCGGTGAGGCTGGTGAAATTGTTGAGGCAGTCAGCGAAACAAATTTACCAAAACGTGATGCTGTCACGCTGCGCCGTAGTAAATTAGATTCAGTAATTGGTTATCATATCGAAGATAAGACTGTTACCGATATTCTAACTCGCTTAGGTTTAAATGTAACATGTGCTGATAATACCTGGACTGCTATTGCTCCAAGCTGGCGTTTTGATATCGAAATTGAAGAAGATTTAATTGAGGAAGTGGCTCGCATCTATGGATACAATAGTATTCCCAATAATTCACCACTTGCGCATTTAACAATGAAAGGCACACCGGAAAAATTATTAGAGGCAAACCGTATCCGTATGGCATTAGTAGATAGTGATTACCAAGAAGTCATTACCTATAGCTTTGTCGATCCGAAAAAACAGGCATTATTACACCCGAATCAAGAAGCATTAATTTTACCGAACCCAATTTCAAGCGAAATGTCTGCAATGCGCGTTTCACTATTAACCGGCTTACTTGATACTATCGTTTATAACCAAAGTCGTCAGCAAAACCGAGTGCGTATTTTTGAAGGGGGCTTACGCTTTATTCCGGATAATAATGCCGAATCTGGTGTCCGACAAGAATACGTATTTGGAGCGGCTATTGTAGGCGATAAACGTCCTGTTCATTGGGAAAATAAATCTGAGGCAGCAGATTTCTTTGATTTAAAAGGCGATATTGAGCGTATTTTATCACTAACATCTATTCGTCATGATTTAGAGTTTGTTGCAAAACAGTTTCCAGCGCTACATCCGGGGCAATCGGCCGCTATTATGCTAGACGGTAAAGAAATTGGTTTTATCGGTACGGTTCATCCATCAATTGTGCAGAAATTAGGTATTAAAGGTAAGCCGATTGTATGTGAAATCTTAGCAAGTGCTATTTCTGAACGTCCTGTTGCACAAGCGGGCGAAATTTCCCGCTTCCCTGCAAATAATCGTGATATTGCGGTTGTAGTTGATGAATCAACGCCTGCCGGTGAGGTGTTAAATGCTTGCCGCAAGGCAGCAGGTAGCCAATTGGTTGCATTAAATTTATTTGATGTTTACCGTGGCGCCAACTTAGATGCCGATAAGAAGAGTTTAGCTATCAGTTTAACGGTACAAAATACCGAGAAAACATTGGAAGAAGATGAAATTAACGCTGTTGTTCAATCTGTACTAGATGAATTGGCAAAACGCTTTAGTGCTGTACTTCGTGATTAATCAAAAAATAAATGCGGTTGAAGGTTTTTCAACCGCAAGTTTGATAGTGAATAAAGGATAAATTATGGCACTGACTAAGATTGAGATTGCAGAAAATCTTATTGCAAAATATGGTTTGGAAAAACGTATAGCTAAGCAATTTGTTGAGTCATTTTTTGAAGAAATCCGATCATCGCTTGAGCGTGGAGATAGTGTGAAATTATCAGGTTTCGGTAATTTTTTACTTCGAGAAAAAAAATCCCGTCCGGGACGTAATCCTAAAACCGGAGAAAATGTTGCGGTTTCTGCTCGCCGAGTGGTTGTTTTTAAAGCCGGCCAAAAATTGCGTGAGCGTGTTGAAAATGCAAACACGCAAACTGAGCCAGAGGCTTAATTTATTAGCAATCATTTGAGTGTTATGTCTTTCATATAAAGTGATTGTAACGGAGTATATATGAAATTAACTAAAAAATGGCTTTCCTTGGGGATTCTGCTCACCTCTGTGTCTATTTTATCTGCTTGTTCCAGTTCAGATACAGTAAATAAAACGAGATCGGGAAGTCGGGTTTCTCATTCAACCTATCACTCGGATTTATCCGATCCAATCATGGCGATCAGTCGATTAAGTGAACATCAACATGAATGGAAAGGAACGCGTTATCGCTTGGGTGGCAATAGTAAATCAGGTATAGATTGCTCCGGGTTCATGCAGGTGACGTTCAGAGATTTATTTGGTATTGATTTACCAAGGACAACTACTGCACAAGCAAAAGAAGGCGAACGGATTTCGAAGAGTGAGTTACGAACAGGTGATCTTGTCTTTTTTAATACAGGTCGTGGGCCAAATGGAAAACATGTTGGTGTTTATGTTAAAAATGGGCAATTCCTACATGCTTCAACGAGAGGTGGTGTCATTTATTCGGATATGGAGTCGCCTTATTGGTCAAAAGCATTCTGGCAAGCTCGTCGTTTATAATATTATAAGGAGAAATAATGCTGAAAAAAATCGGACAAGCGGTTATTTTTGGACTTTTTTGTGCAATTTTAATTCTGTTTGTTGCTCCTTTGGTTCAGAATAAAGGGAGTTTTTTCTCATTTTCAGCGTTAAAACAACCTGGTATCACAAGTTATAGTTCTGCAGTTAAAATTGCATCACCTGCTGTAGTTAATGTTTATAACCGTAACTTTAGTTCTGAAAACTCGGTCTTTGAGATTAAAAATTTAGGCTCAGGGGTTATTATGAGTAGCAATGGTTATATATTGACTAATAAACATGTGATTCAAGACGCTGATCAAATTGTAGTAGCCTTACAAAATGGATTAATCTCTACAGAAGCTAGGTTAGTGGGGGATGATTCATTAACTGATTTAGCGGTATTAAAGATAGATGCTGAAAATTTACCGACAATTCCACAAAATACTGAACGTAAAGTAGAAGTTGGCGATGTTGTCTTAGCGATTGGTAATCCCTTAAATTTGGGGCAGAGTATTACTCAAGGTATTGTGAGCGCGATTGGCCGAAATACTCTAACTGAGAGTGGTAGACAAAATTTTATTCAAACGGATGTTTCTATTAATCAGGGTAATTCAGGTGGCGCTTTGATTAATAGTGCAGGGGAGCTGATTGGTATTAATACACTACGTTTAGGTAAAAATACCAATGAGCTTTCGGAAGGGTTAAATTTTGCCATTCCAATTAATTTAGCTAATCAGATTATGCAAAAAATTATCAAAGATGGTTGTGTGATTCGTGGCTATTTTGGCGTAAGTACAGATTTAATTGATGCGGCTAAAATACAAGGCTATGAAAAAGGAGTTATCATTGCCGGGGTAAGTGAGAATGGACCTGCTGCGAAAGCCGGTATTCAGTCTGGCGATTTAGTACTTAAAATTGGTGATGTTGAAGCGCTATCCCCATCGCAAATGATGGAGGCATTAGCAGAAATGAAACCCTATAGTACAGTAAAAGTGATCGTTCAGCGTGGGAATCAATTATTGAATTTTGATGTTACTATCAGTGAGTTACAAGCCCAATAGGTAAAAAATAAAATGGAAAAGATTGTTATTACGGTAGATGGTCCAAGCGGAGCTGGGAAAGGAACATTATGTCACGCACTGGCTGAAAAATTAGGATTTGATTTTTTAGATTCAGGAGCGTTATATCGTATTACGGCATTAAGTGCAGTCAATAAGGGCATTTCTCTAGAGGATGAAGATAGTCTTGCAGATGTGGGGCGTAATCTTAATATTCAATTTTTACCCCAGAATGGTGAAATTAGCGTCATTCTTGATGGGGAAAATGTGGGCGACCAAATTCGTACCGCACAAGCGGGTCAAAATGCTTCAAAAGTTGCAGCTTTCCCTAAAGTAAGAGAGGCATTATTAGCGCGTCAGCGAGCATTTAGTACCGAAAGAGGTCTAATTGCTGATGGTAGAGATATGGGAACTGTTGTCTTTCCAGATGCACAAATCAAACTTTTTTTAGACGCAAGTGCACAGGAACGAGCAAAAAGACGTGTAAAACAGTTGCAAGAAAAGGGATTTAATGCTAACTTTGATAAGATTTTAGCCGAGATTGAAGAGCGTGATTTTCGAGATAGAAATCGTGAAGTTGCTCCTTTAGTTCCAGCTAAAGATGCGTTACTGTTAGATTCAACGCATTTATCTATTGATGATGTGATCAAACAGGCTTTAGATTATATCGCTCAATATATTAAATATTAGTTTTATCGGCCTTACATAGGATTTGTTTGGCTTTTATTACCAACCCCGTTTAGCAGGATGCTAGATGGATGTTTATTTTTAAGAAGATTTATTATGTCAGAATTATCGTTTGCTCAACTACTTGAAGAATCATTTGCAGCTACACCTCGTTTAGGTGATGTTGTTAAAGGTACTGTTGTTGCTATCCAAAAAGGTTATGTTGTTGTTGATACAGGTTTTAAATCTGAATCATCAATTCCTGCTGAAGAATTTACAAATGCTCAAGGCGAACTTGAAGTTCAAGTTGGTGATGAAGTTGATGTTGTTCTTAAAGCAGTAGAAGATGGCTTCGGTGAAACAGTTGTTTCTCGTGGTGATGCAAAACGTAACGAAGCTTGGATTGCTTTAGAGAAAGCATTTGAAGAACAAGCTACAGTTATCGGTTTTGTTAATGGTAAAGTTAAAGGTGGTTTCACTGTTGAATTAAACGGTGTGCGTGCATTCTTACCAGGTTCATTAATTGATACTCGTCCGGTTCGTGATTCTTTAAACTTAGAAGGTAAAGAGTACGAATTCAAAGTAATCAAATTAGACCAAAAACGTAACAACGTAGTTGTTTCTCGTCGTGCTGTAATCGAAACAGAAAGCAACCAAGATCGTGATGCTGTGTTAGCGAACTTAGTTGAAGGTTCTGAAGTTAAAGGTACAGTTAAAAACTTAACTGACTACGGTGCATTCGTAGATTTAGGTGGTGTTGACGGCTTATTACACATCACTGATATGGCTTGGAAACGTGTTAAACACCCAAGCGAAGTAGTTAATGTTGGTGATGAAGTTACTGTTAAAGTATTAAAATTTGACAAAGATAAAACTCGTGTATCATTAGGCTTAAAACAATTAGGTCAAGATCCATGGGCCGTAATCGCACAAAACCACCCGGTAAACAGCAAATTAAGCGGTAAAGTAACTAACTTAACAGACTATGGCTGTTTCGTTGAAATTTTAGACGGTGTTGAAGGTTTAGTTCACGTTTCAGAAATGGATTGGACAAACAAAAACATCCACCCATCTAAAGTGGTTAATGTAGGTGATGTAGTTGAAGTAATGGTACTTGAAGTTGATGAAGAGCGTCGTCGTATCTCATTAGGTTTAAAACAATGTAAAGCAAACCCTTGGGAACAATTTGCAGCGACTCACAACAAAAACGATAAAGTATCAGGTAAAATCAAATCAATCACTGATTTCGGTATCTTCATCGGTTTAGAAGGTGGTATTGACGGTTTAGTTCACTTATCAGACATTTCTTGGAATGTTTCTGGTGAAGAAGCTGTTCGTAACTACAAAAAAGGTGATGAAGTTGAAGCAGTAGTTTTACAAGTTGATGCAATAAAAGAGCGTATTTCTTTAGGTATCAAACAACTAGAATCTGATCCGTTCACAAACTTTGTTGATAGTACGAAAAAAGGTGCAATCTTAACAGGTAAAGTTGTTGAAGTTGATGCGAAAGGCGTTAAAGTAGAATTAGACGGTGGTGTTGAAGCATTCATCCGTGCAAACGAAGCAACAGCTGAGCGTGTAGAAGACATCACATCAGTAATCTCTGTAGGCGATGAAATCGAAGCAAAATACACAGGTGTTGATCGTAAGTCTCGTGTAGTAAACTTATCTGTTCGTGCGAAAAACGAAGCTGAAGAATCAGCTGCAATTGCTCAAGTGAACAAAGAAGAAGTTGCAGTACCTAATGCGTTTGCTGAAGCTTTCAAAGCAGCTAAAGGCGAATAATTAGTCGCAGTTAACTAAAAAATGGGTATGTGTTAGCATACCCATTAAACTTAGAAGCAATTTTGAATATTTATTGGGTCAGTAGTTATTCAAAATTGAATTCGAGTCTTAATGAGGAAAATATGACTAAATCTGAATTAATTGAGAGTTTAGTGTCTAAAAATCCTACTTTGCAGAATAAAATGGTGGAAGATTGTGTAAAAGAAATTTTAGAGCATCTTTCGTTGACTTTAGAAGAAGGTGGGAGAGTCGAGGTTAGAGGATTCGGTAGCTTCTCATTACACTATCGCCAGCCCCGTTTAGGGCGTAATCCAAAAACAGGGGATAGTGTGCCATTATCTGCAAAATATGTTCCCCACTTTAAAGCAGGTAAAGATCTAAAAGAGAGAGTAGACTTAATTTAAGTCTCATCTAAACCGTTCAAATTATAGTAGGGAGATTATATGGTTAAGTATATTCTAGGTGTTTTAATTGTGATTGCAGTTATTATTGTAGCAATTACAATTGGTGCTAATAATGATCAAATTATCACCTTTAATTATATTGTGGCACAAAGTGAATTGCGTTTATCTACATTAGTGGCTGTTTTATTCGGACTAGGATTGATTTTAGGCTGGTTAGTTACAGGCATTTTCTACTTAAAAGTTAAGTTACAAAATATCGCACTTACTCGCCGTGTAAAACGTCAAGCACAGCAAATTGCTGAACTTACTACTCCTAAGGTTGAATAACCAATGCTTGAATTATTGTTCCTTTTATTGCCTATTGCCGCGCTATATGGTTGGTATATGGGGCAGCGTAGTGCAAAAAAGGATCAAGAAAACCTCAATAATAAGTTTTCTCGTGAATATGTTACGGGGTTAAACTTTCTTCTTTCTAATCAACAGGAAAAGGCAGTTGATCTTTTCCTCTCTATGTTACAAAAACATGAGTCTGAAAATCAAATTTTAACTGAATCCCAATTTGAAGCCGAATTAACATTAGGTAATCTTTTTCGTTCAAGGGGAGAAGTTGATAGAGCATTACGTATTCATCAAGCTTTAGTAAATAGTCCGGATTATTCATTTGAACAAAAATTACTTGCCAAACAGCAACTGGCAAAAGATTTTATGATGGCAGGTTTTTATGATCGGGCTGAAAATTACTATATTGCTTTAGTTGATGAACCTGAATTTGCTCCTCACTCATTATCACAGCTGGCTGTTATTTACCAAAAAACACGAGAATGGAAAAAAGCGATTAATGTTTCTGAAAAGCTACTAAAAATTATACCTGAAACGGACAAAATACCACTTTCTCACTACTACTGTGAATATGCTCAAGCGGTTAAATTAGAAGATAAAAATGCATTTATTGAATCACTAAATAAATCGTTAGAATATTACCCACAATCGACTCGTGCCTCAATGATGCTAGGCGATTTTTATTTGGAACAAAAAGAATACTCCCAAGCTTTAGAGTATTTTGAACAAATATTGCAACAAGACCCTGATTATATCAGCGAAGTACTTGGTAGAGTACGTGAGGCTTATTTGGCACTGAACGATCCAAATAGTTATGAATTGTTTCTGATTAAAGCAAACCGAGTTAAACATAATAGCAGCGTAGATCTTGCACTAACTGAATTTATTGAAGAAAAAGATGGGGTACATGCAGCACATGCTAAGTTATATCAGCAACTAAGTACTTATCCAAATTTAATTACCTTCCACCGATTTATTCGCTATCAGGCAGATTGTGCAGAAGCCGGAAATGGTAAAGAGAGTTTATTATTATTGCACAACATGGTAGGTAACCAAATTAAACGTAGTTTTCAGTACCGTTGTTTAAATTGTGGCTATCAAGGGTATCGTTTAATGTGGTATTGTCCCTCTTGCCGTCAATGGGAAAAAATTAAGCCGATACAAAGTATCGAGGGAATTATTTAATTTATTAAGTTAAGGAGTTCAAAATGAACAATAAAGTCATTGTAGCTTTAGATTATGAAACAGAACGTGAAGCTCTTGAATTTGTTGATTTAGTTGATCCATCACTCTGCCGTTTAAAAGTCGGCAAAGAGATGTTTACTACACTAGGCATAAATTTTGTGAAACAACTGCATGAACGTAAATTTGATGTATTCCTTGATTTAAAATACCACGATATTCCAAATACTGTTGCCCGAGCAGTACGCTCAGCGGCGGATTTAGGCGTGTGGATGGTAGATTTACATGCTTCCGGTGGTTTAACCATGATGGAAGAAGCGAAAAAAATCCTAGAGCCTTATGGTAAGGATGCGCCATTATTGATTGCGGTAACTGTATTAACCAGCATGGAAGACCTGGATTTATTACAAATTGGTATTAATGCTTCGCCAATGGAGCAGGTGATTCGTTTAGCGCATTTAGCTCAACGTGCAGGATTAGATGGCGTTGTCTGTTCACCACAAGAAGTGGATGTGTTACGAACCCATTGTGGTAAAGATTTCAAACTCATTACTCCGGGCATTCGACCTGAAGGTGCAGATTTTGGTGATCAACGTCGAGTAATGACGCCTAAACAAGCGGTTGAAACCGGTGCTGATTATTTGGTGATTGGTCGTCCTATTACTCAAGCACAAGACCCGTTATCTGTTCTAAAATCAATTAACCAATCTATTAACAGCTAAATTAAATTGAATTTTTAATTAAGGCGGAGATTTCCGCCTTTTTGTGTATTACAAGCGGTAATATTTTAAGGGAAATTTGCAAATGACATTAGTCTATTCCACAGAAACAGGCAGAATTAAGCCTGAAATAGTAAAAGAAGAACGCCCCAAAGGAGATGGCATTGTGCGTATTCAACGCCAAACCAGTGGTCGAAAAGGGAAGGGTGTTTGTGTAATTACCGGTCTTGATTTAGATGATAAAGGCCTAAATTCCTTAGCCTCGGAACTTAAGCGAAAATTAGGCTGTGGTGGTTCGTTTAAAGACGGAATAATTGAAATTCAAGGTGATAACCGTGATTTAATTAAACAAATTTTAGAGCAGAAAGGTTTTACAGTAAAACTGTCCGGCGGTTAAAGAGAGGAAAAATAAGGGGAATCTACTGATTCCCCTTTGGCTTATTTAAAGATAATATCATTTTTTGGATCGAATTTCGCAGCTTCAATGACTTTATTTTCTTCAAAGAATTTTTTCAGCATTTCAGCATCAATAAAGCCGGTATTCACATAGCTTGGGTGTTTTTTCAATAAAGGATAACCATCACCGCCGGCTGCAACATAGTCTGGAAGAGAGACTTTATAGGTTTTATTCGCATCAAAAGGCTTACCACCAATTTTAACTTCTGAGATAGTTTTTGCTCCACGATCTACTACCATAGAAACTCCGGCAAATTGAGGATAAGCACCTGTATCTACTTCTTTCAAAGCAATAGTCGTTAAAGTATCCAGCAATTCCTGACCTTTTAAATCTACTGTTGCAATCATATTGCCGAAAGGCTGTACCGTTAAAATATTTTTATAAGTCACGACACCTTCTTCAATTGAGGTGCGAATACCACCGGAATTCATAATACCAATATCCGCCTTCACTCGCTCCATTTGTGATTGTGCAATAAGGCGGCCTAGATTTGTTTGATGGAAGCGAATATGTTCCCGTTTCCCATCTAACAAACCTTTCACATGACCCACTTCAATATTAAGTTTTTGATCGCCTTCATCTTGATATTTTTTTAATAATGCATAAGTCGCTTCATCCGCTTTAATTTCCGGTTGGTAAAGCTGATACTCTTTTGTGCCATCCTCTTTTTTAATTGTTTTTTTCAAATTCACCGGAATCAGCTCATATTTAACTAACTTGGTTTCTCCGTTTTTGAATTCAAAATCTGCACGACCAACAAATTTTCCCCATTCACCGGCTTGCACAATCCAAGTACCATTTTGGAAGTCTGGTTTACATTCTTCCCCTGGTGTATATTTTGCTTTGAATTGTCCTTTTTCATCAATACAAACGGTATCGTGAGTATGCCCTCCAATGATTAAATCGAAAGCACCTTTGTCTAAAGTACGCGCCATCGTGACATCACCCGGCGCGTTAGTGCCGTGTTTGCCATCAAAGTAATAGCCCATATGGGTTAATGCAATACGAACATCAGGTTTTTCTGTCTTATTAATTTCAGCTAATGTGGTTCTAGCAGTATCAATCGGATTTTTGAAAAATGCATTTTCTGTTACATCAGGATTACCTAATTTTGCAGTATCCTCTGTTGTTAATCCAACAACTGCAATTTTTAGTCCGCCTCGTTCTAGAATAACGTAAGGTTTTACGATAGGTTTATCTGTTTTTTTATTAATGACATTAGCAGAAATAAAAGGGAATTTTGCCCATTTTTCTTGCATAGAAAGGATTTGAAGTGGAAAATCGAACTCATGGTTCCCTAGAACCATAGCATCGTAACCGATTGCATTCATCCCCTCAATATCCGGGCGGGCATTTTGCATATCGGATTCCGGTACTCCGGTATTTGCATCGCCTGCATTAAGAAGAACTATAGAACCTCCTTTTTCTTCTACTTCCTTACGAATATTATCAATTAACGTTTTCTGTGCAGCCATCCCATATTCACCTTTGTCACTTTGCCAGAAGTGTCCGTGTATATCGTTAGTGTGTAAAACAGTAAAACTATAGGTTTTATCTGTTTCATACGCCATAACTGATGTTGCCCCTAAGAGTGCGACAGAAAGTAATGTTTTTTTCAAGTTCATAGAATACCTCATAAGCGTTTAGATGTAGAAAAAGGTATTAGCAGAATAAAACTAATATCCAGGTAACAGCTAATAAAACCATCGACATAAATACTGCAGCAGAGCCAAGATCTTTTGCTCTGCCTGACAACTCATGGAATTCAGCCCCGATTCTGTCTACCACAGATTCAATGGCGCTATTTAATAATTCGGTAATCAGTACCAAAAGTACCGTGCCGGCTAACAACACTTTTTCAATATTAGTATCGCCTAAAAAGAAAGCAAGAGGGAATAAAATTATCGCACACCATACTTCTTGACGAAATGCGGCTTCATGAATATAAGCGGCTTTTAACCCTTTCATAGAATAATGTGTTGCATTGATAACGCGTTGAAAATCTGCTTTATTGGCTGGTTTCATAGTAAAAAGATAAGTAGTGAAAAATGATTGCTATTGTACTGAAAGAATGAGGTTGTTCAAAGAAACTTATTAAGAATAAATTGAAATTTATAAAAAATGGAAAATTTTTGTGGTTTTTGCAAAAAATTTTAAAAAAATGACCGCTTGTCTATTCCATAATACTATTTTTTCCGCTAATCTGGCTAACTCATTTTTAGGTGGGTAAAGTAATTTACCCTTATTTTTTTATGTCTTACAGAAGTGAAATTTATGAGTAATTCATTATCATCAAAAATTCTTGGCGGTAATTTAGTTTTGCGTATCGCTATTGGCTTGGGGCTAGGTATCTTATTAGCATCGGTGAATAAAGAATGGGCAGCCAGCGTAGGTGTTTTAGGGCAATTCTTTGTTAAATCATTACGTGCAATTGCACCAATTTTGGTTTTTGTTTTAGTTTTATCTGCAATTGCAAACAAAGAAGTAGGCACTGACAGTAAATTAAAACCAATTTTAGTACTGTATGTTTTAGGTACATTTTTCGCTGCATTAACAGCAGTAGTATTAAGTTATTTATTCCCAACGACCTTAGAATTAGCAGCTAGTCCGGATGGTTTAACTCCACCACAAGGTATTGGTGAAATTTTAAAAACAGTTATTTTTAACTTAGTAGATAATCCGCTTGTTGCATTAAGCAATGCTAATTTTATCGGCATACTTGCTTGGTCTATCGGTTTAGGTATTGCATTTCGTCATGGTTCTGCAAGCTCAAAAGCTTTCTTAAATGATTTAGCGAATGCGGTTTCTTTTGTGGTAAAAGTGGTTATTGCCTTTGCACCTATCGGGGTATTTGGTTTAGTAGCAGAAACGGTTGCCATCAACGGCTTGGATGCATTTGAAGGCTATGCTCGCTTATTATTTGTATTGGTAGGCGCAATGTTATTTGTTGCACTCGTACTCAACCCTTTATTAGTATTCTGGAAAATTCGTCGCAATCCATATCCACTCACGTTCACTTGCTTGCGTGAAAGTGGCGTAACGGCATTCTTTACCCGTAGTTCAGCTGCAAATATTCCGGTAAATATGAATCTTGCAAAACGCTTGGGTATTCGTGATGAAATCTCTTCAGTTGCTATTCCACTAGGTGCAACCATTAATATGGCAGGTGCGGCAATTACCGTTACCGTGTTAACTTTAGCTGCAGCTTATACGCAAGGTATTCAGCCTGATTTTGCAACTGCATTGTTATTAAGCGTAGTTGCTTCAATTTGTGCATGTGGTGCTTCTGGTGTTGCAGGTGGTTCACTATTATTAATTCCATTAGCTTGTAGCCTATTTAGCATTCCAAATGATATTGCAGCACAAGTAATTGGTGTAGGTTTTGTTATCGGTGTTGTTCAAGATTCTGTTGAAACAGCATTAAACTCCTCAACTGACGTATTATTTACTGCAGCAGTAAGCTATGCAGAAGATCAAAAATAATCAGATTTGAAATAAAGGCAGACTTCGGTCTGCCTTTATTTTTGTAACTATTTTTGTGAGCTTGCTCGAAAAATTTAAAATCCTTTCTGAAAATCTTGGCATAAAACGGCATACTCAAACAAAAATTGAGTAGCTGGTATGAATTTAGACCGTTTTTGCATTTTCCTAACCTTACTTCATTTGCCGATTCTGTTTCTGCCGAAAGAGTTCCTGTTTTTTTGCGTTCTATCGGGAATTTTAATTGGGTGTGTGGGTGTTTTTTATCGAGATACGCTGATCTTTTTACTTGGTTTTTTACTGTGTATTGGCTATGTTCAAGTAGACCAAATTGCAAAAAATGCAGAAAATATAACCGCTATTAAAGCTTTCAAATCATTTGAAATTATTCAAATTTTAAAACAAACCGATTATCAAACCGCAATAGCTAAATTGGAAAATGGAGATAAAATTTATCTCAACTGGCAAGCCGAACAATCCCTGGAATTAAATCAACATTACCGTGCTGAATTAACTATTCGCCCCATTTCAGCTCGTAGTAACATAGGTAATTTTGATCGTCAAAAATGGTATTTTGCTCAAAATATCACAAAAACAGCAACGGTGAAAAAAGCAGAAAGATTAAAAATAAGCGTCAGTTCTTTTCGGACAAATTGGCTTAATAGGGTAAAAAAACAGACAGAAGATCTAGCTACTCAAGGGCTATTATTAGCTTTGGCATTTGGAGAACGGGCATGGCTTAGTTCTTCCCATTGGGAAGCTTTTCAAAAAACTGCAACTGCCCATTTAATTGCGATTTCAGGCTTGCATATTGCACTTGCAATGGCATTTGGTTTCTATCTTGCTAAAGGCATACAATGGTTACTGTTGATCTCTCGTATTCAACTATTACAAGCGGTCGGATTTTCCTATTTCTTTACTAGAATGTGTGGTTTTCTTTTTGCCTTTAGTTATAGTTATTTAGCCGGCTTTGCAGTACCGACAGTAAGAGCATTGCTGGCAATTAGCTTTGCCTTACTGTGGCAATTTTGCCGTCGCCATTACACTGCGTGGCAATTTTGGTGGCGGGTAGTGGCTTTATTAATAGTGCTTGATCCACTCACATTACTGTCAGATAGTTTCTGGCTCTCAATTTTGGCCGTTGCCAGTCTGATTGTTTGGTATCAATTCTTCCCACTGTCTCTTTTTACCCACTTTGAAAATAGAAAAGAAATCAGCAAATTTTTGCCTAAATTTAACCGCTTGTTGCTCTCTTTATTTCATCTACAAATCGGTATTTGGTTGATATTTTCACCGGTTCAGCTCTATTTTTTCCAAGGTATCTCGCCTTTTGCTTTAATTGCCAACTTAATTATTGTGCTGTTATACAGCTTTTTCCTTGTACCTCTTATTTTATTTAGCTTGCTGAGTGATAATCTTTTTTCTACTTGGCAACTTGCCGATTTATTAAGCCATAGCAGTTTAGCTTTGTTAGCTCCACTCACCGATTTTTGGTGGGATTTAAGCTATAGCCAGCAATGGCATTTACTTTCCGTTAATTTATTGATTTTATTGCTGATTTACTGCAAAGTTTATAACTTGAATTATCTAAAATGGTTACAAGCATTTACAGTGGCTTTGTCGTTTAATTTGAGCTTTTATTTTCCAAAGCTATTACCGCAAGCAAAAACAGAGTGGATCACTTTTGATGTTGGGCAAGGTTTAGCCATGGCATTGGTTTATGAAGGTAATAAAGCGGTGATTTATGATAGCGGGGCAAGCTGGCAATCTGCAGATGGGAGAGTGAATTCAATGGCAAAAAATGAATTATTGCCTTATTTGAAACGCCGAGGCATTTCTGTCGAAGCGATTTTCCTAAGCCACGATGATAACGATCATTCCGGAGGCATACCCGAATTGTTACAAGTCTATCCAAACGCCCGGTTTATTAGCTCAAGCCAAATCCTTTATCGTAATATTCAATCTGAGCCTTGTATTAAGGGAAAAACGTGGCAATTTGGTCAATGGCATTTGACGGCAGTTTATCCTTCACAAATTGTTAAACAGGCTAAAAATAGAGATTCTTGCATTATTGTAGCGAAAAATGACCGCTTGCAAATATTATTTACAGGGGATTCTGGCACGGAACAAGAGCGGCAATTTGCGCTAGATGTCGGCAAAGTAGATTTTCTACAAGTTGGGCATCACGGCAGTAAAAGTAGTACAAGCGAAACATTACTGGCAATTACCCAGCCGAAAATTGCAATCATCTCTGCGGGAAGATGGAATCCGTGGAAATTACCCAATAACCAAATTGTAGAACGATTGACCTCAAAAGGTATTCGGGTACTAAATACAGCGGAAACGGGAATGGTAAGAATGAAATTTTACTCAAACAGTATTGAGATTGAACAGGGCAGGGAGCGATCTTCGCCATGGTATAAGCAGTATTATTAAAAAAACCCTTTGAATTTAATTCAAAGGGAATTTTTAGTTACGGCATATCATTTAATGCATTTGGGTTTTTATTGATAAACATAGCATCACCATAGCTGAAAAAACGGTACTGTTTTTCAACAGCGTGAGCGTAAGCATTCATCGTATTTTTATAGCCGGCAAAAGCAGAAATCAACATTATCAAAGTAGATTCAGGTAAATGGAAATTAGTCACTAATGCATCAATCACTTTAAACGTTTTGCCCGGATAAAGGAAAATAGCAGTGTCAGAGAAAAATGGAGCGATTAATTTGCCCTCGGCTTCAGCTGCTTGAGCGGCACTTTCCACTGAGCGAACAGAGGTTGTTCCTACTGCAATCACACGTTTACCGTTGGCTTTGATGGCCAGTATTTTATCTACTACCTCTTGGCTTACCTCAGCATATTCTTCGTGCATTTTATGTGCCTCAATGGTATCAACACGCACCGGCTGGAAAGTACCAGCCCCTACGTGTAAAGTCACAAAGGCAATATCCACACCTTTCGCTTTTAGTTTTTCCAACATTGCATTATCAAAATGCAAGCCGGCAGTTGGAGCTGCAACCGCACCTAGCACTTTGCTATAAACAGTTTGATAGCGTTCTTGGTCGGCATCTTCATCGGGGCGGTCGATATAAGGTGGCAGCGGCATATGGCCTGCTTGCTGTAATAAGTCAAATAGTGGGGTTTCCGCACGAAATTCCAGCTCAAATAACGTATCGTGGCGGGCTACCATAGTAGCGATAAAGCCTTTTCCTTCGCCTAATTTGTCTTCACCAAAAATCAGCTCAGCGCCTTCTTTCGGGGCTTTTGAGGCTTTAACGTGAGCTAAACAACGATGTTCATCTAACACGCGTTCTACTAAGGCCTCTACTTTACCTCCACTCGGTTTACGCCCATATAAACGAGCCGGAATCACGCGGGTATTGTTAAAAATCAATAAATCGCCAGCGTTGATATGGTTGTACAAATCCGTAAATTGCTGATCGGCAAATTCTCCTGTTTCTCCGTTTAAATGCAACAAACGGCTTGCCGAGCGTTCAGCAGTCGGGTAGCGAGCAATCAGCTCATCGGGCAAATCAAAATGAAAGTCTGAAACTAACACGGTTATTCTATCTCTTTAAAATCATAAAAACGGCGGTGATGATAGCATAAAAAACGGCACAGGTCAGGAGTCTGTGCCATTCTTAAAAGAGGACTTGCAAAGTTTTGCTCAATTTTGACCGCTTGTTTTTAGCTTTTTAATCGCCCAATCTAGCCCCGAATTAAAATCTTCAGTTAAATTTGGGCGGAGTTGTTCAAGTAAGTCAATTAGCACTTTTTTATCGGGGTGAGTGAGGTTGATGTGCCCTACTTTTCTACCGGCTCGGACTTCTTTACCATACCAATGCAATTGTGCAAAAGGTAAGCTTAGCCATTGGTTGGAATGTTCAATGCCGATTAAATTCACCATCACACTTGGCGCAATCTGTTGTAATGGCGGAGTCGGTAAATCAAGCAATGCACGTAAATGTAGCTCGAATTGGCTGATTGCACAGCCGAGTTGAGTCCAATGACCGCTGTTATGCACACGAGGAGCAAGTTCGTTAATTAACAGTTTATCGCCTACAATAAAACATTCCATTGCCATCACACCGATATAATCCAGCTCCTGCATTACCGCACCGAGCATTTGTTCAGCTTGTTGTTGGTAAATGGCTTGATTTGGTAAATTCACATCAGAGACCGAATAACGCAAAATGCCGTTTTGCTGTAAGTTGTGAGAAATCGGGTAGAAATGGGTTGAGCCGTCACGAAATCTTGCCCCAACTACTGAAATTTCACCATCAAAAGGGATAAATTTTTCCGCAATCACTTCGCCGAATAAATCTGGGGTGATTTGGTTAACGGATTCTTGTGTCACAATCCATTGCCCACGTCCGTCATAACCGCCGGAACGGCGTTTTACTACCACCTTTTCACCGATATTTTGGAAAATCTGTTGCCATTGTTCGGCACTTTCTACTAATTGCCATGGGGAGGTGGCTAAATCAAGTTGGTCGAGTAGTGATTTTTGTGTGAAGCGGTCTGCCAAGCGCCCAAACACGGATAAATTCACAAAATTTTTGTGATTGCCGAGTAGATTTGTTAAAGGAGTATCCGCCCAGCGCTCAATTTCTGCGGTAATAATGCTATTTGGCTCGATATCAAAAACAGGAGCATCGAAAGCAAGTGGCTTAACTTCAATATCCAGTGGAGCACCTGCATAGCGTAACATTCTGCCAAGTTGACCGTTACCTAACACATAAATTGGGGGGTAAATGGTACTTTTTTGCATATTTATTGTTCTCGAAAAATTAAAAGTAGTCAGATAATGGTTTGTTGAGTTTTTGATTCAGTAATACCATTAACTTGATACGGGCTTTTTGTCCGCTTAATCCTTTGGTAAAAATTACGCCTTTTTGTTTTAGCTGCTTTCCACCACCGACATAATCATACACATCTTGGGTAATACCATTGAATGCGCGGGAAACTATCACAACAGGAATTTTAGCTTTTAATAGTGCTTCAAGACCATCTAGGCAGCTTGGGGGAAGATTACCGGCCCCTAAGGCTTCGATAACCACACCATCGCAACAGCTTTTTGCGAGCTGTTCGAGTAAAAAACTATCCATGCCTGCGTATGCTTTAAGTAGCTGTACGTTATTTTTAGTTAGCGTTTCAATTGGGAAGCGCTCGTAAGCGGTCAGTTTTTGGAAAAAAATGACTGAATTTTTGCTGACTAAACCGCAAGGTCCAAACGTTGGTGTTTGGAATGTCGCTACATTGGTCGTATGAGTTTTTGTCACAAATTTAGCATGATGGATTTCATCATTCATCACAACTAAAACCCCTTTGTTCTTGCTTTCTTCATTTAATGCAACCAAAATTGCACTTTGTAGGTTGATTAAACCATCTGAGCCTAGCTCGTTACTTGAACGCATAGCTCCAGTAATGACAATAGGAACATTTACACTTAGGGCTAAATCTAGAAAATAAGAAGTTTCTTCTAAGGTGTCTGTGCCGTGTGTAATGACAATAGCATCCATATTTTCTTGTAAAACGGCTTCTTCAATACGCTGTTTTAAAAGCTGCCAATGTTTAATATTTATATGCGGAGAAGGCACATTAAATAAGGATTCTTGGCTTAATTTTGCCGGATGATTTAAACGTTCTAGCGAGGCTAATAAAGGATTTTCTGTAGAAGGGGCGACTTTTCCATCTTTTCCTTCTTGCATTGAGATTGTTCCACCGGTGTGGATTATTAATAATTTTTTGGACATTTCTATTTATTCAATTCGAGGATCTGGATTATCTAATATAAGCTGTGTTTGTGTTTTGCGAAATATATTTAATTTTTCTGCAACTTCTGGGTTAAACATTGCTAAAATTTGTGCAGCCAATAAAGCTGCATTTGCCGCACCGGAAGGGCCAATTGCGAGAGTGCCAACCGGAATGCCTTTGGGCATTTGTACAATAGAGTAGAGACTATCTATACCACTTAGCATCGAACTTTTTACCGGCACACCTAATACAGGCACAATGGTTTTCGCTGCAATCATACCGGGTAAGTGGGCTGCGCCCCCTGCACCTGCAATGATCACTTTATAGCCATTAGACTGCGCCGTTTCTGCGAAAGAAAATAGTTTATCAGGAGTGCGGTGAGCAGATACCACCTCAACATGGTAGGCTAAACCGAATTGGTCTAAAATTTGTGTTGCTTCAGACATGGTTGCCCAATCACTTTTAGATCCCATCACAATTGCAATTTCAGCTTTTTTTGACATTCTAAATCCTTATCTTGGTAATGTAAAACAACATAATAATAGCACACAAAGCAAACGTTTGCTTTAGCGTTTGTAGAAATAAGGCAAATTTTAGGACTGTTATCTGTTGGTTAAAATATGATATAATTGGCAACCATTTTACTTTTTTAACTTAATCATCGGAGATATAAATGACGAGTAGTATAAACAAACGTTCAGTAATGACTCTTTTTTCAGATAAACAGGATATTTATAGCCACCAAGTGCGTATTGTATTGGCAGAAAAAGGAGTTCCTTATGAAATTGAGAACGTTATGCTAGGTAGTATTTCTGAAGATCTCTTAGAGTTAAATCCTTATGGTAATATTCCAACATTAGTGGATCGTGAATTAGTCTTATTTAATCCACGTATCATTATGGAATATTTAGATGAGCGTTTTCCGCATCCGCCATTAATGCCTGTTTACCCGGTTTCCCGCGGGCAATGTCGCTTAAATATGTACCGTATTGAGCAAGATTGGTATGCACAAATTGATATTGTAAATAAAGCTCCTGAATCGGCAGAAGGCAAAAAAGCCTTAGCTCAATTAAAAGAAGATATTTTAGCACTTTCACCTATTTTTGCCGCAAAACCTTATTTTATGAGTGATGATTTCAGCCTTGTGGATTGCTATATCGCTCCATTATTGTGGCGTATGCAGATATTAGGCGTGAAATTTAGCGGTGCAACAGCCAAGCCGATTAATGCCTATATGACTCGTGTTTTCCAACGTGATAGCTTTATTCAATCTGTGGGTGGTGAAGCACCTAAACATTTAATGGACGATAAAGATTAATGAAACCGTTAAGACCTTATCTTTATAATGCCTACTATAACTGGATTATTGATAACGATAACACACCTTATCTTTTAGTTAATACCGAATATCCGGATGTAGATGTGCCAACTGAATTTATCAAAGACGGTAAAATTATTTTAAATATTTCACCACGTTCAATTGGTCAATACATTGTAGCAGAGGAGTATATTAGTTTTGGGGCTCGTTTTCAGGGAATGTTGCGCGATATTTACATTCCGTTTGGAGCCATGGAAGCAATTTATGCTCAAGAAACAGGTGATGGTGTAATGTTTCAAGATGAAGAATACTACGTTAAAGAAGCGGCGTATCAGACGCGTACAGAACAGCAACAGAAAGTCAAAACAAAGAAATCAACATTAAAATTAGTTAAATAATTTATTAAATATAGTTCATACAAGCGGTTAAATTTATATGGTTTTTTGCAAAACTCATTCAAAATTTAACCGCTTGTTTGTTTTTAAAGCAAATTTGCTGAAATTCCTCTTGCACTATTGCTTGAAATTGCTTATCTTGATCTTAATATGTACTATCACAATAGTACAATAAGTCAAATTTAGGAGAATGCTATGAAATTTCGTAAAACTGTATTGGTTACACTGTTAAGCTCTATCTCAGTAGCTGCTTTTAGCCAAGATAAAATTCACAATGTTGCAATTACTGCTATTGTTGAGCATCCTGCATTAGATTCAATTCGCAAAGGTGTTGTTGAGGAACTGGCTCGCGAAGGCTTTGTTGAAGGCAAAAATATTAAAATAGACTATCAATCTGCTCAAGGCAGTACTGCAACCGCGGCACAAATTGCGAGAAAGTTTGTTGGTGATAAAGCGGATATCATTATTCCAATTACCACCCCTTCAGCACAGCCTGTTGTTGCAGCAACACGCTCTATTCCAATTGTATTCTCAGGTGTGACCGATCCTGTAGCGGCAAAATTAGTGAAATCTTGGGAGCCGAGCGGCACTAACGTAACCGGTATTTCGGACCATAAGCCAATCACACCACAAGTTAAGTTAATTAAAACTTTGGTACCGGAGTTAAAAGCGGTTGGGTATGTTTATAGTGCAGGTGAGGTTAATTCTGCTATTGTATTAGAAGAGTTAAAAGAAGAAGCGAAAAAACAAGGAATCAACGTAGTGCCCGTCGCTGTTCAACGTAGTGCAGATATTGGTACAGCAGCACGTAGCTTAAATGGCAAAGTACAAGCAATTTATATTTCTGAAGATAATGCCGTAGTTTCTGCTTATGAAGCACTACATAAAGCCGCTTTAGAAGCCAAAATTCCTGTGATTGCAGCAGATCGTGACACTGTACAGCGTGGTGCGATTGCTGCTTATGCAGTAAACCAATATGATATTGGTGTTGCAACAGGGAAAAGTGCTGCTCGTGTACTAAAAGGGGAAAAAGCAGGTACAATTCCAACACAAGAAGTGAGTCAGCTAGAGCTTTCAATTAATACTAAAACAGCAAAAGAATTAGGGATTATGGTATCTGGAACTTTATTAAAAGAGGCAAAAGAAAAGTTCTAAATATAAGCATAAATAGTTTGTTTTATATAAACAAATGTTGTAAAGTTATTTCTCACTTTCAATTTTAAGGAGTATATCATGGAATGGATCGCAGCAATTATTGTAGGTGCTATTATTGGTTGGTTAGCATCAATTGTCATGAAAAGTGACGGTAGGCTTTGCAAAAATATTATCGTCGGTATTGTCGGCTCATCTTTAGGTCGTTGGTTATTCGGCGATTTATTAGGCATCGGATCTGCATACCGTGCCGGTGAGTTTAATATTGTTGGTATCTTCTTTGGTGTATTAGGTGCCGCACTTTTAATTTTTATTTTGAGAAAATTAAAAATTTTTGACTAATTAAAGAATCTTTAAAATAAGCAGTTATGAATATAACTGCTTATTTTTATTTATATATACTCTTTTTGTTCTTGCATAAGTTGAGAGAAGAAATCGATCAAGATTCGTACTTTCGGCGAAAGATAACGACGGTTTGGATAAAGTAAGCTGATTTGTAAAGAGTCTTGCTCTAAAAATAACATAATTGGTATTAATTCTGCATTTTTAAGCTCTTCTTTTATCAAAAATTTGGGGATATTAATAATACCCAATCCTGCCTTTGCCATTTGTACTAATGCATGACCATTGTTACTATGAATTTTGCCTTTGGGCTTAATATTTATTTTTTGCCCTTGCTGGGTAAAATGCCATTGCTGGTGATATTCATAAAGTAAACAGTCTCTTTTACTTAATTCTTCCAGAGATTGAGGCTCACCATATTGAGACAGATAATCAGGAGAGGCAACTAACATCAAATGAGAATCTGCAATTTTTTTTGCTACAATAGAGCTGTCAGACAAGCTACCAATACGCAATACCAAATCGAAACCTTCAGCAATTACATCTACTCGACGATCACTAAATTCAATATGAAGCTCTAAATTTGGATAATCTTCCATAAATTTACCTAGGTAAGGAGCAATAAAGCGAGAACCGAAATCCATTGGCACAGACATGGTAATTTTCCCTTGAAGGGTAGAGCTAATATTACTTACATTTGCCTCTGCTTCTTTAAGTTCATTTAAAATAGGTAAACAGTGCTGATAATAGAGCAAGCCGGCTTCAGTTGGGGTAATTTTTCGCGTGGTTCGCTGAAGCAAACGGACATTAAGGTGCTCTTCCAATTGTGCAACTAATTTACTTGCCATTGGTAGTGATATTTGTGCTTGTTGGGCTGCTTGTGTAAAACTTTGGGTCTCAATGACTTTACAAAATAAACTGATTGCGTTTAGTTTATCCATTTTCTCTCTTCTTTATATTGTAATTTTTTCTAAGGCTTGCTATCGTAAAAATAGTATATGAAAAAATCGGCTTTAAAAGAAATAATTTCATATAATTTTAAATAATTATTAAAAATCAGGTAATAAAACATGGGAAAATCACTTGTTATTGTGGAGTCTCCGGCTAAGGCAAAAAAAATTAATCAATATCTAGGCAGTAACTATGTTGTGAAATCAAGTGTGGGACATATTCGCGATCTACCGAAAAGCGGTACTGATGAAAAGGCAGAAAAAGCGAAACCGATTTCAACTAAAGGGATGAGCGTAGAAGAAAAGGCTAAAGTTAAAGCAGAAAAAGAACGTACTGCATTAGTTAAACGTATGGGGATTGATCCTTATAATGGTTGGAAAGCTAATTATCAAATTATGCCAGACAAGGAAAAGGTCGTCTCAGAACTCAAATCTTTAGCTAAAAAAGCAGACCATATCTATTTAGCAACCGACTTGGATAGAGAAGGGGAAGCGATTGCTTGGCATTTACGTGAAATTATTGGGGGTGATGATAGTCGTTTTAGTCGCGTGGTATTTAACGAAATTACTAAAGATGCCATAAAAAAAGCATTTGAAGATCCACAACCACTTAATATCGACCGTGTCAATTCACAGCAAACCCGTCGTTTTTTAGACAGAGTCGTCGGCTTTATGGTTTCGCCATTATTATGGAAAAAAGTAGCAAGGGGTCTATCTGCAGGGCGAGTTCAATCTGTTGCAGTTAAATTATTGGTTGAACGTGAGCGTGAAATTAAAGCTTTCCAAAGTGAAGAGTTTTGGACGATTGCTGCCAATACGCAAATTAATCGCAAAAAATTACCGCTTGAATTAACATCTTATAAAGGCAAAAAGTTTGCTGCTAAAAACGAAGATGAGGCTAAGATTGCCGTTTGTGATTTAGAGCAAAGTGAATTTATTGTTTCTAATATTGAAGCAAAAGAAACCAGTTCTCGTGCTTCTGCACCATTCATTACATCAACGTTACAGCGTACTGCAAGTACACGTTTAGGCTTTGGTGTAAAGAAAACCATGATGTTGGCACAACGCTTATATGAGGCAGGTTACATTACCTATATGCGTACCGATTCAACTAATCTAAGCCGTGAAGCATTAGCGATGGCTCGTGGTTATGTTGAAAGCGAATTCGGAGCAAATTATTTGCCGGAAAAACCGAATATGTATCGTAGTAAAGATAATGCTCAAGAGGCTCACGAGGCGATTCGCCCATCTGATGTGAATGTAAAAATGTCAGATTTAAAAGGAATGGATAAAGATGCCGAGCGTTTATACGATTTAATTTGGCGTCGCTTCTTAGCTTGTCAAATGTTGCCGGCACGTTATGATTCAACCTCTTTAACCGTGACTGCAGGAGATTATGAGTTAAAAGCCAGTGGACGGGTAATGCGTTTTGACGGTTGGACTCGTGTATTGCCAGTACAAGGTAAAAATCCGGAAGATCAGGAATTACCGCAGGTAGAGTTACATCATAAATTGAAATTAGATGAAGTTATTCCGAGCCAGCATTTTACCAAGCCACCGGCACGATTTAATGAAGCCTCTTTAGTCGCAGAATTAGAAGAACGAAAAATTGGTCGTCCATCTACCTATGCTTCCATTATTTCTACTATTCAAGAACGCGGTTACGTAAGAACGGAAAATAAGCGTTTCTATGTAGAAAAAATTGGTGAAGTGGTGACCGATCGCCTAAATGAATCCTTCAAAGATTTAATGAATTATGACTTCACCGCTAATATGGAAGAAGTGCTTGACCAAATTGCAGGAGGTCATAAAAACTGGAAGGAGGAATTAAATGCTTTCTTCAAAGATTTCTCGCAGGAGTTGACCCAAGCAGAGCTTGATGAACTTGAAGGTGGAATGAAGCCAAACAGCATTGTGCCAACAGAGATTGATTGCCCAACTTGTGGAAGAAAAATGGCTATTCGAACTGCATCAACCGGTGTCTTTTTAGGCTGTACCGGCTATGCATTGCCGCCAAAAGAGCGTTGTAAGACCACAATGAATCTGATCCCTGAAGCGGAGCTTTTAAATGTACTGGATTCAGAGTCTGAAACAAAAGCTTTAATGGCTCGTAAGCGTTGTCCGAAGTGTGATTCAGCGATGGATAGCTATGTCATTGATGCTGAGCGAAAATTACATATTTGTGGTAACAACCCAAATTGTGATGGCTATATTGTTGAACAAGGCTCCTTTAAAATTAAAGGTTATGAAGGCCCTGTAGTGGAATGCGACAAATGCGGAGCAGATATGCACCTAAAATTAGGTCGTTTCGGAAAATATATGGGCTGTACAAGCTGTGATAACACCCGCAAAATACTCAAAAACGGGGAGGTTGCACCACCTAAGGAAGACCCTATCGCCTTTCCTGAACTTAAATGTGAAAAAGCAGATGCCTATTTTGTTTTACGCGATGGAGCAAGTGGTGTTTTTATGTCAGCACATAATTTCCCGAAAGTGAGAGAGAGCCGGGCGCCTAAAGTGGCAGAATTAGCATTATATCGTGATCGTCTACCGGAAAAATTGCAGTATCTTGCCGATGCTCCACAACAAGATCCGGAAGGAAATGAGGCTATTATCCGCTTTAGTCGTAAAGAGAAGCGTCAATATGTTACTTCAGAGAAAAACGGTAAAGCAACTAAATGGATTATGGATTACCTTGATAGAAAATGGGTAGAGCGGACTAAATAATCCATAGTTAACAAGCGGTTAAATTTCATCATTATTTTGCAAAAAATACGAGGAATTTAACCGCTTGTTTCTGTGTTATGGACATAAGAATCATTCTATTAACTTATCAATCGCTTTACTTAATTTATTACGATCATGGCGATAGGTAATGTCATCCGCTGATAGATTCTCCCGAAGTACACAAATATGAGGGGGTAGCTGAGATTGTTCATCATCGGTTGTGATAACAGCATTAATTCGCTGCTTACCGATACAGCTCTCAATCCATTCAATTCGCTGTTTAAGAGATAATGCGCCTGCCGGGCCGTGTTCCTGTCCAATATTATCAATAAAAATCACTTTAGCTTTACTTTCGGAAATAGTTTGGGCTATTTCGGGCACTAGCAAGTTTGGCATAATACTGGTAAAAAAGCTTCCGGGTCCGAGTAAGATTAATTCAGAAGCATAAATTGCAGATACTGCTTCAGGGGTAGCTAAAACGGCCTTATCTAAATGTAAACTGCAAGGAGTTTCTTCTAAGGCATCTATTTCTACTTCACCAAAGATTGACTCGCCGGAGTGGAGCTTTGCGATTAGATGGACGGGAATTTCAGACATTGGAATAAGCTGAGAACGCACATGCAGTAGATCTCGAACCAAATTGATACCTTCAAGCGGTCTAATCTGCATATTTTCAAGTGCAGTCAAAATTAAATTGCCTAGATTATGCCCCTTTAGCTCTCCGCTGCCTGCAAAACGATATTCAAACAGATTAGAAGCAACAGTCGGTTTGACAATAATTTGATTAAGGCAATTACGTAAATCTCCCCAAGCAATACCGCCTTGTTGTGAGCGAATACGTCCTGTTGAGCCACCATTATCTGTAGTTGCAACAATACCGGTAAGTCTTTCTTTTAAGAAAGATAGCGCTGATAATAAACGCCCAAGACCGTGTCCGCCCCCGAGGGCAACTACAGCACTAAGCTGATTTAGTTTTGAGTGTCGGGGAGGTTTATATTGAGTAGAATTTAATTTCGTATTTTCCATTGAACTGATTTCTTAAACTGAAGTTACCTCTGTATCATTAGATGGCAAAGCTTGGATAACAGCTTTAACTAATGTCGCTAAAGGAATGGCAAAAAATACCCCCCAAAATCCCCATAATCCACCAAAAATAAGTACAGCAATAATGATGGTGAGAGGATGAACATTGACCGCTTCAGAGAATAAAAACGGCACAAGTAAATTTCCATCTAATAATTGGCTAATAATAAAGGCCAACATAACATAGTAAAAATCAGGCGATAAACCAAATTGGAATAAAGCAACAAGAAAAACAGGAATACTAACTAAAACTGCCCCAATGTAAGGCACTAAAACTGAAATCCCTACAGCAACAGAAAGCAGCAGTGGATAACGCAATCCAAAGAAGAGAAAAATAATATAGGTTATAACACCTACAATAATAATTTCCAAAAACTTCCCATGAATATAGTTAGCGATTTGCTGCTGCATTTCAAACCAGACTCGTGTCGCTAAACGGCGATTTTCCGGTAGGATGCGGCTAAATGAACGCATTAAAACCAATTTATCTTTTAATAAGAAAAATACCATTAACGGCACTAAAAATGCATAAATCCCTAAACCGACCAAACTGATAATAGAATTAATTGAAAAGGTTAAAAGTGATTCTGCAATACCTAAAATATGGCTCTTAAATTTGCTTACGATAGAATCTAATGTCGCATAATCTACAAGTTCAGGGTAGTGCTCCGGCAAGGCTTGTAACCAAGCATTCAGTAAATTAAACATTGAAGGAAGATCTTGAATGAAGGTAACCGCTTGGTTCCATAAGCTAGGCAATAGCACTACGCCTAAAAAGGAGAGTAGGGCAATAAACCCTCCTAAAATTAAAATTACACAAAGCGTTCTTGGGAGTTTTAATCTGACCGTTAAAAAACGGATTGGCCATTCAAGTAAGTACGCAAATACGAGAGCAACCAACAGCGGCATTAATAAATCACTAAAAAAATAGATGATACCAAAGCCAATGAATAGAATACCAAGCAACACTACAATTTGTGGGTCAGTAAACCTTTTTTGGTACCAATCTTGTAACATTTGAAACATAGTATTGCCTTTTATTAACGAAGATAATATTCGCCTAGTTCACACTAGGCGAAAAGAGATTATTTTTGACTACAAATTGCAACAAATCCAAGATGTTTATCAGGATCGTTAAATGTTTTGTACATTCTATTAAAGATTTCCCTGTTTTCCGGCTTTAATGCATTGCCTACAATTTTCATTGCACCTAAAACGCCTTCATCATGAATCAAACCCTTAGGTGACAGTAAAGACATTTCTCCGGAAAATGTTTCTACATTACGGAAGCCGCAATGATGGAATAATTGTTTCCAATCCGCTTTACTGAGAGGCGTGACTGTCAAGCCAATTGCCTCACGTAATTCTGTTAAGACAGATTCTGCATCTTCTGCATCTAAAAGCAAATCATGAGTTAACAAAAAACCGTTTGGCTTTAAAACTCGAAAATATTCACGAATAGCCTTTTCTTTTGCTTCAATTGGAAGCATGGTTAACATTGCTTCATTGATAACAATATCAAAGCTTTCATCATCAAATGGTAATTTAGTCGCATTTGCACGTTGTACCTGCACTAAATGCTCAAGGTTATTTTCTTTGATGTTTTGATTCGCTTTTTCGAGTGCTTCTTCATCTAAATC
Source organism: Mannheimia granulomatis (assembly GCF_013377255.1). NCBI lineage: Bacteria > Pseudomonadati > Pseudomonadota > Gammaproteobacteria > Pasteurellales > Pasteurellaceae > Mannheimia > Mannheimia granulomatis. The sequence goes on from NZ_CP016614.1 coordinate 1,206,393, forward strand.
AATTCCTATAATTTGGCACTCAAATTGCTTAGCTATCTGAATAGCTGTTGTCCCCATATTACAGGCGACCTCAAGCACTTTCTTTTCTTTATTAAAATCGCCGTTTGCAATTAGCCAGTCAGTTGCTAATTTACCACCCGGACGTAAACGCGTTTTGCCTAGACGCGCCAAAAAGTTATGACCAACTTCTTCTTTTTTCATAAAAACCTCTGAGGTTGTCAAGTTGTAAAAGGATTTATCCTTAATATTTAAGAATGATTCAAGAGTATGTTTACCTGCTAAAGATAATTTAGCAAAAAAGTGTCCTTTTTTGACCGCTTATACTCCAAATTTTAGCTGATTATACCCAATTTTTTTGTTTTCTTATATACAACGGTCACTGATTTTGACAGAATAAACTCATTTTTTAACAATGAGGAAAATATATGGTAAAAGAACATAGCCACTATGCTCATCAGCGTGGTGAAATTAAAGAGAGTGCAGTAAAAGCACTAGTGACTGACCCACTATTTAAAAGTCGAGTAGAGAAAAATCGTAAAGGGAAAGGCAGTTATCGTCGACATGAAAAACATAAAAATGCCGGTTATATAAAAGGTGAAACCCCATTTAAAAATATTCGTTTAGAGTCTTCTTATATGGGGTTTTATTATTTTAATATATTACTTATTGTTTAGTTGCACCAAACACAGCATCGTATTTTAACAGTCCGTTTTCAGGTTCATTTTCGTTTTCAATTTCGATTTTACCGACTACATCGTTAAGCTTTTCACCGGCAAATTGAGTATAGTAGTAACCGGAGAGTTCGCTCTTGTTTTCAACTTTGGTTTCTCCGTTAAAACTAACGAAGTCTTGTAGATAGCGAGCTTCAGGTAATTTGCTTTCGTTTAATGTAATCGTACCGAGCGTTTGACTATTAATAGTGCCACTTAGCTTATTTTTCTCCCAGTCATTATTGAGATTTAGCTTAATTGCAACATCGCCATCAAATTTTGGAGCTGATGCAACTGCCTCACCATTTTTATTTTCAACAACACGAGCAATAACTTCACCTTTATACGTTGCTTCACCAACTAAGCCGTCATTCCATTTTGCTTTACCATTAGCAAAATCCCATACTCCATATTCAGAATAGTTAGAGCCACTACCTTCTTCAAGTTGCTTTTTACCGTCTCGACCGGTACTCAAATGAAGATGAAATAAGTTACTGTCATTTGCATCGGTATAAAAGGCACCATAGCTAGAATAAGGCTGATTTACAAATAGATAATGAACAGTTTTGCTATTTCCTCCCTCTAATTTGGGATCTGTGAACTGACCATTATGTTTACCGAGATAGCTTTCACCACTTTGTAAACTTTTGACATTCGATTCTAGATTATCATTCTTACCTAAATCTAGCACTAAATAATAGTTATGTGGTTTGCCAAATTCATCCGCTTTGAATGGCGAATTTTCTGCTTCATCTTCCTCTAAAACAAAGTGTTCGCGACTTTCACGACGAGCATCGCCCGCGTCACTAAGATTACCCCCATTTGCTAACGGAATAACGCGCCAATATTTGCCTGCATTATCCGTATTTACCGGCTTGATAGCTTCTACGCGAGTATCAGGCTTTGGTTGAGCTGGTTTGGGGGTTTCTTCTTTTGGTGTAGATGGTTTTACTTTTTCTGTACCATTTTCTTCCGGTTTAGTAGGTTTATCTTTGCCGACTTCTTCAGATGGCGCCTTTTTACTTGAGGTTTCGCTCGATGTAGAAGGCTTATTTTTTTCCAAATTATCTTCTGATTTGGATGTTTGGGTTGATGGTGTTAGCTCTTTTTTGGTTTGTACAACGTGAGAGCCTTCTGTAGATTTACAACCTGTTAAGGCTAGAGATACAGCAACAGCTGCTAAGGTAAGTTTGAGTGTAGAACGCATAAGTAAGTCTCCTGGGTTAAATCCATAAAATTTTAATGGATAAATTTTAGTTTTGGCAAGAGCTAAATGAAAAAATAAATAATTTTTTTATGGGTATTATTGCAAGGTATTGAAATTTAGCGTAATTTATTACCCTTAATTTATTTATGGGAAAATAACTAATGACAAACAAAACTATTTTAGCATTACTAATTTCCGCTCATTTAAGTAGTCTTGCCTTGGCTCAAACAAAAGAAGATATTGCAGTGTTAGAAGAAGTATCTGTTATAGGTAATAGCGATACGCCTGTAGTTGCACAAGGTAGTGAAGTTACTATTTTAAAAGTCAGTGATAAAATTATTGATGGAAAGGAGTTTAAGAAACGCTCAGCAACTCTAGGCAATGCTTTAGCAGCAGAATTGGGAGTGCATAGTAATCCATTCGGAGGCGGAGCAAGTAAGCCGATTATTCGCGGACAAGAAGGGGCGAGAATTAAAATTTTACAAAACGGGGCTGAAGTTGTAGACATGTCCAGCCTTTCACCTGATCACGCAGTGGTAGCGGACTCACTATTGGCAAGCAAAGTAGAAGTATTACGTGGTTCAAGTACCTTGCTTTATACCAGCAGCTCACCGGCAGGTGTAGTGAATGTCGTGGATAAACGTATTCCAACGTCAATACCAGAAAAAGGCTATGAAGTAGAACTTAACAGTCGTTTTGATACTGTAAGTAAAGAACGTTTAGGGGTAATCGGTGCAACAGTAGGCTTAGGTCAGCATGTTGCTTTGCGGGTTGAGGGTCTGAATCGTCATAGCGATAATTATCGAGTAAAAAGTTTACAACTCGGTGAGAGCTTAAATTATGTACCGGATACTTATAACCGTTCTCGTGTTGGTACTATGGGAATCTCATTTATTGGTGAAAGAGGGTATATAGGTGCAGCGTATAGTCATCGCAAAGACACCTACGGTTTGCCGGGGCATAACCATAAATTTGATTTTTGTACAGGACATATTTATGGTGTTGATAGAGATAAACATGCTCATACTTATCTCTATCCTCATTTGTTAACTAATGAATTAATCAGTGAGAATCCGCACTTCCATTGCGGCTCAGATCATGGGTTGGATCATAATCATAGCCATGATAATCCTTATGGACATAAGCACGATCATACACATAAAGGTCCTTGGGTTGACCTTCGCTCCAAGCGTCTTGATTTAAAAATGGAACTGAAACAACCCTTTAGTGGCATAGAGAAGCTACGTCTAAGTCACACTGATGTAAATTACTATCATGATGAAAAAGATGCGGGTGTCTTGCTTACCTTTTTGCACAAACAGCTTAAAAAAGATAAGGACTATGGTAAGCCTGTCAATATTTACAAAAATCGTGGTAAAAACAGCCGCTTGGAGTTTTATCATACGCCGGTTGGTGGTTTAACAGGTGTCTGGGGACTGCAATATCAGACACAAAAAAGCAGTATGAACGCACCGAAAGACCGCGAAGTTCGTTTCCCACTAATTGAGAATAACAACAAACAGCTAAGTCTGTTTGGTATTGAACAATATATGTGGGACAATTTTGCTGTTGAGCTTGCCGGGCGGATAGAAAAGCAGAAAATTGAGATCGACTACGACCTTAATGAAATTAAAAGATTACAAGATTTCTATCGTATTTCGGGCGGCGCACAAGTTGAGCCGGATTTATCACCGTATAATAAAACGGCTTATGCTTATTCTGGTACATTGAACTGGTTCTTCCACCCGAATTATCAGCTCTCGTTTACTGCTTCGCACAATGAACGCCATCCAACACCGATGGAGCTTTATTACCATGGACAGCATTTGGCGACCAGTTCATTCGAATACGGCAATAAAGATCTGAAAAAAGAGCAGTCGAACAACGTGGAATTAGGTTTAGGCTATCAAGGTGAGAAATTTGGCTATAAAACTACAGTTTATTACAACCACTTTAAAAACTATATTTTTAATGAAAATCTCTATCGTGAAAACCAGCTGTTTATGCGTCGTTACAGTCAAGCAAAAGCTCGTTTTTACGGCTTAGAAGCAGAGATGAGTTACCGTTTTAACGATAAATACCAAGCAACACTATTTGGTGATATGGTTCGTGGTTGGCTGACTGATTTGCCACCGGTGAAAGTGGGCGGTATTCATAAAGAGCATTTACCGAAAGATGCCAAACCGGGCGAAACTTATCTGCTTTATCGTGCGGATATGAATACGCCAAGAACACCACCGGTACGTTTAGGTTTACGTTTAAATGCTCAATTTAATGAAAATTGGGCAGGGGAGGCAGAATTCTACCGAATGTTTAGCCAACGTCGTTTAAGCCAATTAGAATACCCAACTAATGGACATTCAATGCTGAATTTAGGCTTAAGCTACAGTAATAAATTCAAAAATGCAGAGTATAAAATCAGCCTAAATGGAACAAACTTATTGAATCAAGCAGTTTATATCCATACCTCTTATCATCAGTTTGTTTCTCAGCCGGGACGTAATTTCATATTAGGTTTAGAAATGAAGTTCTAAAGAGGGTTAAAAATACAAAGAGAGTTTCCGATGAAAAAGAAACTCTCTTTGTATTTGCAAAAAACAAATATTTTTTAACCGCTTGCTATTTATGGAAGTATTCAAATAAGGGAGTGGGATTTTGCAAATATCCCGATAATTGTTTACGCTCTGGATGTCCCATATAAGGTAGTTGCCCCAATAACGGAGCATTAATTTTTTGTGTTAATAGCTCAATCAATTCATGATAGTGCCGTAGGCCAGGGTTAACCCTATTAGCTACCCAACCTACAAGATTCACACCTCGGTGCAAAATTTCATTTGCTGTCAACAATGCATGGTTAACGCATCCTTCTTTTATGCCGACAACTAAAACTACCGGCATATTATTTTTTTCTACCCAATCAGCAAAGCAATAATCTTTATTGATAGGGGTTAACCAGCCGTAAGTGCCTTCAACCACTACATTAGGATATTCAATTTCAAGTTTTTTTAAATCAGCATCTAACTTTTCAACTTGAATATGGTGTACTGCATCTAAAGCTGCAAACACGGGAGTACTAGAATGAGTAAAAGTATAACTATTAATATCTCGATAACGTACAGAATTAGGGCAGCTATCTAAAATAGTTAACACATCAGAATTGTCTTCAGCAGCATAATCGTACTGATTTGGCTCGGTAGGTAATGAATCATCCCCACCACAAGCAATAGGTTTATAACCAATCACGGGAAAATTGTGTTCAGCAAGTGTCTGTATAATTGCACGAGTTACCACGGTTTTCCCCACGTTGGTATCCGTTCCGGTAATAAATAATGAGGGCATAAGTGGTTCCTTTTATAAAATTGACGCTGTGTAGTTTAACCAAGAATAAATTAATTTATACTGTCCTTGATCAAATTTCCGTCATAAACTCCCTGTTTTATTGCAGAACATGCAATTAATGAGCTATTCCAATCAAATTGGCTGGTGACTAAATCGATTTTTAAGTTCTCTTGCAAAAGATTTTTATGTAACTTTTCTGAAAGTTGGTTAAATAATAACTCTTTGACTTCCATTAAAGGAGAATTGAACATAATGCGTTCGCTTGAGAAAATATTCACTAAATTCATCAATACATAGGCAAGATTATCGGTAATATGCGCTAGAATTTCCAATGCAAGCGGTTGATTTTCTTTAATTTTTTGATAAAGCAATGCCATTTTTTGCTCTTGAGAACTTAGTCGGTTCGGAAAAGAAGCATCAATTAATTTTGCAATAGCAGGAAAGGTAACTTGGTTAACAAGTTTATAACGATGAATTTTATCTAATTCAGGATATATTTTATCGCTTAATTCGCTAAACCTAGGCATTAGCATATTATCAACATTCATCTTTGAATGCTGGTGTAACAAAGTGCCACTTAATAAAACGCTAAGGTTAACTGTATCATCTAATTGAAGAAAAATAACATTACTATGGCTGATTAACGATCCTACTGTAGATTCCGCCAATAACCATAATTGGAAATGCTCACCCAATAGAATCGGGCACGGGAATAAATCTTGTAGTTTTTTTATATTACAAGAAATAGTGTGATGACCTAATTGAATAATGCTCTCTTTTTCAACATTCACTTTTCCAATCACACTGACAGATACAGCAAGTAAATGACGGTTATCTACAGCATAATGCTGGCAAAAAAGTTCCACTATCTTTAAAATCTGCTCGCTTAGGTTGGCATAATCCTCTGAAGAAATTGTATAATCATGCTTGTAAATCTGTGTACTATCTAATTTGCAGAGAGAAATTTCAATTTTTTGGGGTGAAACAGTCACACACAATAATTGCCAAAAAAAGTTTGACACCGACAACCCAACGGCAGGCCGACCTCTGGATAAATTATTTTGAACGGTTCGCTCTAAAATAAAGTGGTTATCAATAAGTATTTTAGTCAAGTTAGTAACTGAAGCGGGGGCTAAGCCTGAGAGTTTAGCTAAATCAGTGCGAGAAATCAGCTCAAATTGCTCAATTAAGCGGTAAATCTTCCCCAAATGTTGGGCTTTGTTATCTGAAAACATTTAAGATCCCTTTTGACTTGAATTTTTCTGATAATTATTTTGTGATATGAAAAAAATAACAATCTTTTTTTGTTTATAATGCGAAATAGATCACATAATTATTTTATTTTTTAAAAAAATTAGGAAAACGAGTGTGCAATCTTTAATTAATTATCAATGGATAGAAACTAACGAGCAACTGGCAATAATATGTGCACAAGCTAAAAAAACTAAAGCAGTCGCATTAGATACTGAATTTATTCGCATTCGAACTTATTACCCAATATTGGGATTAATTCAGCTTTTTGATGGAAAGCAAGTCAACTTAATCGATCCAACAACCATTACTGATTTTTCACCTTTTGTTGCATTATTGGCAGATAGTAACATCATTAAAGTATTACACGCTTGTAGTGAAGATTTAGAAGTATTTGAGCATCAATTTAACCAGCTCCCGGAACCAATGTTAGATACACAGGTTATGGCAAGTTTCGCCGGGCTAGGAACCTCAGTAGGATTTGCAAAATTAGTTTCTCATTATTTAGGTGTTGAGTTAGATAAAGGCGCATCTCGAACAGATTGGCTTGCACGTCCTTTAAATGATCAACAGCTACAATATGCAGCAGCAGATGTCTGGTTTTTATTACCCATTTACGAAAAATTATCTGCAGAGTTGGCCAATAGCCGTTGGTACCAAGCAGTTCAAGAAGAGTGTATAGCACTCTTAGCAAAGCGAAAAATCATTGAAGATAAAAATACAGCTTATAGAAATATAACGAATGCCTGGCGTTTGAATCGCCAAGAGTTAGCTGTGTTACAAATATTAGCTAAATGGCGTATTGAAGAAGCACAAAAACGAAATTTAGCACTTAATTTTGTTGTCAAAGAAGCCAGCTTATTTCAAATTGCCAAGATTCAACCCAAACATACTTCGCAACTGCTGGAGTTTATGCACCCGAATGAAGTTAGAATTCATGGCAAAAAATTACTCTGGCTGGTAGAACAGGGCAGGGCGTTTCTCCCAGAGAATTATCCAAAACCGATTACCCGTTTGGTTGACGAAAAAGGGTATAAATATAATTTACAGGCAATGTTGCAAAAATTAACTGAAATTCAACCGCTTGATCTCAACGCTGAACTTATTGCCAGCAAGCGGCAATTAAACCAACTTTTTAAATGGTTTATTGATGGAAAACCAAAAGAAAAAATACCGGAACTACTTACAGGCTGGCGAAAACCCTTTGGTCAAGCCTTATTAACCGTGCTATCTTAAAAAATTTATTAGGATGAGACCATTATACACAGTATAATTGTCTAAAAAGGAGCTTATATGGAAAATAAAAAACCACCTAAAGCATTAGATGCGATTGATTTAAAAATTTTAAACGAACTACAACGTAACGGAAAAATTTCTAATATTGAATTATCTAAGCGGGTTGGGCTTTCTCCAACCCCTTGCTTAGAAAGGGTTAAACGTCTTGAAAAAAACAACGTGATTATGGGGTACAAGGCACTACTTAACCCAGAATTGCTAGAAGCACCATTATTAGTGATTGTTGAAATTACATTGGTTCGAGGCAAACCAGATGTATTTGAGGAGTTTAACAAAGCAATTCAACAACTAGAGGAGATTCAAGAATGTCACTTGGTCTCTGGGGATTTTGACTATTTACTGAAAACACGTGTGGCCGACATGGCAGCTTATCGAAAACTACTCGGTACCACTTTATTAAGATTGCCGGGAGTGAATGATACTCGAACCTATGTGGTGATGGAAGAAGTCAAACAAACCAACTATTTATTGTTGAAGTAAGGAGAATTAGGTGATCGAACAACTCAAACCACACCTAAAAGGCAAAGAAAATCTGATCAAACTTATGCTGATACTAACCTGTTGTTTTGGCATTTATTTACTTATTGCTTGGGCAAGTTACAGCCCACTAGATAATAGTTGGAGTAGTGCAAGCAGTGTAACTACAGATGTACTGAATAAGGCTGGAAGTTTTGGGGCATGGAGTATTGACATGCTCTATGCCATGTTTGGTAAAGCGGCAGTTGTGATTCCGTTTTCTCTTATTATTTCTTCAATTTATATGCTGGGTATGGGGCTAAGCAATGAGATAACATGGAAGATATTTCTATTTAGATTTGCTAGCTTTTTATTATTGATGCTTGGGTTGGCAGGCCTGTTTAGTGTGCTTCTCTCTAATTCAGCTTATTACCTCTCCGGTGGTTTTATTGGTGGTGTTTGGCAAACGATTTTGGCAGACAGTTTAGGACAATTCGGTGCGTTACTGATTGCAATGATTTTTACCGTAGTAGGCTTATATTTTTGCTCTGTCCACTCTCTGTGGCCGATATTAGCTCAATTTTATGAATGGGTCATGGCAAAAACAGAAGAGTCTAAAGAAGCATCTACACCAACCGTAAACATGCAAAATTTAGTGGAAAATCAACCGCTTGTAGAAGAGGGAGAGGCTAAAGAAAATAATGAATTAGCCCAGTCTTCAAAACTAACCGATATTTCTGCCTTTAAACGCCCCAATATTAGTGGATTAAAACAAACTTCTGATGCAGAAAAATTCACTGACGCCGTCAATGCAGACAATCCGGAAATGTATAATATTGAGCCGAATTTACCTCTGCCAAAGGTAAATATCGCCTCTCAATTTGAAGAACCGACTCAAGGTATGGCTGAAATTGCTATAGAACAACCTGAATATCCTCCTTCTGCTGCAAATCATGAATTGTCATTGCCAACTATTCGCTTAAATTCAGCAACAGAGCAAGAAATAGCATTTGCCCCCCTTCACTTAGTTCTGAATTGAATGCAATACCGGAAAACCCGGCTACTCGAATTCATTTAGAAGACCTTGAAGCAGAAGATAAAGGCAGCATTGATGCACAAATTAATGACAGACGGGAAATTGCACCGGAGTTTATGGTAACACCGCCTAAAGTGATAGAAGATGTAAAAGAACAATCTCCAAACTACCCGAAAGGATATGGAGACACTTTAATTCATCCGCTATTACAACGGAAAGTCACAACAGAGAAGCCAACTACACCATTGCCAACCTTAGACTTATTAGATAAGGCTCCGGCACAAACACAACAAATTACCGAACAGGAAATTCGCGAAACTTCGGTACGTTTGGAGGCTGAATTAGCTAACTTCGGTGTGAAAGCAACAGTGGAAGATGTGTTGGTGGGTCCAGTAGTTACCCGTTATGAAATTCAACCGGCAGCGGGCGTTAAAGCTTCTAAAATTACTAATTTAGCCAGTGATATTGCTCGTGGTTTAATGTTCAAGGCTATTCGTATTACCGAGGTAATTCCGAATAAACCTTATATGGGAATTGAAACACCCAATAAACATCGTGAAACCGTATGGCTTCGAGATGTATTAGATAGCGATGCATTCCGATATACAGAGGCTATTTTACCTATGGCATTGGGTAAAGATATTAGTGGTGAGCCTATTGTAGTGGATATGGCAAAAATGCCACATTTATTGGTAGCCGGGCAAACCGGCGGTGGTAAATCGGTCGGGGTAAATACGATGATTTTAAGCTTATTGTTCAAGCTATCACCGGAACAAGTTCGCTTTATTATGATCGACCCCAAAGTCGTGGAACTCTCAATTTATAATGATATTCCGCACCTTTTAACGCCGGTGGTTACCGATATGAAAAAAGCGGCAAATGCGCTACGTTGGGCGGTGGAAGAAATGGAGCGTCGCTATTTATTAGTAAGCCATTTGCAAGTACGTAATATTGAAGGATACAACGCTAAAATTGACCAAGCAGCGGTAATGAATTTGCCGATTCCTGACCCGACTTGGCGCCCGGGCGATTCAATGGATAAACTTCCTCCTCCGCTACAAAAACTCAGCTACATTGTGCTAATTGTGGATGAATTTGCCGATCTGATGATGTCAGCAGGTAAAGAGGTGGAAGAATATATCATGCGAATTGCACAAAAAGCACGAGCGGTAGGAATTCACTTAATTCTTGCGACACAACGACCATCAACTGATGTGATTACCGGCGTAATTAAAGCAAATATTCCAAGCCGAATTGCCTTTACTGTCGCCAGCCAAATTGATTCAAGAACTATTTTGGATGCAGGCGGGGCAGAAGCTTTATTAGGACGGGGTGATATGCTTTATTCTGCTTCGGGCAGCCCGGATATTCTACGAATCCACGGGGCTTTTATGAAAGATGATGAAGTACAACGTGTAGCAGATAACTGGCGTGCAAGAGGCAAACCGAACTATTTAGACAGTATTGTCGAATCTAAAGTAGAGGAGTCAGAAGGTAAAAATGAAGGCTCATCCGGAGATTTAGATCCCTTATTTGATGAAGTAGTAGAATATACGATTGAAACCGGCTCGGTATCCATCAGTAATATTCAGCGTCGATTCTCACTTGGCTTTAATCGAGCAGGTCGAATTGTGGACCAAATGGAAGCCCATGGCATTGTCTCTGAGCCGGGTAAAGGTGGCAAAAGAGAAGTTCTGGCTAGATAACTTGGTTTTGGCAATTTTACAAGCGGTAAGATTTTATTGAAGTTTTGCAAATTTTGATAAAAATCCCACCGCTTGTTTTTTATTTAAATGAAATTAATCATAGTAGAATAATCATCTTTGGGCTAGAATTAGCTTAATTTTTATATTTAACAGGATTTGAAAAATGCGTTTAGATGACTTAAGACGAAGCAAAAATGTGGAAGACAGAAGATCCAGCGGAAGCAGACCTCCTGTTGGACGTGGTAAAGGCGGTATTCTGACATTTATTATTGTCCTTGTTGGAGCATATTACGGTGTTGATTTAAGTGGATTAATGGGTGGTGGTTCCCAAGGCTATCAACAAACTTCTAGCTTAAATAATGCCGAAGAAACCCAATTAGAAGAATTATCCTCCAAAGTATTAGCCAGCACCGAAGATATTTGGGGAGCTTATTTCAAGCAAAATGGGATGACTTACAAACAACCGACATTAGTGCTTTATCGTAATGCTACTTCAACTGCCTGCGGTACAGGACAATCGGCAATGGGGCCGTTTTATTGCCCGGTTGATCAAAAAGTGTATTTAGATTTATCGTTTTATGACGATATGCGTAAACAGCTAAGAGCATCGGGAGATTTCGCCTTTTCTTATGTAATCGCTCATGAAGTTGGTCACCATGTACAAAATTTATTAGGCATTACGGCGAAAACCCAACGAGCACAAATGAAAGCAGCTTCACAAGCTGAGGCAAATAAGATTTCAGTTAATGTAGAATTGCAAGCAGATTGCTTTGCCGGTGTGTGGGGGTATCAATTTGCCAAAGCAGGGCGATTAGAACAAGGTGATGTTGAAGAAGCTTTTACTGCCGCACAAGCAGTAGGTGACGATCGATTACAACAAAAAAGTCGTGGCTATGTTGTACCGGATAGTTTTACACATGGTTCATCTGCAGAACGTTTAGCTTGGTTTAGAAAAGGATTATCCTCTGGAAATCCGGCGGTTTGTCATACTTTTTGATGCTCGCTTAGTATCTTTTTTAAGCAAACAAAAAATAAATATACTAACGTACTATTAAGATAGTACGTTTTTATTGACAACTTACCTAGATTGGACTAATTTATTTATACTTATTTTTTCAGAGAGTGAAAGCAAATGTCTTATACAAAAAATGATGATGTTAGAATTACAAATATAGAAGAATTATTGCCACCTGTTGCTTTATTAGAGCGTTTTCCGGCAAGTGATATTGCAGCTGAAACCGTTGAAAAAACACGTCAAGCGATTCATAAAATTTTACATGGTGCAGATGATCGCTTATTGGTCGTTATCGGTCCTTGCTCAATTCACGATCCAAAAGCGGCTTTGGAATATGCAGAGAAAATTAAAGCAATGCGAGCTAATCCTAAAATTAACCAAAACTTAGAAGTCGTTATGCGGGTTTATTTTGAAAAACCGCGCACAACTGTTGGCTGGAAAGGGTTAATTAATGATCCATACTTAAATGAAAGCTATGCATTAAATGACGGATTACGCATAGCACGAAAAGTATTATCTGATATCAATGACTTAACTGTTCCTGCGGCCGGTGAATTTTTAGATATGATTACACCACAATATATGGCAGATTTTATGAGCTGGGGAGCAATTGGGGCAAGAACAACCGAGTCGCAAGTTCATCGTGAATTAGCCTCTGGCTTATCTTGTGCAGTTGGTTTTAAAAATGGCACAAATGGTGGGGTAAAAATTGCATTAGATGCGATTTCTTCAGCAAAAGCACCACATCATTTCTTATCGGTAACTAAATTTGGTCATTCAGCAATTGTTTCTACCGCCGGCAATCCAGACTGTCATATTATTTTACGCGGTGGTGATAAGGGGACTAACTACGATGCAGCTTCAGTTGCCGAAGCTTGTGCAGCAATTGAAAAAGCCGGCAATCGTCCTCACGTGATGGTTGATTTTAGCCATGCTAACAGCCAAAAACAGTTTAAACGCCAAATGGATGTATGTGCTGATGTATGCAGCCAAATTGCCGGTGGTTCTGATCTTATTTCAGGGGTAATGATTGAAAGCCATTTGGTTGAAGGTCGCCAAGATTTAATTGATGGTAAAGGCTTAGAAGCATTGGTGTACGGACAAAGTATTACTGATGCTTGTATAGGTTGGGCAGACAGTGAAAAAGCGTTATTTGATTTAGCCGATGCAGTTGAGCAACGCCGAAAAAATCGCCCATAATAATTTCAAAATCTTAAATGGCGTACGTTAACGCGTATGCCTTTACTTTTTTATATACAATATGACCCAAACAATTCTCGCTTTAGATACTGCCACCGAGGCCTGCTCCGTGGCTTTATTACATAATGAGGCTGTTTCTACTTTAAATGAAATCAGCCCAAGAACCCACACACAACGCATTTTACCGATGGTAGATGAACTACTGAAAAAATCAGATATTCAAATCAATGATGTGGATTTTTTAGTTTTCGGACGGGGACCGGGCAGCTTTACCGGTGTTAGAGTCGGAGTAAGCGTTGCTCAAGGTTTAGCAATGGGGGCAAATTTGCCTGTAGTTGCCGTTTCTAATTTAAAAGCAATGGCAGAAGAAGCCTACCAAAAGCTAAACGCAGATAAGGTAATTGCGTTAATTGATGCGAGAATGAATGAGGTTTATTTTGCTCAATTTGCCAAAAATGGTGATGAGTGGATAGAAACTGTAGCGGAACAAGTTTGCTCACCGGAACAAGCACTCAGTCAAATGCAGGCAGATGAAAAAACAGTGGTTGTCGGTACCGGCTGGGCTGCTTATTCGCAATTTTCCGAGCAAAATCTACCGCTTGTAATCAGTGAGATTACTTTACCATCCGCAGAATATATGCTTTCAATTGCAAAGATTGAAATTAAAAAAGGCAATACTACTTCTGCTTATGAGATCGAACCTGTTTATTTGCGTAACGAAGTAACTTGGGAAAAATTGCCAAATAAAAGATAAAATAAGCGGTTAAGTTTCTTTTCATATTTGCAAATGCTTAGAAAAACTTAACCGCTTGTATCTATAACTTACCGAGTTTCTGTTTGTAGTGGTAACGGCAGACGGAGAGATATTTGTCGTTACCTCCGATTTGAATCTGCGCCCCTTCTTTAATGGCTTCGCCCTGTTCGTTTAGTCGCACCACAAAATGGGCTTTTCTACCACAGTCACAGATCGTTTTTAATTCTTCCAATTCATCTGCCCAGGCGAGAAGGTATTGGCTGCCTTCAAATAACTCAGCCTGAAAGTCAGTTCTCAGCCCATAACACAGCACAGGGATTTTCAGTTTATCAACCACATCCGTTAATTGATAGACCTGATTTTTCGTCAGAAACTGGGCTTCATCAATTAAAATACAATGTAATATATTTTCAGCATGTTTAATTTCGATCTCTGCAAATAAATCGGTTTCAGCATTAAACAAACTTGCGACTTGAGAAATTCCTATGCGTGAACTTACTTTGCCAACACCAAAACGATCATCAATCGCAGCAGTATAAACAAGGGTATTCATTCCACGTTCTTGATAGTTATAGGAGGATTGAAGCAGAGTAGTTGATTTTCCTGCATTCATTGATGAGTAGTAAAAATAGAGCTTTGCCATATTAAAAGTCAATAAAAAAACGGCTAAGAGTTAGCCGTTTGCGTTGAAAAATTAAACGTTGTCGATTTGACCTAAAAGTGAACGTAAACGATCTTGGAAATTTTGTTGTTCTACTTTTAACTGTTCGTGTTCTGCACGAAGTGATTCATTTTCTTGTTTCGCTGCATCATTTTTGCCTTTTAACTCTTCAACTTCTAATTGAAGTAATTGGATAGTTTCAACAGCTTGTTTAATTTTTTCTTCTAATTGGTCTAATACGGATAAAGACATAGTTAATTACCTCTAAAAATAAGTATGAATGTTGTAAGGATTATACTCTAAATCTGACTCGCTTTTCATAAAAAAGTTTGGTTATTCCGATATTTTTATTCAAATGGTGATTTTTTAGTAACGAACTCGTTCAGATATTGATAAAATAAAGGCTCTCTTCTTTTAAAGTTTTTCTTTCAAGAAACTAAGGAATAAAAATGAAACGAACTCTCTCTTTTGGATTTTCCCGTGTAACTGAAGCTGCGGCACTTGCTGCTTATTCTTGGCTTGGTCGTGGTAATAAAAATGCCGCAGATGAAGCTGCTGTGAAAGCAATGCGTTTTATGTTAAACCAAATGGAAATACGTGGTGAAGTAGTAATTGGCGAAGGTGAAATTGATGAGGCACCAATGTTATATATCGGTGAAAAAGTTGGTTTATCTCGTCCTGAAGATGATGAAATTTCTATTGCAGTAGACCCGATTGACGGGACTCGAATGACGGCAATGGGGCAAGCAAATGCATTATCAGTGCTTGCTGCCGGCGGCAAGGAAACTTTCTTAAAAGCACCTGATATGTATATGGAAAAAT
This sequence comes from Mannheimia granulomatis, assembly GCF_013377255.1. NCBI lineage: Bacteria > Pseudomonadati > Pseudomonadota > Gammaproteobacteria > Pasteurellales > Pasteurellaceae > Mannheimia > Mannheimia granulomatis. Next base: position 1,221,846 of record NZ_CP016614.1, read on the forward strand.
TGGTAGTCGGCCCTGAAGGAAAGGGGATGATTGATTTAAATCTTCCTCTTGAGCAAAATCTTCGCCGAGTCGCTTCAAAAAAAGGCAAATTACTTTCACAACTCACCATTGCCATTTTAGCGAAACCTCGCCACGAACAGATTATTGCTGATGTGCAAAAATTAGGAGTAAGAGTTATTGCAATTCCAGATGGTGATGTGGCCGCTGCGGTGCAATGCTGCTTACCTGATTATGAACTTGATTTATTGTACGGCATTGGCGGTGCACCTGAGGGCGTTGTTGCCGGCGCGGCAGTACGTGCATTAGGAGGTGATATGAATGCACGTTTAATTCCACGCAATCAAGTCAAAGGTAATAGCTCTGAGCATTTAACTGCAACGGAAAAAGAACTTTATCGCTGTCATGAAATGAATGTGCCGGTAAGCACCGTGCTAAAATTAGAGGATTTAGTGCGAGATGATAATATTGTATTTGTTGCAACAGGCATTACTTCCGGCGATTTATTAAAAGGTATCAGCCGTAAGGGAAGTATTGCCAGTACAGAAACCTTGTTAATTCGCGGGCGTTCCCGTACTATTCGTAAAATTCAATCCTACCACTATGTTGATCGTAAAGATAACGAACTCTTGTCACTAATGGATTTATAATGAATCATTCCTAAATTAAATCGGGCATTTGCCCGATTTTTTAACTCATTTTTCGTGACATTGTTGCGCTTATTCTTCGCTTTGCGTATTAATAGCACATAAGTTAAAACCCAATGTTTCCGCCACCGTACAAATAGTTTGAAATTTCACCTGGCTTGGATCTTTAAACAAACGCTTGAGGGTAGAAATCGAAATCCCGGTTTGCATTTCTAATGTGGCGAGTTCAATACCTAATGCTTTTCGTTGTGCATTTAGCTGCTGCCCAAATTTTTCTAAATTATCCAGCTTGTTTTTTTCAAATAATTTCTGTTCTTCCTGCTCTTGCTTTAAGGCTAGCTTTCTGAGTTGATTCAACTGATTTATCTGATTTTGTAGTTCTATGGAAATTTTCATCATCCTGCCTGATTTTATATTTAAGCTTTTTGATTCCATTTTTGGAATTTGCGTTTCAAATATGGAACACAAATCCAGCAAAAGATTAAATTTAATCTTACTTTGTTTTAAATGGCAAATCAATAGCTCAAATATAACCCTTTGCAAAAACAAGCTTAACTAAAAATGGGAGAAGGTTTGTGATAAACTAGTCTCATTGATATTGAACAATTGAAAGGATAAAAAGAAGTTATGGATCTCACCTATTTAGCCAAAATGCCTCAGCAAGAATTTACTGCTCGCCGCGAAAGAGTCTTTGCACAAATGCAAGACAATTCGGCATTATTGATTTTTACTGAAACGGAAAAACGCCGTAATAATGATTCTGAGTATTTATTCAGACCGGATAGCTACTTTTGGTATTTAACCGGTTTTGCTGAACCTAAATCAGCAGCATTGCTGATTAAAAAAGCAGGTCAAACAGAGAGCATTATTTTTGTTCGTAAAAAAGACCCACTGATGGAAACCTGGAACGGCAGACGTTTAGGTATTGAAAATGCTCCAAGTTCGTTACAGTTTAACGCTGCGTTTGATATTGAAAATATCGAAAATATACTTGCAGAAAAATTGGAAAATTTGACCGCTTGTTATTATGCAGAAGGGCTACAAGAATGGGGAGATAAGCTGATTTTTTCCGCATGTAAGAAAATGGACAAACCTTGCGATCTGATTGATTGGAAACCGATGCTGTCTGAGATGCGATTAATTAAATCCGATTTAGAAATCGCCTTAATTCAGCAAGCATGCCATATTTCCGCAATGGCTCATATCAGGGCAATGAAGCAAACCCGACCAAACCGTTATGAAATGGAAATTGAGGGGGAAATTCAGCACGAATTTACCCGTTTTGGAGCAAGATTTCCTGCTTATAACTCGATTGTAGCAGGGGGCGAGAATGCCTGTATTCTTCATTACAATGAAAACGATCAAGCATTAAAAGATGGCGATTTATTGCTCATTGATGCCGGTGCTGAATTTGCCTACTACGCTGGTGATATTACCCGCACATTTCCGATTAACGGTAAGTTTTCTGAACCACAAAAAGCACTGTATGAATTAACATTAACAATGTTAAATGAGGCAACGCAACTACTGATACCAAATAGTTCAATAAAAGCAGCAAACGATAAAGCGGTGCAAATTCTCACCGAAGGCTTAGTGCGTTTAGGAATTTTAAAAGGGGAGATAGAAACCTTAATCGCCGAAAAAGCCTATCGTCAATTTTATATGCACGGCTTAGGGCATTGGTTAGGACTGGATGTACACGATGTCGGCGATTATGGTAGTGAGCGCGATCGTCCGCTCCAAATCGGTATGGTTTTAACTGTTGAACCGGGTATTTATATCAGCAAAGAGGCAGATGTACCCGAACAATATAAGGGCATTGGTATTCGAATTGAAGATAATTTATTGATTACAGAATACGGCAATAAAAATTTAACCAGCGGTTGTCCAAAAGAGATTGCCGATATTGAGCAATTAATGCAATCTGCTTAACACCTGCCAGCGTAAATTTTTTGTAAAAAATAACCGCTTGCTTTGAAATATACATTAATTTGGCGTAATCTTATTCAGCCAAACATTCTGTTTGGGTAGCACATAAGGAGTGTAAAAATGTATTTTGAAATTTATAAAGATGCAAAAGAAGAATTCCGCTGGCGTTTAAAAGCCGGTAACCACGAAGTTATCGCAACCAGCCAAGCATATACAACTAAGCAAGGCTGTCAAAAAGGCATTGAGGCGGTTAAAAAAGTCACCTCTGAAACAGAAGTAAAAGATTTAACTAAAGCAGAAGCATAATTTATTAAGCCCTCGTGTTTTTCACCGGGGCTTATCTTTGTTAATTATGCAAAAAATATGACTAGTTATTCAATTTAAAGATTGCAGATTTTTCTAAAAAAGATAATATAGCGATATATTATAAAGAGGAAATGTATGCACAACACCGAATTGGCTTTAGCCCAGTGGTTTAGACAATCCACACCCTATGTCAATATGCACAGAGGTAAAACCTTTGTAATTATGCTTGACGGAGATGTGATTGAAAGCCCAAATTTTGTCAATATTATCAATGATATTAGCTTATTGCATAGCTTGAATATTAAGCTGGTGATTGTTTTTGGCGCCAGACCACAGATTAATAGATTATTAGCCGAACAGCAAATTGAACCTGAATACTACCATAATATTCGGGTGACTAATGCTCAATCTCTAGAGTATGTTAAGCAAGCCGTAGGTAAAGTGCATTATGATTTATTTGCCCGTCTATCGTTACGTTTACCACATTCGGAAGTCATTAATGTGGTGAGCGGTAATATGATTTTAGCTCAGCCTCTTGGCGTAGTTGATGGGGTAGATTATGCTTTAAGTGGCAGAATACGCCGTATTAATATCGATAGCATTAAGCAGCAACTTTCACAAAATTCTATTGTATTACTTGGACCTATTGCACCTTCAGTAACAGGTGAAATGTTTAATTTACCCTTTGAAGATATTGCCACTCAGGTGGCCATCAAGCTTCGTGCAGATAAATTAATCGGTTTTTGTGAAGAACAAGGGATTTTAAATGAAGTAGGGCAGGTCATTCCTGATATTCTGCCGCAAGATGCAGAAAAGCACTTAAATCGTTTGGTTGAAGAAGGAAAATATCACACGGCAAAAGCTCGCTTTTTGCAAGCTGCGATTAGTGTTTGCAGAGAAGGTGTGAAACGCTCACATTTATTAAGTTATAAAGAAGATGGTTCATTGCTCCAAGAACTTTTCTCCCGTGATGGTATCGGTACGCAGTTCTCAATGGAAAATTCGGAGAATGTACGAATTGCCAACTCTCGCGATATTCCAGGCTTGTTGGATTTAATTCGACCGCTTGAACAACAAGGCATTTTGGTAAAACGGTCTCGTGAGCAGCTTGAAATGGAGATTGCCAACTATACTATTATTGAGCGTGATGGCGTGGTGATTGCCTGTGCTGCATTGAATCCTTATCCGGAAGAAAAAATGGCGGAAATGGCGTGTGTGGCGGTACATCCTGATTACCGTGACTCTTCCCGAGGCGATGTGCTATTGGAAAACATCCATAAACGTTCAGAACAGATGGGCATCGAAAAACTGTTTGTGCTCACCACTCGTACGACCCAATGGTTTCAAGAACGTGGCTTTAGATTAGCAGATGCACAAGATTTACCACGTTACAAACGAGAAAATTACAATTACCAACGCCGTTCTAAAGTGTTAATATTACCACTCTAACAAAATCCCTTTATTCATGCTCTGGGTAAAGGGATTTGCAAATTTTTCCAAAAAAATAACCGCTTGTTTAGCAAAAAACCATGAAAAAATATCAACCAATTAAAGGGGCGATAGCTATTATTACCGCAGGGGTACTATTTGCTTGCATTAATACCTTAATCCCTAAATTAACCTCCATCTCGCCCATTGATTCCAGTGTAATTGCTTTGGTGCAATATCTCGTGGCATTTGTTTTTCTTTTGCCAAGTATGAGTAATATCGGCTTCTTTTCTTCACTCAAAACTGCTCACTTTGGGCAGCATTGCTTCCGTATTTTTTTGTCAGCAATTGGTATTCAATGCTGGACACTGGCTCTTGCCAACCAATTACCAATTTGGCAAGGAATCGCTTTGCTGATGACTTCACCATTATTTGTGACTATCGGCTCGGGACTATTTTTAAAAGAAAATGTGGATAAAAAACGCTGGTTTGCCACTGCAATGGGCTTTATTGGCGCGATGATTATTTTAGAACCTTGGGGTGATAATTTTAATCTTATTACGTTATTACCCCTTGCAGCAGCATTTTTCTGGGCAGGTTATTCGTTAATGGTAAAAAAGCTCTCTTATTATGACAGCCCAACTACAATGGTGGCTTATTTGTTTATTCTGATTACCCCGTTTAATCTGCTGATTGCACTTACCAATCTTAGTCCAAGCGGATTTAGCTTGCCTTCGTGGAGCGATTTTGGCTTTTTGATTTTACTCGGCTTTTTTACTGCATTAGCCCAATTAGCTGTTGCTAAGGCTTACAGCATAGCAGATGCGTCTTACATCCAACCTTTTGATTTTATTAAATTACCGTTAAATGTATTAGCCGGCTGGCTCGTATTTCACTGGGTTCCGCCCGGTAAATTATGGCTTGGAGCCGCCATTATTATTGCAGCGACAATTTACATTACCCATGTAGAAAGCCAACAAAGCAAAAAGTAAAGCCGTTACTTATAAATCAGCCAATTGCATAAAAAATCCCCTTATCAATTTGATAAAGGGATTTGCATATTTTAGCCTAAATTCGACCGCTTACAGGGCATTTTTATCGCCACGTGATAAGCTAATCACCCCTGAGCGAACAATTTCCACAATAGAGGTTTCTTCTTTTACGGCCTCAACAAAAGCATTCAGCTTTTCGGTGGTACCCGATAGTTGAATAGTATACAGTTTTGGGGTTAAATCGACAATTTGCCCACGATAAATATCGACCATACGCTTTAATTCATCACGAGATGAACCCGTTGCACGCACTTTTACCAATAACACTTCACGCTCAACGTGTTCGTAAGCACTTAAATTGCTCACTTTAAACACATCAACTAACTTGTGTAATTGTTTTTCAATTTGTTCTAACACGTGCTCATCGCCTTGAGCAACAATTGTCATACGAGAAAGACTCGGGTCATCAGTAGGTGCTACCGTTAAACTTTCAATGTTAAAACCACGTTGTGAGAAAAGTGCTACTACTCGAGATAAGGCACCTGATTCATTCTCTAATAATACCGCTAATGTTCTACGCATCTGTTCTCTCCGTTTTACTTAACATCATTTCATTCATTGCCCCACCACGAACTTGCATCGGGTAAACATGTTCTGTTTCATCAACACGTACATCAACGAATACTAATTTATCTTTAATTGAAAATGCTTCTGTTAATTTTGCTTCCAGCTCAGAAGGGTGGTCAATTTGAATCCCGACATGTCCGTAAGCTTCGGCTAGTTTCGCAAAGTTTGGCAGCGAGTTCATATACACCTGAGAGTGGCGGCCGGAGTAAATAATATCTTGCCACTGTTTCACCATACCTAAGAAACGGTTATTGAGGCTAACAATTACAATTGGCGTATCATATTGTTTAGCCGTTGAAAGCTCTTGGATATTCATCTGAATACTTCCATCACCGGTTACACACACTACCGTTGCGTTTGGATGGGCAAATTTCACCCCCATTGCTGCAGGCAAACCAAAGCCCATGGTGCCGGCACCACCGGAGTTGATCCAACGGCGTGGTTTGTCAAAGCCGTAGTGCAAAGCAGCGAACATTTGGTGCTGACCTACATCTGAAGCAACGTAAGCTTCTCCATTTGTTAATTTATGAATCATCTTAATCACTTGCTGTGGCTTGATTACCTCTGTACTTTCTTCAAATGCAAGGCAGTCCCGTGCTTTCCATTCGTCAATTTGGCTCCACCAAGCGGTCAAATCTGCCTGATTTTTTGCAAGATTTTCTTCTTCTAACAAGGAAAGAAATTCATCCATTACATTTTTCGCACTGCCTACAATTGGAATATAAGCTTGGACTGTTTTAGAAATGGAGGCCGGATCAATATCCACATGAATCACTTTTGCATTTGGGCAATATCTCGCTAAATTATTGGTGGTACGATCATCAAAACGCACACCAACTCCTAGAATCAAGTCGCTTTCGTGCATTGCGTTATTCGCTTCAAAAGTACCGTGCATCCCTAACATACCTAAAAATTGCTTATCGGAAGCAGGGTAGGCACCTAAACCCATTAAAGAGGCTGTTACCGGAAGATTTAATTTTTGTGCAAATTCGGTCACTTCTGCTGAACATTCAGCACTAATTACACCACCACCAATATAAAGAATAGGGCGTTTTGCCACTAATAAGGCTTTTAATGCTTTTTTGATCTGACCTTTATGACCATAAACCGTTGGGCTGTATGAACGCATTGAAATTGCCTGCGGATACTCATACGGATATTTATTAAGAGGGTTGACTACATCTTTAGGAATATCAATCACCACTGGTCCCGGGCGTCCTGTTGAGGCAATATAAAACGCTTTTTTAATAATATGCGGAATTTCTTCAGGATTTTTTACCAAGAAACTGTGTTTAACTACCGGACGAGAAATACCAATCATATCGCACTCTTGAAAAGCATCACTTCCAATAAGGCTTGAAGGCACCTGACCGGATAAAATCACAAGTGGTACAGAGTCTGTGTATGCGGTTAAAATCCCGGTAATCGTATTCGTTGCCCCTGGGCCGGAAGTAACTAATACGCAACCAACCTTACCTGTAGAGCGAGCATAACCATCTGCCATGTGTACAGCACCTTGCTCATGGCGAACTAAAACATGGTTTAAAAAACCATGAGTATGGATAGCATCATAAATATCAAGTACCGAACCGCCTGGATAGCCGAAAACGTATTCTACGCCTTCGTCCTTTAGGGACTGTACTATCATTTCTGCACCGGAAAGTTTTTTCATTGAATCCTCCAACAAAATAAAATGTTATGTTTGCTTTTTGATATGTTTGAATTGTGCAGTAAAACAGATTAGCTGTCTAGTATCATTTTTATGAAATGATAGCCATAATATTGGTTTTTAAAACTAAAAAACCAAAAATAAAAGTTTTAAATAAAACTAATTCGGCTTATTTGAGCTTTTTTAATTTAAAGTTCTATATTTTATTCTTCTGGCGAAATTTAAAACTTTTTTTAATTCATAAGAAAAACAGAAAAGAAAAGCGGTTAAATTTTTCTCATTTTTTGCAAAAAAATAATCAAATTTAACCGCTTGCTAAAAGTACTAAAATTATTCGTCAGCCTTTGACTCGATCAGATCATTTGCATCTGTTGTAATTTTCGCTATTGCATTGCGATAAGTGATTTCTAAAGTTTCTCGGCTGGTTGCTATCACACCTTGATCAATTAAGAAGCCATCTTTCACATCATATACCCAGCCATGTAAAGAGAGCTTTTTACCTTGTTCCCAAGCAGCCTTTACAATAGAGGAGCGACCTAAATTATAAACTTGTTCCGCAACATTAAGACGGGTAAGGACATTTGAGCGTTCTTCATAAGGTAGTTTGCCTAATAAATAACTATGTTTAAACCAAATATCGTGAATATGTAATAACCAGTTATTAATTAAGCCTAGCTCTTTTTGAGCAATAGCGGCGTTAATACCACCACAATTAGTATGGCCACAAATGATGATATGTTCAATTTCAAGAACATCTACTGCATATTGCACAACCGATAAACAATTCAGATCAGTATGAATAACCATATTTGCTACATTACGGTGTACAAACAGTTCGCCGGGGCCCAGCCCTGTTAGCTTTTCAGCAGGCACGCGGCTATCAGAACAACCAATCCATAAGTAAGTAGGCTTTTGATGCTCAGCTAACTCTTTAAAATAGTCTGATTGTTCATCCTTCATCTTAGTTGCCCAAGCATGATTGTTAGCAAACAAACGCTCAATTCTTTCCATAAATTCTCCTTTTAACGAAAAGTAGCTATTGATTATATGATTAAATGCAGTGCTAGGGTAGTAAAAATAAAAATGCCCTTAGAAGTTTAAGGGCATTTTTCAACTTATTTTATATGCGATTATTGTGTTGCTTGGATAGCTGTTAATGCAATTGTATAAACAATATCATCAACTAATGCCCCACGCGACAAGTCATTTACCGGTTTACGCATACCTTGTAGCATTGGTCCGATAGAGACTAAATCTGCTGAACGCTGTACAGCTTTGTATGTGGTATTACCAGTATTTAAATCCGGGAATACAAAGACTGTTGCTTTACCGGCTACCGGTGAATTCGGCGCTTTAGAACGTGCAACATCTTCCATTACTGCTGCATCATATTGTAATGGGCCGTCAATGATTAAATCCGGACGTTTTTCTTGTGCGATACGAGTTGCTTCTTTAACTTTCTCAACATCAGCTCCGGAACCGGATGTTCCGGTAGAGTAGGAGATCATGGCAACACGTGGCTCAATACCAAATGCTTTAGCAGATTCTGCAGATTGAATTGCGATTTCTGCTAATTGCTCCGCCGTTGGGTCTGGGTTTACCGCACAGTCGCCGTAAACAAGCACTTGGTCCGGTAATAACATAAAGAAGATTGACGATACAATTGAGCTTCCTGGTGCAGTTTTAATAATTTGCATTGGTGGGCGGATAGTATTTGCTGTAGTATGAACTGCACCAGATACTAAACCGTCTACTTCTCCGGCTTCTAGCATCATCGTACCTAATACAACAGTATCCAATAATTGCTCACGAGCAACAACTTCTGTCATACCTTTTGCTTTACGTAACTCAACTAAACGTGCAACATAGTTTTCGCTTACGCTTTCAGGATCAATAATCGTGATACCTGCACCTAATTTAACACCTTGTGCTTCAGCTACACGCTGTACATCTGTTGGTTTAGCTAGTAATACACATTCTGCAATACCACGTTCAGCACAAAGCGCAGCCGCTTTTACAGTACGAGGCTCATCACCTTCCGGTAATACAATGCGTTTTTTCGCTTGGCGCGCATATTCGGTTAACTGATAACGGAATGCCGCAGGCGATAAACGACGAGCACGTGTTGCAGCTTTAGATACTTCATCCACAAAGCCAGCATTAAATTGACTTGCCATATATTCTTTAATTTCAGCAATACGTTCTTTATCATCAACAGGCACTTCTAAACTAAAGCTCTGTAAGCTAAGTGCAGTTTGCCATGTATTTCCTTCAATACGGAATACAGGAACGCCGGTTTCAAATGCTTGTTGACAAAGTTTAGAGATAGAAGTCTCAATTTTATAACCACCGGTTAATAAAATAGCACCGATTTCAACACCATTCATAACAGCCAATGATGCTGCAACTAAAACTTCCGGTCTGTCTGCAGAAGTAACCAATAAACTGCCTGCTTTGAAGTGGTCAACCATATGAGTTAAGCTGCGAGCACAGAAAGTAACACCGCGAATACGACGAGTTCTAATTTCCCCTTCATGTAAGATTGATGCACCTAAATGTTTTGCTACATCAATTGCACGAGTTGCAATTAATTCAGCTTTCCACTCAATACAACCGAGTAATTTAATTGGACTTTTAGCAAATAAATTTTCAACTTCAGAAATCTTATTGCTAGAATGTTGGAAAGAATCAAAAATTTCAGTTAAATCCGGACGGGTACGACCTGACTCATCAACCGGAGCATTGAATTTATTAATAATAACACCGAGTAAATTCGGGTTGCTACGCCCACCAAACTCTGACGCTGCGGCTTCAATTCGTTCCTTTAATTGAGCAGGTGTATCTGATGCAGGAGCTGCAACTAATACCAATTCAGCATCAAGTGCTTGAGCCATCTCATAGTTAATGCTGTTGGCATAAGAATTTTTCCGGGTTGGAATTAAACCTTCAATAATGACAATTTCATTATTTTTTGAAAGTTTTTGATGACGTTCTACAATTTTTTCCAATAATACATCAGTTTGGTTTTGACCGATTAACGTCTCAGCCTCACTTAGCATAAATGGTTCACCCACCTCTGTGGTTTGATCTGCTCGGATAATCGTAGTAGAGCGGTCTAAAGTATCTTCACCGCTAATAGGTTGAGAAATTGGTTTTAAAAAACCAACTTTGGAACCTTTTTGTTCTAATGCATGAACTAAACCTAAACTCACACTGGTTAAACCCACACCGGTTGAAATAGGAATAAGAATAATTGTTCTAGACATGATAATTTCCAATTTTAAGAAAGTGAAAGGGCAGAATATCTGCCCCTATTATTATAATGCTAATTTAGCTGTATCTTGTGCAATCACAAGCTCTTCGTTGGTTGGGATGACCACTGCTTTAAATGCTGAGTCATCACTTGTAATAACGCCGTCTTTACCAAAACGAGCAGCCAAGTTACGCTCGTGATCAACTTTAATGCCAAATAATTTTAAGTGATTTAAGGTTAATTCGCGAACAAGTCCGGAGTTTTCACCAATACCGCCGGTAAATGCAATTGCGTCTAAATGATCTGCACCTAAAATTGCCATATAAGAACCAATATATTTTGCTAAACGATAGCTATAAACATCTAAAGCACGTTTTGCTTCAGGTTTAGAAGCATCATTGTAGTTATCTTCTGCGTAACGGCAATCGCTAGTCACTTCAGTTAAACCCATAAGGCCCGATTTTTTCACAAGGGTAGTGTCAATTTCATCCATTGACATGCCTAAGTTGTTATATAAGAAAGAGATGATAGCAGGATCGATATCACCACAACGTGTACCCATGACTAAACCTTCTAATGGAGTTAAACCCATTGAAGTATCAATACATTTACCATTGCGAACAACAGAAACTGAGCCACCATTACCTAAGTGACAGATAATTGCATTAGTTTGCTCAACCGATTTGCCGGACAATTCAGCAATTTGTGATGTGAGGTAGAAATGGCTTGTGCCGTGGAAACCATAGCGACGAATACCATGTTCTTTGTAGAATTTATATGGAAGAGCATATAAATATGCATGCTCCGGCATAGTTTGATGGAATGCTGTATCAAATACTGCGACGTTTTTTTCTTTTAATTCAGGGAAAATACGGAATGCTTCTTTAATACCAATTAAGTGTGCCGGGTTGTGTAATGGAGCAAATTGAATTGCATCTTCAATACCTTTAATAACTTCATCTGTAATCACAACAGATGAGGTAAATTTCTCACCTCCGTGAACAATACGGTGTCCAATTGCACCAATACCTGCTTTTAATTCATCAGATAATAATTTTTCAGCGATAAAAGTCAGTGCTTCGCTATGAGCAGCACCTGCACCTAAATCTGCGTTACCCTTCTCACCATTTAATTTCCATTTAATACGAGCATCCTCTAAATTAAATGCTTCTGCAAGGCCTGATAATTTTTCAGCACCTGTTACAGGATCTAAAATAGCAAATTTTAAAGATGAACTACCACAGTTAAGGATTAAGATTAAGTTGTTAGACATTGTCAAATTACCTTATTTTTTAGAAAAAGTATAAATAAAACCCACTTTTTTCAGTGCGTTTATACTTGTAAAGGATACACCTTTCAGACACTAAAATAAATGCTTGAAATAAAAAAACGTAAAAATGTAACTAAAATTTGATATAAGCGGCAATAAACGCAAAAAAGTCTAGATATCAAGCGGTTATTTTTTTAGAATATTTTGCAATTTCTTCATAATAAAAAGGAGTGATTTCATGCTAAATCGAAGAAAATTCATCCAAATCGGAGCAAGCGCAATGCTTGTATTAGGGGCTCAACCTCTAGCATTCGCGCAAAATGCAAAAAAAGCAGAATTACGGGTAATCGCCACAACCGATATTCACGGCTTTTTAACTGACTTTGACTACTATAAAGATGCACCGACCGAAAAATTTGGTTTCACCCGCACAGCAACGCTTATCAAGCAGGCAAGAGCAGAAGCTAAAAACAGTGTACTTGTAGATAATGGGGATTTAATTCAAGGTAACCCTATTTCAGATTATCAATCAACCAAAGGTGCAAAAGAAGGAAAGGCCGATCCATCCATTATGGCATTAAATGCAATGCAATATGATGTAGGTACTTTAGGTAATCACGAATTCAACTATGGATTAACCTATTTAGATAACGCCATCAAACAAGCTAAATTCCCGATTATTAATGCCAATATTGTAAAACCGAAATCTGACGAGCCGGTTTTCAAACCTTATTTTATTCAAGAAAAAGAAATTGTAGATGAAAAAGGCAAAAAATCGACAGTCAAAATTGGCTATATCGGTTTTGTGCCACCACAAGTCATGATTTGGGACAAAGCCAATTTAGAAGGCAAAGTCGAGGCTCGTGATATTGTAAAAACAGCTGAAAAATATATTCCTATTATTAAAAAAGCCGGAGCGGATATTATTGTCGCATTAGCACACACAGGACCATCTGATGAACCGTATCAAGAAGGTGCTGAAAACGCGGCATTCTATCTTGCGGATATAAAAGGTATTGATGCCGTTATTTTTGGTCATTCACATCGCTTATTCCCAAATAAAGAATTTGCTACTTCACCAAACGCCGATATTGAAAAAGGAACCATGAAAGGAGTTCCGGAAAGTATGGCCGGTTATTGGGGTAACCACATTAGTGTGATTGACTTAACATTAGCCGAAAACAATGGGAAATGGGCTGTTGTAGATGGTAGAGCAGCGTTGCGTCCAATTTATGATGCTGAAAAGAAAAAAGCAACCGTAGAAAATCACCCTGAAATTGTAGCATTATTAAAAGATACCCACGAAGAAACCCGTAAATTTGTATCTCAACCGATTGGTAGAGCAACTGACAATATGTACAGTTATCTTGCTTTAGTTCAAGATGACCCAACTATTCAAATTGTAAACCAAGCACAAAAAGCTTACGTTGAGAATGTAGTCAAAGGCCTACCGGAACTTGCCGGACTCCCTATTTTAAGTGCGGGAGCGCCATTTAAAGTAGGTGGTCGTAAAAACGATCCAACAGGCTATACAGAAGTAGATAAAGGGGAATTAACCTTCCGAAATGCTGCCGATTTATATTTATATCCAAACACTTTAGTGGTGGTTAAAGCAACAGGGGCAGAATTAAAAGAGTGGTTAGAATGTAGTGCAGGGATGTTTAAACAAATTGATGTATCTAGCGATAAACCTCAGTCTTTACTCGATTGGACAGGCTTTAGAACCTATAATTATGATGTGATTGATGGGGTGAATTACCAATTTGATTTAACTCAACCTGCTCGTTATGACAGTGAATGTAAATTAATCAATGAAAATGCTCATCGCGTTATTAATTTAAGCTTTAATGGTAAACCTGTAGACGATAAACAAGAATTCTTGATTGCGACCAACAATTACCGAGCTTATGGCGGAAAATTCCCGGGTACAGGCGATAGTCATATTGTCTTTTCAGCACCGGATGAAAACCGTCAAATTTTAGCGAATTACATTTCAACGGAAAGTAAAACGCATGGGCAAGTTAGCCCGAAAGCGGATAATAACTGGCGAATTGCACCTATTTCATCTCATGTTAAGTTAGATATTCGTTTTGAAACTTCGCCGACCGAAAAGGCAAAAGCTTTCATTCAGTCTAATGCTCAATATCCAATGGAATATATTGAAAATGATGAAACCGGTTTTGCCGTCTATCGAGTGGATTTAAGCAAATAATCCTTAGCATATAACTCATTGAAAGCGGTCAAATTTGCAAAAAATTTTACAAATTTGACCGCTTGTTTTTGATAGAGTAGCTGCGTTTAAAGCATAGCATTGATTTGATTGCTGATGTTTTGGCGGATTTCATCAAAATTGGTCTGTTTCACTAACTTCCCATTCTCAAAAATCACCTCTAAAAGATCGTCTGAGAAATCATCCTGCGCTTTTAAATTATCAATATAATGCTCAAAAGTGATGACTTTAACTCTACCTTTTTGCGATTTTTTCAATCCGTTATCTGTTTTAGGTGCTTTAAAAATCGCTTTTTCAATGCCGTTAATCGTGATAGATGTTGCCTTAGTTGCAAAACCTAGAGTATCCCGAGTATTGTTTTGGTATGTTTGAGCGCCAACACCAAACACAATATTACTAGAGGCGAACCCTTTGGCTTTTAATCCCTCAAGGATTTTAACCATTTTCTCGTAAGTAACACCATCCCCATAAATCGCACCAATACATGGATTAAGTACCTTATATCCTTTCTTGTTAATGGTTCCTCCAAAAATATCCCACAAACATTCAATTAGCCCTTTGCGTTCATGTTCTGTGTTTAAAGTCAGATCTCCGCAAATAATTGCAAAAAAATCACCGCTATCAGGACGAATAACAATCTTAGCATTCTCAGGGCGAGCTAAAATTTCTTCTTTAAGTATAGGAAGATTCACCGTAATGTTATGCCAAAAGTCAGTGGTATCAGCCACAATAGACAACATATTATTTGGATATTTTTGCATTAAATAACGAAATGTTGGTAGCTCATCTACACCGTGCGAGCTCATTACTGAATGCTCTGAGGCCGGAATAGAGGTACCAATTAAATTTTTAGAACCATAATAACACTCTATAAAGGTGATCGCAGGAATCGTATCTGTACCTAAAAAGGAGGTTAAATGACCCGCTCCCGAACTCTCGGCTGACTCTAAAGAACTCATTCCCCGCATTGAAAAATCATGAGACTGATAGAGCAGGTGAGCGTTGTTATCACAAGTTTGATGAGCAAATTTCGTTAATTCTAACCGATATGCAAAAGCAATAGATGCTGAGGTTATCGGCTGCCACAATGAAAGGTTAATTAAAGTTTCCAGATAGTTCGTTAACCAAAAGAAGTCTGGATGTGTATTTTCAATTGTCATCATTGGTACTTTTATGGATACAGATTGCCCTTCAGGAATTGCTTTAATTCTGATAGGCAAGTAACCTAAGCTATGCAATTGAGCAATATGTTCACCAGCATCATCCATATTTAAAGTATTTTTGATAAACTGTGTATATTCTAAAACGACATCAGATTGAGGGCGTGCAAAAAAATTATCTTCAAAATAATGTACCAAATATTTAACAATGAAGGCTTGAAATCCAAACGAAACCGCCCTTGTTAAAAATGGAGCATAAACATTACTTCTTGGAGTAAATGTACTATACAGCACTTGAGAACCTTCCGGATATTGGATGCGATGAGATGTTTTATAAAAATCACAAAGCAACAAAGGAATTGAGGTTGCATTTATTCTTTTAAAGTCTGAAATATACAATTTAATGAAATCCTTTACAATTAATATTTATATCAGACTAACATGATAAATAAAAAATGAAAAGTATTTATTACAAAATAATGGATTTATAGATAAATCTCATAATAACATAAATTCGCATAATGACTTATTCTAGTCAATTTCCTGTGCAAGTGAAAATCCCACTTCAAAAAGACCAAGTGCCTTATGGGCCCGGCCATTATTATGTTCATCCTCAATCATTTAAAACCAGTGCTTATTTTGATTTACAAGTGGGTGATATTATTCTTACACCAGCGGAATAAATCACAAAATATCCTTATAAATCAATGACTTATGTTATTAAAATTCGCATAACGTATATTATGTTAAATAATGGATTAAAATAGTAAAGTCTATGAATTGATAACCATTTTCCCTCTCAAATCATTAAACTCTCATATATCAAAAAAACAAGCGGTCATTTCTTTTGCAAAAAATACAAAAAATATGACCGCTTGTCAGTTTGTGATTTTAAATTACTTTAATTGCTTAAAAGCTTGCAATAAGTCTGCTTTAATATCTTCCAGATGCTCTAAGCCTACAGAGAAACGAAGTAAATTATTCGTAATACCACGTGCGATACGTTCTGCTTCTGGAATATCCATATGCGTTTGTGTTGCCGGGTAAGTAATAAAACTTTCTGCACCACCTAAACTTTCTGCAAAGGTAATCAAGTTAATCGCTTTAAGGAATTTAGGTACCCATTCTTCTTTTTGTAAACGGAAAGAAACCATTCCACTTTTGCCTGAATAAAGTACGCTGTCAATTTCAGGCTGCTCTGCTAAAAATTTAGCAATTTCAGTAGCATTGTGTTGATGGCGTTCCATACGCAATGCTAAGGTTTTCATACCACGCACCGTAAGATAGGAATCAAATGGCGAAAGCACCGCCCCGGCACAGTTTTGGAAATAGAATAAACGTTCGCTTAAGTTTTGTCCGTTTACTTTCGTCGCTTCTGAATCTTTTGCGACAATTAAGCCTGCTAATACATCGTTATGCCCAGATAAATATTTGGTGGCACTATGAATTACAATATCTGCACCGTGTTCAATCGGGCGGAATAATGCCGGTGTTAAGAAAGTATTATCTACAATCAGCATCAAATTATGCTTTTTAGCAATTTTAGAGATGGCTGCAACATCACACTCCTCCATTAACGGATTGGACGGCGTTTCCACAAAAATGGCTTTGGTATTAGGAGTAATTGCTGATTCAATTGCGGCTAAATCTGCGGTATTCACATAAACAGGCTTTAAAGTGCCGTGATTTTTATGGCTAAAATCGAATAAACGGTAAGAACCACCATAAACATCGCTTGAAATAATCCATTCATCCGGTGCTTTGAAAAGCGACATCACCAACTGAATTGCAGCCATACCGGAAGCCATAGCAAAGCCTGCATCACCGCCTTCTAAATCGGCAATCCCCTGCTCTAACACCGCGCGGGTTGGGTTTTTAGTGCGGGTGTAATCCCAGCCTGTAGATTCGCCCAAGCCATCACGGCCATAAGCGGTGGAAAGAATAATCGGCATTGCCACCGCACCGGTACGAGGGTCGGTTCTGTTGCCAATTTGTACTAAAGTGGTTTCGATGTTGTTGAATTTTGTCATTGTTATTATCCTTCAAGTTTATAGATTATTTAAATCTAACACGCCTGTCATATCAAACAGCCCGTTTTGTTTGGTATGTAACCATTTTGCAGCACGTACAGCACCATTGGCGAAGGTCATTCTGCTGGAAGCTTTGTGAGCAATTTCTACACGTTCACCTTCATCGGCAAACCATACAGAGTGTTCACCGATTACATCACCGGCACGAATAGTCGCAAAGCCGATTTCATCACGCTTGCGTTCGCCTGTAATGCCGTTACGCTCAAATACGCCATGCGTTTTTAAATCACGGCCGAGGTTTTTTGCGATATGTTCACCCATTGATAATGCCGTGCCTGATGGAGCATCCACTTTATGGCGATGGTGGGCTTCAATCACTTCGATATCGCAATAATCACCCATCACTTTTGCGGCTTTTTCTAACAGTTTGAATACTAAATTCACGCCCACGCTATAGTTTGAAGCAAATACAATGCCTATTTTTTCCGAAGCTACTTGAATCGTAGCTTTTCCTGCATCGTCAAACCCTGTTGTACCAATCACCATTTTTTTATTATTTTCTACACAAATGGCGATATGCTCTAAGGTACCTTCCGGACGGGTGAAATCAATTAATAAATCAAATTTATCGGCATTTTTTGCCACATCATCTGACACTACCACGCCTAATGTGCCAATGCCGACTAACTCCCCTGCATCGGCTCCCACTAAAGATGAACCTTTACGCTCAAAGGCTGCACCTAATTCTACTCCTTCAGCATTTTGCACTGCAGTGATCAGGTTACGCCCCATTCGCCCACCCGCACCGACAATTCCGATTTTTAATGTCATATTCTTTCCTTTTTGTTGTGTTACAAGCGGTTTGATTTTACAAGAATTTTGCAAAATTTTGTGAAATTTTTACCGCTTGTTGGCTATTTTTCCGATTTCCCCATTACCATAATATGTACGGTGATTTCTTCACGGTCGTGATACAGATGTTTTGCTTGAATTTTGAACCAAAATCCTTGTTTTACCAGTTCATCTTCCAAAAATTGTAAGCAAAGTTGCACCTCTTGATAGCGTTTTTTCATGGGTAATTTTAGGTTGAAAATCGTTTCACGACACCAACCGTTAATCAGCCATTTTGCCATTAATTTGGCGATACGCATCGGTTGTTCAACCATATCACACACCAACCAATCAATTTGCTTACGTTTTGGAGGTTGAAACTTAAAGCCATCTTCAGGGCAATGCTCAATTCGCCCCGTTTCATGTAAACTGGCAGCCATTTTTCCATGATCGACCGCATAAACAAACACGCCACGCTTAACTAATTGATATGTCCAACCGCCCGGGCAAGCGCCGAGATCAACACCTATCATGGTATCGTTAAAACGTTTTTTCTCTTCTGCTTGCGGAATAAAGGTTAAAATCGCTTCTTCTAATTTTAAAGTAGAACGACTTGGCGCCTCAGCCGGGAATTTTAAGCGAGGGATCCCCATAAAAAACGACGATTTATTGTGATTATAGGCATAGCCTACATAGCACGCCCCCGAACGGATAAACAGAATATGCAGACTGATACTCCCCTTCGCGTTATCTGATTTGGTTAGCCAGCCTTGTTTTTTCAATGCAGAACGCAGCGGTACGGTAAATTTACGGCAAAAAGTTAATAACTCTTTGGCTTCATTGGTGTCCGGTGTTTCCACAAAAATATCTGAACTGTTACGAGGGTTTAATTCAGTATATTGGCTTAAAATCGGCGAAATTCGGTCATTTTCGGGTAAGTTTTGCAACAAATCACTCACTACAACCATTTGCCGAACAAAAATAAGCTGCTCAAATTTCAACTCTTGAGCTAACCGATCAGCCTCTCCTACTTGATAGCACTCAAAAACCACATAACCACTGCTTTCTTTAAGGTTAGCGAAGCCGAAAACACCCAGTTGAGCCGCTTTGTCGCTGATCTCCCCTGCCACCTCTTTTTCAAAACCCGGGCGGCAATAAAGGGCTAATTTATTAAACCCTGATTTATTTAGCATAACTTCTCACACTCACATAAATTAATGCAGCCCAGCCAAGCATAAAGCACAGACCACCGATCGGCGTTAGCCAATGAATAGTTGGAATATCTAATGCTCGCAGATAAAGATTTCCGCTGAAAAGTAAAATCCCTAATGCCCAGCCGCCACCGATAATATTCAAGGCTTTCGCTCTACAAGCGGGCGGATTTTGCGAAAAATTTGCAATTTGGAATAAACCCAAAGCTAGAATTGCCACGGTATGAAACATTTGATATTTAATGCCTGTATCAATCCAGCCTAAGGCTTTAGGCTCTAAATGTGGCGATAATCCATGGCTGGCAAAGGCCCCAAAAGCTACGGTAAAAAAGCCGCTAAGGGCGGCAATGGTAAGAAATTTGTTTTTCATAGTGTTTCATGAATAATAACGAAAGTGTTACTATATCATATTCTCATAATAGAAAAGCGGTGAAATTTTGCAAATTTTTCACAAAAAATCACCGCTTGTTGGCTGATTACTCTCTGAATTGAGGTTCTTCAAACACCGTCACTTGTGGTGCTTCTCCCACAAACTTCTCCACTTGCACCGTTGCCGTATTGGGAGCATTGCCCTGCCCGAGTTTTGAGGAGCCTTCATTACGAGTAAGAACGTTCGGATTGCCGTTTCGGCATAACGCGTTTGGTTGGCTTAAATCCTCAGGGTCGTACCAACCGCCTTCGTAAAGGGCGACAGTACCTTTGATAATGCCATCTGTTACCACTGCTCCAGCCAGCACCTGCCCACGTTTGTTAAAAATTCGCACAATATCACCGCTTGTAATGCCACGTTCGTGCGCATCTGCTGTGTGAATTAGCACAGGCTCTCGCCCATTTACTTCATAATATCGGCGAAGTGAAGAATAAGCCAGTTGGCTGTGTAGGCGGTATTTAATATGTGGCGTAACCAATGCCAGCGGCTCACTTTCTGTCGTTTTTCCCGAATATTCCTCGTGTTCCAACCACATTGGGTGGCCTTGGCAATCGTCATAGCCCATATTCGCCACGGTTTGTGAGAAAATCTCGATTTTGCCTGAAGGTGTCGCTAATTTATGAGTAATCGGATCTTCCCTGTAATCTTGATAGCGAACAAATGAGTTGCCATTTTGTTCGGATTCAAACGAGAACACCTTATTTTCAGCCCAGAAAGCATCGAAATTTGGCAGCGGTCTTTCCGCTTTTTGTGCAGCATCAAACGCCATTTGGTAGAATTCTGCCAGCCATTGCATTTCATTTTTGCCTTCGGTAAATTCCAGCTCTTTGCCCGCTCGTTTGGCAAGTTCGGCAAAAATATCGTAGTCGTTTTTTGCCTCAAATTGCGGTGGAAGAACTTGTTTCATTGGAATAATATGTTTCACTACATAATCGCCCGCCACCGTTAAATCATTACGCTCATAACTAGTCGTTGCCGGTAAGACAATATCCGCCATTCGAGCAGTAGGCGTCCAAAAACACTCATTGACGATAACGGTTTCCGGCTGCTGCCACGCTTTCACTAAATAGTTGGTGTCTGGGTGATGTGCAAACGGATTTCCACCCGCCCAATAGACTAATTTAATGTTCGGATAAGTGAAGGTTTTCCCATTAAAATCAAAAGGTTGATTGGGGTTTAGCAAGGCATCGGCAATGCGGGCAACCGGGAAAAACGGCATTTGCGGATTCGGCTTGCCTGCGTTAATTGCCCCTAGGCGGATACCCGAATCATTACTTAAACCGTTGGTTGAATAGCGATAATTTAAGCCAAACCCACCGCCCGGTAAGCCAATTTGCCCGAGCATTGAGGCAAGGGTGACTAGCATCCAATGGCTTTGCTCACCGTGTTGTAGGCGTTGCAAGCCCCAGCCGGACATTAACATGGTGCGATTTGCCACAAAAGCGTGAGCTAATTCTTTGATGGTTTCGGCAGAAATGCCACAAATTTGGCTTGCCCATTCCGCAGTTTTCGGCTGATTATCAGTTTTGCCTAGCACATAGTCGCTAAATTGCTCGAAACCAACGGTATATTTCGCTAAAAATGCGTGATCGTGCAGGTTTTCGCTAATTAATGTATGGGCGATGCCCAACATTAATGCTACATCTGTGCCGGTGTTAATCGGCAGCCATTCGGCTTCTAAAAATTGACAGGTTTCGCTGCGGACTGGGTCGATACAAATCACTCGTTTACCACTGGCTTTAATTTTAGCAAGGTAATCAATACCTTCAGGCTCGGCAGATGTCCACGCAATGCGTAAGGTGTTGAGTGGATTAGAAGACCAAATCACCAATAATTCGGTGCTTTCAACAATAGTGTGCCAGCTGGTTTGTTGGGCGTAAACTTCAATATTACCTAAAACATGTGGCATAATCACTTGTACCGCACCGGTGGAATAATCGCCTCGGCTATTCACAAAGCCACCTGTTACGTTCAAATAGCGTTGTAAAAGTGTGCGAGAAGCATGTAAAAAACCGCAACTATACCAACCATAAGAGCTACCAAAAATCGATTCGCTGCCGTATTGTTGGCGAACACGTTGTATTTCCCCTGCAACTAAATCAAAGGCTTTATCCCAAGACACACGCACCCATTCATCACATCCACGCAATGTGGTGTCTTTGTTACTTTCCAAATAGCCTTTACGTACCATCGGGTATTTCACACGAACAGGACTATAGAGCTGATCTGCTACAACATCTTGTAATTCATTCTGATGATTTTTAGGTAAATAACCTTCTGATTTAACTACTCTGCCGTTTTCAACGGTGACATTTAAAGCCCCCCAATGAGCTGCTGTAGTAATGGTGTTTACGGGTTTGTCTAAGGCGATAAATCGCCCATTTTCTAATTGATTTGCCATATTTTCTGTCTGCTGCTTTTCTGTTTGTTGTAATTGAAGTTTACGAGAGAATTTACTTCAATGAACTCGAAGTTGCAATACAAGCGGTCGTTTTTTATGGGAATTTTGCAAAACAAAACCCACCAAACGGTGGGTTAAAATTGATGATTATAATGCTACTTGAACAATCACATTATCCGCTTTTTTCACATAACTATTGATTTGGTCAAAATTCATATAGCGGTAAATGTCATCTTTGTCTTTTTGTAGGTCATTCACATAACCAAGATACTCTTCCGGCGTTGGTAATTTACCTAATAACGCTGAAACTGCAGCCAGCTCCGCAGAGGCTAAATAAACATTTGCCCCTTGCCCTAAACGGTTCGGGAAGTTTCGGGTTGAAGTTGAAACCACGTTGGCATTATTCGCCACTCGTGCTTGGTTACCCATACAAAGTGAGCAGCCCGGCATTTCAACTCTAGCCCCGCTTTTACCGTAAATGCTGTAATAGCCTTCTTCAGTCAACAAGCCTGCATCCATTTTTGTCGGTGGAGCAATCCAAAGTTTTGTCGGTAATTCCCCCTGTGCTTGGCTTAACAATTTTCCTGCTGCACGGAAATGCCCGATATTCGTCATACAAGAACCGATAAAGACTTCATCAATTTTATCGCCTTGCACTTGCGAAAGTAGACGTGCATCGTCAGGGTCGTTCGGCACACACACAATCGGCTCTTTGATTTCATCTAGATTGATCTCGATAATCGCCGCATATTCTGCATTTTCATCGGCTTCTAATAATTCTGGATTAGCTAACCATGCCTGCATATTAGCAATACGGCGTTCAAGGGTGCGTTTGTCGTCATAACCTTCGGCAATCATCCATTTTAAAAGCGTAATGTTAGAGTTCAGATATTCCATAATCGGCTCTTTGTTAAGCTTGATAGTACAAGCGGCCGCTGAACGTTCTGCTGAAGCGTCTGAAAGCTCAAAGGCTTGTTCGATTTTCAGATCCTCCAAACCCTCAATCTCTAAAATACGACCCGAGAAAATATTTTTCTTGCCTTTTTTCTCAACGGTCAGTAAGCCTTGTTGAATCGCATAGTAAGGAATAGCGTGCACTAAATCACGTAGCGTAATGCCCGGCTGCATTGTGCCAGAAAAACGCACTAATACCGATTCCGGCATATCCAATGGCATAACACCTGTTGCCGCGGCAAACGCCACTAAGCCCGAACCTGCAGGGAAAGAGATACCAATTGGGAAACGGGTGTGTGAATCACCACCTGTACCGACTGTATCAGGTAACAACATACGGTTTAACCAAGAGTGAATTACTCCATCACCCGGGCGTAGTGAAATCCCGCCACGGTTCATAATAAAATCAGGTAGTGTGTGGTGAGTAACTACATCGACCGGTTTCGGATAAGCGGCGGTGTGGCAGAAAGACTGCATAACAAGGTCTGCGGAGAATCCTAAGCACGCGAGATCTTTCAGCTCATCTCGAGTCATTGGGCCGGTGGTGTCTTGTGAGCCGACTGAGGTCATTCGAGGTTCGCAATATTGCCCCGGACGGATGCCTTCCACACCACACGCACGCCCTACCATTTTTTGGGCTAATGTGTAACCTTTGTTACTTTGTGAAACAGATTGCGGTTTTACAAAAATATCGCTTTCCGGCAAACCAAGTGCCACTCTTGCTTTGTGAGTTAAGCCACGCCCGATAATCAGCGGAATACGCCCACCGGCACGCACTTCATCTAATAACACATCGGTTTTTAAGCTAAATTCTGCTAACACTTCATCGGAATTGTGTTTACAAATTTTGCCCTGATAAGGGTAAATATCAATCACATCGCCCATATTCAGGTTTGTAACATCCACTTCAATCGGTAACGAGCCGGCATCTTCAAGAGTATTAAAGAAAATCGGGGCTATTTTACCGCCTAGCACAATTCCGCCAGCACGCTTGTTTGGAATATAAGGAATATCTTCCCCCATAAACCAAAGCACTGAGTTGGTTGCGGATTTACGAGAAGAGCCTGTTCCCACTACATCGCCCACATAAGCCAGCGGGAAACCTTTTTCTTTTAAGGCTTCTAACTGTTTAATCGGGCCGGTGTGGCCATTGTCATCAGGGAAAATGCCATCACGCTCATTTTTCAGCATTGCTAAAGCGTGAAGTGGAATATCAGGGCGAGACCAAGCATCTTGGGCTGGGGAAAGATCGTCAGTATTTGTTTCACCTGTTACTTTAAATACGGTAACAGTCAGTTTTTCGGCGAGTTTTGGGCGAGAAGTGAACCAATCGGCATTAGCCCAAGACACTAACACTTGTTTTGCAAATTGATTGCCTTGTTCTGCACGTTCTTTTACATCGTGGAAATTATCAAACATCAATAATGTTTTGGATAAGGCTTCTACCGCAATAGGGGCAAGCTCCGGTTTATCTAATGCCAGTAGCAAGGTTTCAATATTATAACCACCCTGCATTGTGCCTAATAATTTCACCGCGTGCTCGGGTGAAATAAGCGACGATGAAGTTGTCCCTTTTACAATATCGGCTAGAAAGGCGGCTTTAACATAGGCAGCTTCATCTACGCCGGCTGGAATGCGATTTGTAAAAAGATCTAATAAAAAGACCGCTTGTTCGGCAGGAGGATTTTTTAATAATTCAACCAGCTGAGCGGTTTGTTCCGCGTTTAATGGCTGAGGTACGACTCCAAGTTTCGCACGCTCATCAACATGTTGTTGATAGTTTTCGATAAAATTTGCCATAATTCACTCTCTTTTTTAATTACATATTTTTAATGATGTCTTGTGCAAATTCTGAGGTTGAACGCAAAGTTGCCCCTTCTAACATTTCAGCGAAGTCAAAAGTGACCGTTTTATTCGCAATTGTTTTAGACACTGCTTTTACCACTAAATCTGCAGCTTCAGTCCAGCCTAAATGACGTAACATCATTTCCCCACTTAAAATTAAAGAACCCGGATTGCCCTTATTTTGACCTGCAATTTTAGGGGCTGTACCATGAGTTGCTTCAAAAATTGCCGCATCAAAACCAATATTTGCCCCTGGTGAAATCCCAATACCGCCTACTTGAGCTGCAAGTGCATCGGAAATGTAATCACCGTTTAAGTTAAGTGTTGCGATTACATCATACTCTGTCGGGTGTAATAAGATTTCTTGTAAGAACGCATCGGCAATACTGTCTTTAATAATGATCTCTTCGCCTGTTTTTGGATTGGTTAAACTCATCCAAGGACCTTTATCTATTAATTTAGCCCCGAATTCTTCCGCAACTTGGTAGCCCCATTCTTTAAATGCCCCTTCGGTAAATTTCATAATATTACCTTTATGCACCAAAGTGAGCGATTTGCGATTGTTATCAATCGCATATTGTAAGGCCGCACGCACTAAGCGTTGGGTACCTTGTTTGGAAACAGGTTTAATACCGATCCCACAATCTTCGGTAAAGCGGATTTTTTTCACGCCCATTTCTTGTTGTAGGAATTGAATCACTTTATTCGCTTCAGGCGAGCCGGCAACCCACTCCACACCTGCATAAATATCTTCGGAATTTTCACGGAAAATCACCATATCGACTAATTCCGGATGTTTTACCGGACTTGGTGTACCGTCATAATAGCGAATCGGACGCAAGCAGTTGTATAAATCTAAACCTTGACGCATTGCTACATTCAGCGAACGAATCCCACCACCGACCGGTGTCATTAATGGGCCTTTAATTGCCACGTGGTATTGACGAATCAACTCTAAGGTTTCATCAGGTAGCCAAGTATTTTCGCCATAAATTTCGTTAGCTTTTTCGCCTGCATAGATTTCCATCCAAGCAATTTTGCGTTTTCCTTGGTAGGCTTTTTCAACCGCGGCATCTAAAACCGCTTGCATGGCTGGTGTAACATCAACACCGATACCATCACCTTCAATAAAGGGAATAATTGGATTGTTTGGTACTTGTAACGAACCGTCTTGATTAAGTTGAATGGTTTCGCCTTGGGGAATTTGGACTTGTGTTTGCATTTTTTGCTCCTGTATTGACGAAAAAATAGATAAAATCAATTAACTATAAACAGTAAATTAAGAAATGTAAACAAAGAGAAAAAATATTTAAATTTGATTAACATTTTTTTAAATTTCTTCTAAAAAGGGGTTGTTCTTAGTCTAAAAATAATTTAAGTTTAATGAGCAAACATCAAAATAAAAGGAGTGACCTATGTCAAAAGCAACATTAACTCTCGAGAACGGTGAACAACTCGATCTCAATATAAAAAAAGGCAGTTTAGGTTATCAAAATATTGATATACAGCCTTTTATGAAGCACAAACTTTTCTCCTATGATCCCGGCTTGGTTTCAACTGCAGTCTGTGAATCTGCTATCACTTATGTGGATGGGGATGAAGGTATTCTACTGCATCGTGGCTACCCTATTGACCAGCTTGCGAATAATGCCGATTACTTAGAAGTTGGATATACTCTTCTATTCGGCGAACGTCCAACTAAAGAAGAATATAAAGATTTTGTGCAACTAATCAAAAAACATACCCTTGTGCATGAACAGCTCACTAAATTCTTCTCCGGGTTCCGCCGAGACTCCCACCCAATGGCGGTAATGTGTGGGGTAAGTGGTGCATTAGCCGCTTTCTACCACGATTCAATTGACGTTAATAATCAAGCCCACCGTGAACTTACCGCCATTCGTCTTTTAGCCAAAATACCAACCCTTGCTGCGATGTGTTATAAATACTCTATCGGTCAGCCGTTTATGTTCCCACAAAATCATTTATCTTATGCAGGCAACTTTTTATATATGATGTTTGCAACCCCTTGTGAACCTTATGAAGTAAACCCTGTATTAGAGCGCGCATTAGATAGAATCTTTATTTTACACGCAGACCACGAACAAAATGCATCAACCTCCACAGTACGTACTGCGGCTTCTTCCGGTGCGAACCCATTTGCCTGTATTGCAGCAGGTATTGCTTCATTGTGGGGGCCTGCACACGGTGGAGCGAATGAAGCTTGTATCAATATGTTAGAAGAAATAGGGACTGTTGATCGCATTCCGGAATTTATTGCCCGTGCGAAAGATAAAAACGATCCATTCCGTTTAATGGGCTTCGGGCATCGCGTATATAAAAACTACGATCCACGAGCGAAGGTAATGCGTGAAACCTGCCACGAAGTATTGAAAGAACTCAATATTGACAACCCGTTATTTGAAGTTGCATTAGAATTAGAACGTATTGCGTTAAGTGATCCTTATTTCATTGAGCATAAACTTTACCCAAATGTAGACTTCTACTCCGGTATCGTGCTTAAAGCGATTGGTATTCCGACTTCGATGTTTACCGTGATGTTCGCTTTAGCCAGAACTGTGGGTTGGATTGCCCACTGGAAAGAGATGTACCTACAAGGCAATATCAAAATCGTCCGCCCTCGCCAAATCTATACAGGCGAAACCAAACGTGATTTTGAGCCAATGGATAAAGCATAACTTGCAAAAAATCGAAAAAATTCAACCGCTTGTTTCTACAAGCGGTTAAATTTCGCATAAAATTTGCAAATCAGGCTAATTTATTTAGCAGTTGCGTTCTAACATCTTGACCATTTTCATCGCATTTTACCGCCATCATAAATAAGCCTTTTCCTTGACTTAACTTCTCCCAAAGATTGCCAATTAAGGCTTTTTCTTTAGAATCTTCATTACTTTTTAATTGCTCCCCTTTATATTCCACAATTAAAATCCGACCATCAATAAGTTCTACAATAAAATCAGGGTAAAAATTCTGATGAGCTAATGGTAAAGCAAACCCTCTTTTTACAGGATTTCTTACCCAATATTTCACTTGAGGCAATGAATCAATCGCAACGGCACAGTCAAATTCTTCTCCGCTTGCTTTCAACTCTTCAATTTGAGCAAAATAGTGTTTGTTGAATTTGTAACGTCCTACATAAAAAGGCGGTTGTGGTGCTAGTTTTTCTGGTGTAAAACTAAATTGATACTGCTCATTTAGGCAGATTTCTACTTCTTCATTACCCCCAAATAGTGCTTGTTGATAGCAATTTTTTTGAGCTAATACCCGATAACGGTTAATCAAATCTGAAATAGCTCGAGCCAGTGCAAATTTATGTTGAACTAACCGAGTTAAGGTTATTCCTACATTTTTCAGTAAATCTGAAATCAATAATTGCAAAAACCTTAACATTATAGGTTGAGGAATGTCAGTTAAACGCACTTGCTTGTCTAACCAACGGATAAAATCTTGCTCGGTTAGTTCTAGCCAATCATCAGAAAAGCTAAGTTGTTGTTGATTAAAATGGTAAGAAACCCGTTTATCTTCCACATCAATTTCAAAACTTTGGCTATTTTCGTGTAATCTAAAACCATCAAGTTTGGCAGGGTAATCCAATAGATTCCAACTTTGATAATCTAATAGAACTTGTGAATCCGCTAAGTCTAATTCGCCTTGAATATTCATACAGAGTTGAGGTATTACTTTAAATATTTCACCTTTTTCGGCAGGAGAAGCCAATATTTCAACTCTATTTTGGTGAATTTGTAATTGTTGCTCAATTTGTTCTTTTTTCTTACCTGTTGCAGTCCGGAGCAAGGCTTTTTCTAGCTTTTCACTTAAATTACCTTTTACTTGCACTAAAATGCTACCTTCTTGCTCAGTAATTTTAAGTTGAGATCGTTCTGCTTCGCTTAAATCCGTCATTTCAGGGAATTGCGTTAATGCTAAAACCGTTGTCGGCGTATAGAATAAATCCCCTTCATTCTCACTAATCCAATTCTCTTGTTGTGGAATGCGGAGCATTTCAGCTACTTCTAATGCTTCAAATCCCATTCCAATCAATTTATCTTGTAAATTACGAGCCGTTTCGCCGAACGATTTAGAGGAAAGATGAGCATAAGCACGATTTAAATCTTCAATTTGACGGCGTTTAGCATAAGGCATTCGCAATACTCGCCCTAACAACTGCTCCGCTTCCTTACTTGAGGAAACATTTTGCACCGAGCAAAAAATATAGGCAAACGGGCAATCCCACCCTTCTTTCAATGCCTCAACCGTGATGATGTAATTGATCTTACATTGTGGATTAAATAAATCGATATTATCTAATTCGTGCTGATTACCCGTAACAATGGCAATCTCTTCTTCATCAATTTTTAATTCATCAATTAAATACTGTTTTAAGACTTCTACTGTTACTTTGCCGTTTTTCGGCTCAGCTTGGAACAACACAAGCGGACGAACATAATCGCTCTCATACTGTGCTTTTTGTGCTAATGCTCCTCTGTTAATTACTGCGCCATCTATTGCTTGCTGCCAGTTGTGATGTTCGGTCAGCACAATCGGTAATTTGATCATCTCTTCTGATTTTAGATGACTTGCCGAAACGTGATACAACACATTACTCCCTGTTTTTCTATCCGTGTTTGGTGTAGCAGTAAATTCTAAAATAGCCGCCGGGGAAAGTTGAGATAACACATCAAAAGAGAGTGAGGTTCGAGCGTTATGAGCTTCATCAACAATGACCAAAGGTTGATAAGCTCGCAACAAATTTGCAAAAGAACACTTAATTTTGCCCGCTTGTTTGGCAGTTAAACCGTTTTCTTGTAGATCTGTTATTGAAATTTTTTCTAAATTTGTCTGAATATGGATTGGTAAACGCTCAAAATGAGCCGTTAATTTTTCATTAAAGGCATAAATTTTTCGCCCATCTTGATTTTCTACCCGAAAGTTTTGAATAGTAGAAACGATTACAATCGCCTTATTGCCAAAGTCTTGTGGGCGAAGTAAATCAAAATCTTCAGACTCAATAACCATTACTTCTCGGTTAAAGGTTTTATCAAGTGCCGCACGGTAAGGGTGTTGTGGATTTTTCAACGCTTCTGCGGTTTGGGCTTTAATTGTACGAGAAGGCACTAGCCACAAAGTAACAGGGAAATCACAATCCAAATACTGCTTTGCAATACGAACAATACTATGCGAGGCTAACAACGTTTTACCGCCCCCCGTTGGAATTCGTACACAAACATAAGGCACATCACGCAAATTACTGTGTTCACTTGGGATCTTGTAACTATATTCAGGTTGAATTTGGCTAAAAGCGGTGTTTGCATCAGATTGCAAGCAAGCCGAAAAATAGTGGCTGACACGGTTTAATGCCTCATTTTGGTAATTTTTTAATTTCATTTTTTCTCCCACTATTAACGTGCAGTTACATCATACGGAATTTGTTTAAATGTAATTTTCTTTTCAGCTAACTGTGCCTCTCCTAAACGACAGGCTTCGCCATATACCACAATGTCCATTCCCTGTTGAATAAATTCAACAAAGTATGGCAACTCTGCCATTAATCTTCGCGTCAGTACATTACCGCCCTGCGGACGTTTATCGCCTAAAATTCCGTTATATAACAAATAGTAGGCTTTGCCGTTGAAAGTACCGACAAGCGGTGATTTTTCGATATTTTTTTGCAAAGGGAAATGATTTTCCAAATACCAAATATGAGCGGCTAAATCGTCAAAACGAATATTCGGATTAAGTGCACCGAATGCGTCAAATACTTCCTCGCCTAATTCACAAAAGCGAAACGATCCGCCACCTTGCCAACCTACCGCTTTTGAAATACCGCCTTGTTCTCCCTCAATCACTTTTTTCAAACGAGGTACTACGTGGGTTTTAGCGTGTTCGCCAATCTCAATGCCGATATAACGACGGTTCATTTTATGAGCAACCGCTGCGGTTGTGCCTGAGCCAAGAAAACTATCGAGGATAAGATCGTTTTCTGATGTGGCAATTTGTAAAACTTGCTGAATTAAGCGTTCTGGTTTCGGCGTATCGAAAATATTTTCCCCCATTAACGATTTTTGCTCGCTTTTAGCTTGTCTGTTATGCCCAGTTTTGAATAAATCAATCCATAAAGAAGATGGTGGTAACCCTTTCATTTCTGATAAATAAGTTCTTCTTTTTATAGAAGTCATATATTCATTAAAACGAATTTCCCCTGATTTAATTTTTTCATCTAATGTTTCTTTTTCCCAACGCCAGCCATTTTTAGGATGATTAATAATATTTCCATTAGGTGCTACGATGTCATACATTAGATTTTCTCTTGGCTTAGGTGAGTTTAATGGATTTCCATCAAACCAAGCCCCTTTAGGATCATTATCTGGATTTTTGAAATGACTTCTTTTTTCCTCTGCGTTTAATTTATTAGAAATCCAACCACTACTTTTTGAATAAACGATCAAATGATTGTGGTCAGCAGAAAACGCTTTCGCATCATTATTACTATTATCGCTGGCTCTCCACACCACATTTGCTACAAAGTTCTTCCGCCCAAAAATTTCATCAAGCATAATTTTTAAATAGTGGCTTTCGTTATCATCAAGCGTGATCCAAATTGAACCATCTTCAGCAAGCAATTCCCGTAAAATTTCAAGACGTGGATACATCATTGAAAGCCAAACGGAATGCTCTAAATTATCATCGTAGTGGCTAAAGGCAGATTTTGTATTATAGGGAGGATCAATAAAAATACATTTGACTTGCCCCGCATAAAAGGGCAAAAGGGATTTTAGGGCTGATAAATTATCGCCTTGAATAATCAAATTTTGCTTGACATTAGATAAGGTTTCAGCAGAAGCTGAGCTGTCGGCTGTCGGCTGTCGGCTGTCGGCTGTCGGCTGTCGGCTGTCGGCTGTCGGCTGTCGGGCAATATTATGCGAAAAATCCGGCAACTCACGCAATAGACAATATGGGGTTTGTTTGGCTTTTTTTACGGCTTCTTCTTTGCCGTACCAAGTAAGGGTTGTCATAAAATGCACCTGAAAAATAAAAATGCATTATTGTAACTGTAACAAGCGGTTAAAAAAATAGAAAATTTTGCAAAAAATTGAATAAATATAACCGCTTGTAAGAAAAAAGCACAGAATGTGAAATTCTGCGCTTTTATGCTTTACTAAGCTTCTGTATATTTAGGCTCCTTAAAGACGGTTACCTCTGGTGCTTCGCCTGTAAATTTTTCAACTTGTACTATCGCCGTATTTGGTGAGTTCGCTTGGGCAAGGTTGGAACTTGCTTCATCACGGGTTAGCACGTTCGGGTTGCCGAATTTACACAATGGTTGTTCGGATTGGCCTAAATCTTGTGGATCGTACCACGCGCCTTCGTGCAAGCAGACCGTGCCTTTGACAATGCCGTCTGTCACGACCGCACCGGCCAAGACTTGTCCACGTTTGTTAAAAATCCGCACAACATCACCGCTTGCAATGCCTCGAGCCTTGGCATCTTCGGTATGAATTAACATCGGCTCACGACCTGCCACGGTGTATTTCTCACGCAGTGAAGTATGGCAAAGTTGACTGTGTAAACGGTAGTATGGGTGTGGGGTGACTAACGCAAGCGGGGCTTCGGCTGTCACATTACCCGCAAACTCATCCGGCACAAACCACGTTGGGTGACCTTTACAGTCATCGTAGTTCATTTTCGCGACCACATCCGAGAAGATCTCAATTTTACCTGATGGCGTGCCTAATGGATTCAGCAATGGATCGTTACGGAACTCTTCGTAGCGTACCCATTTTTTCGCTTTATCCGTCGCTTTAAAGGTAACAGGTTTGTTTTCTGACCAAAACTTATCGAAGTTCGGCATAATCACACGGTTTTTACGGGCGGCATCAAAGGCGGTTTGGTAGAAGCCTTTTAACCAATCCATTTCCGTTTTGCCTTCGGTGAATTTATCTGCCACGCCGGCACGTTTAGCTAATTCGGTGAAAATATCATAATCACTTTTCGCCTCAAATTGCGGCTCAACGACCTGCTTCATCGGGAAGATGTACATCATGGAGTAGTCACCCGACATTGTGATATCGTTGCGTTCATAGCTGGTGGTAACAGGTAGCACAATATCCGCCATACGTGCGGTTGGTGTCCAGTTCACTTCATTGACGATAATGGTTTCAGGCTTCTGCCACGCTTTCACTTGTTTGTTGGTATCTTGCAAGTGCGTGAACGGGTTACCGCCCGCCCAATAAACTAATTTAATGTCCGGGTAAGTAATTTCCGTGCCATTGAATTTGATGGTTTTGCCCGGGTAAAGCAACGCATCGGCCACACGTGCCACAGGGAAAGAGAATTTAGACGCATCGTCTAACCACGATTTTTCGCCCGCTTCCGCTGCGGTTGCGGTGATGGAGCCGATGATACCACCTGTTGCACTTGGCACACCGCCGTTGGCATAGTGATAGCTGAAACCGAAACCGCCACCCGGTAAACCGATTTGACCGAGCATTGAGGCAAGGGTGACTAACATCCAGTGAGTTTGTTCGCCATGACGTTGGCGTTGCATCCCCCAACCGCCCATGAACATCGTTCGTTTAGAGGAGAAATCTGCCGCTAATTGTTTAATGGTTTCTGCCGGCACACCGGTAATTTTTGCCGCCCATTCGGCATCTTTCGGCTGATAATCTTCTTTACCTAATAAGTAAGTTTCAAACTGCTCGAAGCCTTTGGTGTATTTTTTCAGGAAGGCTTGATCGTGTTTGTCTTGGGTGACTAAAGTGTGGGCGATACCCATCATCAACGCCACGTCCGTTGCGGTATTGGTTGGAATCCACTCTGCCCCTAAGAATTGGCAGGTTTCGCTTTTCACTGGGTCGATACAGATCACACGTTTGCCACTGGCTTTGAGTTTGGTTAAGTATTCGATACCGTGTTGATCGCTGGATGTCCACGCATTGCGTAAAGTGAGTATTGGGTTTGCCGCCCAGAACACCACAATTTCACTGTTTTCTAACACCACTTCCCAGCTGGTTTGCTGTTCGTAAACTTCAATCGTACCTAAAACGTGTGGCATAATCACTTGAGCAGCACCGGTTGAAAGGTCGCCTTTTACGCCTACGAAATCACCGGTTAAGTTTAAGTAACGGTGTAATAAGGTACGGGCAGCATGTAATGCCCCAGAGCTATACCAGCCGTAAGAACCGGCAAAAATCCCACTCGCACCGTGAGCATCGGTCACACGTTTCACTTCACCTGCGACTAAATCTAAGGCTTTATCCCAAGAGACACGTACCCACTCGTCACGTCCACGCAAAGTGGTATCTTTATTACCTTCTAAATAGCCTTTACGCACCATCGGGTATTTCACTCGGGCTTCAGAATAAAGCTGCTCAGGCACGACATTTTGTAATTCATTTTCAATCGTCATCGGGATTGCCGCACCAGATTTCACCGCTTTACCGTTTTCCACCACGACCCCGATCGGCCCCCAGTGCGCAGCAGTCATTACCGTTGTCATTTCAGCCGCTTTAGCACTGGTAGATGCTAACGCACCGACCACACCTGTGGTACTAGTCGCTAAACCCGCACCCGCAACTAAACCTAATGATGAATTTTTTAGAAAACCACGACGACTTGCGTTGATTTGGTCTTGTTTTTTCATTGTTCACCTCGTTTGAGATTGGTTCACGCAGATTTTGCAGAAAAAAGAGGAAAAGATACCGCTTGTTAGCCATTCCCCCCTCCCGTTTACGGGAGGGGGCTAGGGGGAGGGGATTGCAACGAAGTTGCAAGAATAAGCAAATCGTAGATTTGCTCCCCCCTCCCTAACCCTCCCCCGCAAGCGGAGGAGGGGAAATGACATTCCACAAAACATTGTGAAAGTTGAAAATACGACACCTTTCTAAGGGGAGTGGCTAATCCGTTTCCAAATTAACCATGTGTAATGTGAATTACAGGCACTGCATCCATATCTTGCGACTTAGGGTAACAGGCTCGGAGTCGGGGAAGTTTAAAGTAAATCGAGTTTAATGGCTGCTGCCTTTCACATCTTTGGCGTTACGTTGCAGATAAATGGTGACTGCACGCACATCGTCCGCCGTCATTGAAGTACGGTCTTTCATCGAGTTCACTACGCCGATCCATTGGTTTGCGGTGTAGTGATCCGCCCCGATTGCGGCATGGCAGCCGCTACAATGGGTTTGGTTTAAGTTATTGCCGAACGCATTGAGTGCATCGATGTTTGCCGTTACGCTATTTTTATCCGCAATCACCTCAAAGCTGATCTCTTTCCAATCAGAGTCAGTCACTTTATCGTGTACGGTCTGTTTAATAGTGACTTTTTTCTGCTCTTCATCGCCAAGCAGTGCCACCATAATGCGTTGCCCTATTCCGGCATACACCACGCTTTCTGCACCGGCTTGCTGCCAGCCTTTGACAGTGGCTTTCACTTTTCCGTTTTCATCACGCCAATCGGTTAATTCAGCAAATGGCATTAAACGAGCTTCGCCGCCTTCGGTAAACTGCATGGTTGTCATCGCAAGAGCGTAAAGGGTTTTATCACTGCTCGTAAATTCCGCCCCGTGTTTGGCTAACTCACCGGCAGCAGCGGCGTTATCTACCGGCATTTCTGGCATAAAGTGGACGATTCCTTTGTGACAATCAATACAGGTTTGGTTAGTTTCTTGGGCTAATTTATGCATTTTTTGAGCAGCTTCTTTTTGATCTGAAAGCACCATTGCCTCAAAGCTGTGGCACGAACGGCAGGTGGCAGAATCGTTCGCTTTCATATCCGCCCACACTTTTTGCGCCATTTCTAAACGATGGGCTTCATAGGCTTCTTGATCGGGTAATTTATTGGTAATAAAGGTATGCCAAACATCTTTTAAGGCAATGACTTTCGCTTTAAAATAATGCAAGCCATCTTGTGAAACATAGCAATCAGAACATTCAGCACGGATTCCTTTGCGGTTAGAGAAATGCACGCTACCTTCCCACTCAGCTTGTGGGTGAGTCATTGAATGGCAGGTAACACAAAACTCTGTTGAATTAGTTGCTTTCATCGCATATTGGCTACCACCCCAAATAGCAGCACCTAATGCCATAATGCCGACAAAAATGGCTGTTTTTTTCAACTTAGACATAAAACTCCCCCACTTAAAAACTAAAAATTAAAGACAAGGAAATTTTATTAACTCTCAAGAGGTATAAGCAATAAGTAAAAATACGTATTAACTCATTAGAGTTAGATGAATTTGATCTAAAACAAAAAACAGGCAAAAATAAGGTGGATTGAAATTCAATACACCTTGTTAGATTAGGCTTTAAATAAAAACCAAGGAGGAAGGACAAATTGCGAATCAGCAAATAAATCTGGCGCAATCACTGCACTTCTGCCTTGCTGTATCTGATAAATCAGTTGCGGCAGACTGATTGATAGATCCTTTGTTTCCAGATAAGTTAACCCAATTTGACTATCAGTATTAAAATAATAAGTACCATTCACTCCATGATGTGGCAGAGTACGAATGGCGTTAGATACTGCCTTGAAATGGCGAGGAGAAACGCTTTGCTTCCACGCCACTGCTAAAATATTCGTTTGATCATAAGCAATGCTGGCTTGCGAATAGGTTGGTTTACGACCAAAGAAATTTTCGTAATGCTGGCTAAATTGCTTGCCTAAATAGTTTTGGCTTAATCCGCTATTGGTACTCCATAATACTCCCTCGCAAGGCTGCTCGTGCGGTAAAAAGGTAGAAGGGGCATAGATACTGTAAATAATTGCATTAGTCGGATTTTGGATAAATGCTTGGTGGAAATTCACAATATCTTCGGCAAAATACGAAGCCAGCACAATAATAGAAGGCGATAAATTATGTACGTGCTTCATCAAGTTATCATACGCATTTGGCTCTTGTACCAGCTCAATATGGTCCACACGCCACCCCTGAACACGTAAATTAAGCGTGAGGTTTTCAATGCCAATATCCACTTTTTGCCATTTAACCGAGACCACCATCACTGTTTTATTTTGTACCAAATGGGCATAATGGTAACGGTAATAGTCTAAAAATTGGCAAACACCAGAGTTGTAAGTTACGTCACTGGCACAGACTTGGAACATATTTTCAATTCGTTTGTTCTGTAAATTTTGTGCAAGTTTATTAGAACCACTATGGGTGGCAATATGCAGATAAGGAATTCCTTCTGTAGCAATCAATTCGTGGACTTCGGGCAAATAGCAGGCATAAGCAGTAGATATAGCATCTACATCTTGATCGAATAAATGGTTATAAGCATTGAGAATGCTAGATTTGTCTTCTACACAAAAACCGGCTGTGGCCATTTGCAACTTTCGTCCGTTAATACCACCTTGGCGATTAATCATTTCCACCGCAAGCTGCGTACCGTTAAGTAGTTCTTTGGTATCAATTTCGCCAATGCCTTTTTCAACATAAGGCACGCCAATAATAATCGGGCGACTATGATAATTATTGATAGCAAACAAGTGACTCTCTTTACCTGCAAGCGGTTGTTTTTCGGCAATAATTTGCAAAGCGATTTGTTCGATTTTAAAGCTGGCAAGAATCGATTTTTCTAACTGCCCCGGTGTAGGCAAACAAATAAGATGTTCACTAACAGCAAAAATAGCTAATAAAGTCCGACTTTCAGTTTGGGTTTTAGCAAAAATATTCTCAATATGTTTATCAACAGTGCGCTTACTGATATTGAGTGTTTTAGCAATTTCTTCATTGCTTAACCCGCTACTGACTAAAGTAAGCAACTCAAGTTCACGCTTACTTAATTCAAAAGGTAATTCGGTTTGCTCTGCCTGAATCAAGGCAAATGCTTGGTAGCGCTTCAAATTCACTTTAAGCCAAAGATGGTCCGGTAAACAATAGTAAAATTGCAAAGCTATTTTATCAGAATAAAGCAACGCCTGCGCATAATGGCAAATCTGCTTCCGTTGCCTAAAATATTCTGCACCGGCTTTATCTTCCCACTCAAAGACGTCACCTTGTTTATCCACTAAACAAGCCCACTGATTACGATAAGTCATGTTGACCTCAAATAAAAAATTTCACTTAAAATAACAAAATTATCCGTGGTTTCCTATGATATAAATCAAACACCGGTTAGAATGTTTGAGCGCTTGAATCAACTATTTAAATTCTACCTCTTGCCTAATTATTTTTATCCCCCTACAATAAAGTTAAATTTTAATTTACGACTCCGAGCATAGTTACCTAATTCTAAAAATTAAAGACCAATTTTTGATATGGAATTTATGCCAGTAACAGTGAAAGCTGTTCAAAGGATAACTTAGAAATGGGTTGTCCTCTCGTGTTTAGAAAGGTGTCAAATGCAATCTATTATCCCAACTAAAAATGTGGGTAATGATATTTCCGGGCTTGTTGATCGCTTTCAGCGTCAATACACCTATTTGAGATTATCCGTTACCGATGTTTGTAACTTCCGTTGTAATTACTGCTTGCCTAACGGCTATCAGCCACCTTCGCATAAGCAGACATTTCTGAAAGTGGACGAAATCCAACGTATCGCTAAAGCCTTTGCTAATTTAGGGACGGAAAAAATCCGTATCACCGGTGGCGAGCCGACTTTACGCAAAGATTTTGCTGAAATTGCTCATACCCTT
Organism: Mannheimia granulomatis; assembly: GCF_013377255.1. Classification (NCBI taxonomy): domain Bacteria; kingdom Pseudomonadati; phylum Pseudomonadota; class Gammaproteobacteria; order Pasteurellales; family Pasteurellaceae; genus Mannheimia; species Mannheimia granulomatis. The sequence continues at coordinate 1,260,707 of NZ_CP016614.1, forward strand.
TCACAAACTGCCGGCATCCGCAAAGTCGCCTTAACCACTAACGGCTACCGAATGGAGCGTGATGTTGCTCTTTGGCAGCAAGCAGGAATTACCGACATTAATGTAAGTGTCGATAGTTTAGACACCCGTCAATTCCAATTAATCACGGGTGAAAACAAGCTGCAATCCATTCTGAAAGGGATCGATAAAGCCTTTGAACTTGGCTATAAAAAAATCAAAGTTAATGCAGTTTTGATGAAACAATATACCGCTCCTGAACTGGATAGATTCCTTGCTTGGATTAAAGATAAACCGATTCAAATGCGTTTTATCGAACTGATGGAAACCGGAGAAATAGATAGCTTTTTCAAAGCCCAACATCTTTCCGGACAATCTGTGATGGAGCGTTTATTAAGAGAAGGTTGGCAGTTACAACCTAAAGCAATGTCAGACGGGCCTGCCAAAGTACTTTCTCACCCTGATTACCAAGGCGAAATCGGTTTGATTATGCCTTATGAAAAGAATTTCTGTGCCTCTTGCAACCGCCTGAGAGTGTCTGCCTTAGGCAAATTACACCTCTGCTTATTTGGCGAAGAAGGCATTGATATTCGGGATTTATTGCAGTCAGACGATCAACAATTACAGCTTGAGACTCGCTTGAAATCGGCTTTACAAGGCAAACGAAAACACCACTATTTGCATATTGGGGATAGCGGAGTGAGGAATAATCTTTCTTCTATTGGAGGGTAAACGCTAACTTTTGGGACTAACTTTTCAAACTATCGCTTGCTTTGCAAGCTCAAACACGAAAAGTTATCCTCAAAAGTTTACGCAACCGCTACGGCGGAAAATAGGGGCAATAAAGAGCATTATTTTGGAATTCTTTTGCAAAATTTTAGTTAAAACCAGTTACTTGTAATGCCTAGTTATCCCCTTCTGAACCGCCTGAGCGACTTTGAATTTGTAGGAAAAATTTAGTGTCTGAGCCAACGAAGTTGGCGAGTTTTAAATTTTTCCGTCAAGCAAATTCAAATAAAGCGAAGACAGCGGTGAAGTAGGGTGTGCTTTCTTTGGTTACTTTCTTTGCACAAGCAAAGAAAGTAACATAAAACCCGCGATATTAATTTCAAAACTAAATTTAAAGAGACAAAATAAATGAACAACTTCACCCACATCAACCAAAACGGCGAAGCCAATATGGTCGATGTTTCGATGAAACAAGAAACGGTTCGAGTTGCCCGTGCAGAAGCCTTCGTGCGAATGAATTCGGAAACATTACAAATGATCATTAGTGGCAATCATCATAAAGGCGATGTTTTTGCTACCGCCCGTATCGCCGGCATTCAAGCAGCGAAAAGAACTTGGGAACTCATTCCACTTTGTCATCCATTACTTCTTTCAAAAGTAGAAGTTCAGCTTGAAGCGTTACCGGAAGCCAACCAAGTACGTATTGAATCGCTTTGTAAATTGAGTGGCAAAACCGGTGTAGAAATGGAAGCCCTAACCGCGGCAAGCGTTGCTGCACTGACTATTTACGATATGTGCAAGGCAGTACAAAAAGATATGGTAATTGAAAATATCCGCCTATTACATAAAAGCGGCGGCAAATCAGGAGATTTCAACGTTGATTAAAGTATTATTTTTCGCTCAAGTGCGTGAACTTGTCGCAACCGATATGTTAGAAGTGCAAGCCAATTTCACTACAGCAGAAGAACTGCGTGAACATTTAAGCCAGCAAGGCCAAAAATGGCAACTTGCGTTAGAAAAAGGTAAATTATTAGTGGCAATCAATCAAACCATTTCGCCATTAGATAGCCCGATTAAAGATGGTGATGAAGTTGCCTTTTTCCCACCGGTAACAGGGGGCTAAATGAATTCCACCTTAATTGAAGTACAAGAAAGCGAATTTGACCAAAACCAGATTTACCGTTGGTTAAGCGAACATCATTCTGTTGGGGCAACCACACTTTTTATCGGCAAAGTGCGTGAAATGAATTTGGGCGATAATGTTTCAGGTTTATTTCTTGAACACTACCCTGCAATGACGAAAAAGGCCCTACAAGAAATTGTGGATGAAGCTCGCACCCGTTGGGATATTCAACGTGTTGCGGTTATTCACCGCATCGGACAACTCCACACCGGCGATGAAATTGTGTTGGTAGGCGTAAGTTCTGCCCACCGAGGCGATGCCTACCACGCCAATGAATTTATTATGGATTACCTCAAAACCAAAGCACCTTTTTGGAAACGCGAACAGACCCAAAATGGCGAGCGTTGGATTGAAGGGCGAGAAAGCGATCAGTTTGAGGCGGAAAAATGGAAATAATCTGCTATAATCATCAGAAATTTTGTGGGGGCGGGTTAAAACCCGCCCGCAATCTATTTATGGAATGGATAAAATGACAACACCTATCATCGATCTACAAATTGCCAGCGAAAACCAAGATAATTTACCTACATTTGAACAATTTACCCTTTGGGTAACAAAGGCATTAAGCATTGAAGCTCAAACAGAAAATTTTCCTGAAACCGAGTTAACTATTCGCATTGTAGATGAGGCAGAAAGCCACGAACTCAATCTTACTTACCGAGGCAAAGATAAACCGACTAACGTGCTTTCTTTCCCTTTTGAAGTACCTGAAGGTATTGAAATGCCATTATTAGGCGACTTGGTAATTTGTCGTCAAGTTGTGGAAAAAGAGGCTGTAGAACAAGCGATTTCGCTTGAATCCCACTGGGCACATTTAGCGATTCACGGCACCCTTCACCTACTCGGTTACGATCATTTAACCGATGAAGAAGCCGAAGAAATGGAAAACTTAGAAACGGAGATTATGCAAAGTTTAGGGTACGAAGATCCTTATATTTCAGAAAAAGAATAATTTTATCATGCGTGCTTTAGTTATTGTGACCGACCATAAAAAGCTCCCTATTGAGTTAAATGCTCAAGGGGGCTGTTTTTATATTCCTGATATCAATCAACAACTTAAAGCATTTCCTTTTAGCAATGCCAAAGCCATTTTAGGTAGAGAATACCCTTTCGCCATTTATGATATGCGTGCCGAAAATGGCGTAAATTTTAATCTTGAAGCATTTGCTATTCTTGCCGGTACTATTCAAGAAAACGGCACTTTATTTTTACTCTGCCCTAAATGGGATAAATTAGAGCAAGCAAAAGATTTTGATGCGTTACGTTGGAACGAAAATCAAGCTATTGCCTGCCCGAATTTCTATCAACATTTTAAAAAACTCGTTGAGAAATTTGGTTTTCAAATACAAACAAGCTCGATAGAACTCACAACAAGCGGTGATTTTTCAGCAAAATCTTGCAATGTCGATTTAACGCAAGAACAGCAAAAAATTTTGCAAAATCTACCTCTTGATCTTGCCGATATTCATTTGATTACCGCCCCACGTGGTCGAGGGAAATCCACCCTTGCCGGCTTGCTTGCAAATGAATTGGCAAAACAATATAAAGTGCTAATTACCGCCCGTTCTTTAACAGTCTTGCCAAGTTTTTTACGTTCGTTAGCAAACAAGGAAATACTCTTTTTTGCTCCGGATAATTTATTAGCACAGATTCAGCAACTCAAAATTTGCCGCCACCAATGGCTTTTTGTGGACGAAGCAGCAAGCCTGCCTTTGCCTATGCTCAACCGACTTTGTCAGTATTTTGATAAAGTGGTGCTAACTACCACAACCTACAATTACGAAGGCACAGGGCGGGGTTTTTCTCTTAAGTTTTTACCGCAACTTAGCCGTTCAAATAAACATTGGCAGCTCACCAAACCATTTCGTTGGACAGAAAATGATCCGTTGGAACAATTTGTGAATGAATTGCTTTTGCTTGAGGAATCAAAGCAAGATAGCGATTTAACGGATTTTTATCATCTGCTCGCCCATGCTCATTACAAAACCACGCCAACCGATTTACGCCGTTTGTTTGATGGCGAACAACAAATATTGCATCCAAAATTTATCGAAAATCAGCTTGTTGGAGGCATTTGGGCAGTGAATGAAGGTGGCTTAGATGAAGATTTAACACAAGCCATTTGGCAAGGCAAACGCCGACCGCAAGGTAATTTGGCCGCTCAGTATCTTTGCTTTCAGGGCAATTTGCCGCTGGCTTGTCAGTTGCATTCTGTGCGAATTTCCCGTATTGCGGTTAAGCCTGAATGGCAAAATCAAGGCATTGGCAAGCGGTTAATTTCTGACTTTATTTTACAAACAAAAAACCACCATCAACCACTTGATTTTATGTCTGTCAGCTTTGGACTTACCGAACCACTTTACCGTTTTTGGTCTGCTTGTGGCTTCAAGCTCGTTCAAATTACCCCAAATAAAGAAGCCAGTAGTGGCTATCGCAGTGCAATGATGATTTACCCGATTTCGGACCAAGGCAAACAATTTAGCCAACAAGCTACCCAAGCCTTTGCCAGAGATTTCGCTCTTCAACCGTTTTTCACGGAAATTTGTGAGGAATTGCAAAATTTCGAGCAATTCCAACCGCTTGCAGAGAGAAATTTAGACAAACGAGACTGGCAAAATTTAACCGCATTTGCAAATGGAAAGCGAGCCTTGCCTGCTGTTTATGTTAGCTTAAAACGTTTATATTTATCTGCTCCGCAAACGCTGAACTCTCTTGCTGTTTTTAACGAACATCAGAAAAAATATTCAAAAGTAGAAATTGAAAAGTATCGGGGAATTGTGAAAACATACTTAACAAGTGTAAATCATTAAAATAATTTATGGATTAGCTTAATTTTTTTATTCTTTCCCCTTGCTAATTTTTCAATTTCGCCGTATAAATTCACTGTTTATTTTTTTAATTGTAAGAGGATTTCCAATGTCAATGTTTAGTCATATTCAAGCAGCTCCGGCAGACCCGATTTTAGGCTTAGGGGAGGCATTTAAAGCAGAAACTCGCCCCGGCAAAATCAACCTTGGTATCGGCGTTTATATGACCGATGAAGGCAAAACACCGATTGTAAAAGCAATAAAAGAAGCAGAAAAACGTTTATTAGATACCGAAACCAGCAAAACTTATCTTACCATTGATGGTGTGCAAGCTTTCAATGCTCAGACTCAAGCCTTATTATTTGGTGAAAATGCAGAAGTCATTACCTCAGGTCGTGCGAAAACCGCTCAAAGTTTAGGTGGTACAGGGGCATTACGTATTGCGGCGGAATTTATCAAACGTCAGACCTCGGCTAAAAATGTGTGGATCTCTACCCCAACTTGGCCAAACCACAACGCAATTTTCGAAGCAGTTGGCATCAACATTAAAGGTTACCGTTACTACAACAAAGACACTAACGGTTTAGATTGGGATAATTTACTGGCTGATTTAAGCCAAGCAGAAGCGGGCGATGTGGTGTTACTACACGGTTGCTGCCACAATCCAACCGGCATTGACCCAACGCCGGCACAATGGGAACAATTAGCAGCATTATCAGCAGAAAAAGGCTGGTTACCGTTATTTGACTTTGCTTACCAAGGTTTTGCCAACGGCTTAGAAGAAGATGCTTACGGTTTACGTGCTTTTGCGAAAAACAACCGTGAATTATTGGTTGCAAGCTCATTCTCTAAAAACTTCGGTTTATATAACGAGCGTGTTGGTGCATTCACTTTAATTGCAGATAACGCAGATGACGCAAATCGTGCATTCACTCAAATTAAATCAATTATTCGTGTGCTTTACTCTAACCCATCTGCTCATGGTGCAAGTGCTGTTGCGGTAGCATTAGCTGATCCGGCACTTAAAGCATTATGGATTGAAGAATTAGATGAGATGCGTAACCGTATTAAAGATATGCGTAATCAACTTGTTCAATTATTGAAAGAAAAAGGGGCAACCCAAGATTTCTCTTTCATCACCGAACAAAACGGTATGTTCTCATTTAGCGGTTTAACGCCGGAGCAAGTCGATAAATTAAAAGATGACTTTGCAATTTATGCTGTACGTTCAGGTCGTATTAACGTGGCGGGAATCACCAGCAAAAATATTGATAAATTAGCAGAAGCAATCGTAAAAGTGCTTTAAGCTAAAGACTAGAAAAAGCACAAAAGGCGAACATCACCGTTCGCCTTTATTTTGAGTTGGTTCTGCTATTTATCTAACCAAAGCATAAAGTCTGCAACAGTATGGAATGAACCGAATACCAATATAATATCCTCGCCTTTCGCTTTTTTAAATAACATAAGACTGGCTTCAGGCACAGTTTGATGACTACAAGCGATCGAATTTGGCAAAACTTTTGCAAGTTTTTCAAGCACGGCTTCGCCACTTTGCCCACGCCAGCAATCTAAGCCCGCACAATGCCATTCATCAATCACATTATCTAGCGGCTCAACAATGCCGGATAAATCTTTATCTTCCAACGCACTGAATACCGCATAAACTTTCTGATTCGATTGCTTTAACGCTTGAAGTCGTTCCGCCAAATAACGAGCGGCGTGCGGATTATGCCCTACATCAATAATCACTTGTGCAAGAGGTTGCTTTTTTGAAAATTTTGCAAAATCTTGAACCGTTAAAAGCTGAAAACGCCCTGTCATTTGAGCTTCAAGAAAGGCTTCTCGGATAATTTGCTCATCAATTTCAAACGGCAGCTGATTTAGTGCAGCTAATGCCGTGCCTGCATTTGGAATTGGAATTAATGGTAGAGGTAAATCTTTAAAGGATCTTTCTTTAGAATACCAATGAAATAGATTGTTTTTAATTTCAAACTGCCAATCTTGATTTCGATAAAAAGCGTTACAATTTAACGATTTTTCAATTTCTCTAATGGAATTAGGACAATCCGGCTCACCGATAATCACAGGTATATTTTCACGGAAAATGCCTGCTTTTTCACGCCCGATATCTTCTCTGTTATCGCCTAAAAAGGCAACGTGGTCGATATCAATAGAAGTAATAATCGCCATGTTTGGTGAAACAATATTGGTTGCATCTAAACGCCCACCTAAGCCTACTTCTAAAATAGCAATATCAACTTTATGCTGCTTAAAAAGCAGCAAAGCTGAGAGCGTACTAAACTCAAAATAAGTAAGTGAAGCGGTCTTTTTTGCATAAATCTCTGCAAATGCTTGGATATGCTCACTATCGGGCAATAACTCGCCGTTAATTCTCACGCGTTCATTATAGCGAATCAGATGCGGAGAGGAATAAACGCCCACACGAAAACCGGCTTTTAGCAAAGCAACTTCCAACAAACAACAAGTAGAACCTTTACCGTTCGTACCGCCAACAGTAATCACATAAGGAGCCGGGGTGAGTAAATCCAAGCCTTCAGCCACAGAAGTAATGCGTTCTAAACCCATATCAATGGGTTTGCTGTGCGCTTGCTCTAAATAGGAAAGCCACGTTTCCAGAGAATCCGTGGCTTTAGGCATAATTAATGTATTCATTAAGATAATCGGTTTATTCAACGTCTTCTACAACCAATTCAGCCACTTTAAACGGCGTTGGTTGATTGGTTAATTTTGCACAAATGCGGGCAAGAGCATCACGCATTTCTTTACGAGGTACGATCATATCAATTGCCCCATGTTCTAATAAAAATTCAGCACGCTGGAAGCCTTCCGGCAATTTTTCGCGCACGGTTTGCTCAATAACACGAGGGCCGGCAAAACCGATTAATGCTTTAGGTTCAGCAATATTAATATCGCCCAACATCGCAAGGCTCGCTGAAACACCGCCTAAAGTTGGGTCAGTTAATACTGAAATAAAAGGCACGCCCTGCTCTTTCATTTTAGCTAAAATCGCACTGGTTTTTGCCATTTGCATTAAAGAGAATAACGCCTCTTGCATACGAGCCCCGCCTGATGCGGAGAAGCAGATAAACGGAATTTTTTCTGCTAAGGCTTTTTCTGCGGCTTTTACAAATTTAGCGCCGACCACAGAACCCATTGAGCCGCCCATAAACTCAAAATTAAATGAAGCAGTCACTACCGGCATATCATATAATTTACCGGCTAGTACAATAAAAGAATCTTTCTCGCCGGTTTGTTTTTGCGCAGCAGTTAAACGATCTTTATATTTTTTCAGATCTTTAAATTTCAGTACATCTTGCGGTTCTAAATCCGCCGCAATTTCTACAGCAGTATCTTTATCTAAGAGATTTAATAAACGTGTACGTGCATCAATACGCATGTGGTGATCGCATTTCGGGCAAACATACTGATTACGCTGTAATTCTTCGCTATATAATACTTGTTCGCAACTTGTACATTTTGTCCAAACACCTTCCGGGACTTTCGATTTTGCACTACTTGATGAAGATGAATCTCTACCTAAAATTCTTTCTAACCAGCTCATTTTTATTCCTTTTGGATTGAGTTGTGGGGATAACAAAAATTCCGTCTATTAAAGCACAATTTAGTATTTTTTGATACGTTTTATTGACATATCAGATCACTAAGCGTGCGTATAAGTCCGGTAAAAAAACGCAATTAACAGAATGACTAACATCACAATAATTTGAATTAAGCGTTTTTTAGTTAACTTTTCAGCCGCCATTTCTTTTCCGTTTGTGTTTAAAATTGGCTTATTATAAGCGAAAACCCTTCTCATATGCTAGAATTCGCAAAATTTCAGAAAAAAATGACCGCTTGTAAAAGGAAAAAATATGGCAAATATCGAACAATTTCTTGATATAGTGGCACAACTTCGCCACCCGGAAAACGGCTGTCCATGGGATTTAAAACAGAATTTTGACACTATGCTTCCCCACTTGCTGGAGGAAACTTATGAAGTTGCTGAAGCCATTCATACCCAAGACCGCTCTGCTTTACGTGAAGAACTAGGCGATTTATTGCTACAAGTGGTATTTTTAAGCCAGTTAGCGAAAGAAGAAGGATTTTTTAGTTTTGAGGACGTGGTAAATGATATTCACGATAAATTGATTTATCGCCACCCCCACGTTTTTGGCGATGTAAAAGCCGCTAACAGTGAAGAAGCGTTAAAAAGCTGGGAAACACAAAAAGCGAACGATGTAAAACATCAACAACAAGACTCAATTTTAGATGATTTACCCTTTGCCCTACCCGCTCTTACTCGTGCCAATAAATTGCAAAAACGGTGTGCTAAGGTCGGATTTGATTGGGATAATCCGCAAGATGTGTTAGCCAAAGTGGAAGAGGAACTAGAGGAAGTGAAAGTGGAAATGGCCCAATTTCCAAAACGGGCAGCAGAACTTGCAGAAGAATTAGGCGATCTATTATTTGCAACTGTAAATTTGTGTCGTCATTACCATACTGATGCTGAAGAAAATTTACGTAACGCGAATGCCAAATTCGAAGGTCGTTTTAGGAAAGTGGAAAAAATCGTAAAGAAATCAGGAAAAACAGTAAAAGAGTGTAAATTAGCAGAATTAGATGAAATTTGGCACAAAATAAAAAGGGTAGAATAATTCATTTTGCTTGTTATAATATGAGCAGCTTGTAAGTTTTATTTAGAAAATAAAAAATAGCTAACATACATAAATTCTATAGGAAATATACTATGTCAAAAATCTTATTAATAGATGATGATATTGAATTTACTGAATTATTGACCGAACTATTATCATTAGAAGGATTCGACATGACTGTCGTTCATAACGGTCAAGCCGGATTAGACATATTAAAATCAAATAGCAATTATGACTTAATTCTACTTGATGTAATGATGCCTGTGCTTAATGGTATTGAAACCTTAAAACAAATAAGGCAAAAATATTCGTTACCCGTGCTAATGCTGAGTGCCAGAGATGATGAAATCGATCGTATTCTAGGATTAGAATTAGGTGCTGATGATTATTTACCAAAACCATTTAATGACCGTGAATTGGTCGCACGAATGAAGGCAATTTTACGTAGAACTGCCTCAACGATAAAATCTACAGAAAAAGATGGCGCATCACTACAGGGTATCGATGAAAACTCATCTAAATTAATGCATTTTGCAGGTGTAGAATTACATTCAGGTCGCCAGCAAGCCTCCTATCAAGGAAAAGATTTAGATTTAACCGGTACTGAATTTGCTCTTCTCAAAATTTTAGTCCGTAGCCCTGGTGAAATATTATCTCGAGAATTACTCAGCATGGAGATTTTAGGTAAAAACTTAACACCTTATGATCGTGCTATCGATATGCATATTTCTAACCTTCGTAAAAAACTGCCGGAACGTGAAGATGGTCTCCCCTGGTTTAAAACGTTAAGAGGTAGAGGTTACTTACTTGTAACTGAAAAATAATCTAACCAAATCCCTAGATGCTCTAATTTTAGGGATTTTTGTATTTTTACACTATGTCATTATTAAAAAAATTCTTAAATTTTAGAAAACGTTTAGCTTATAAACTGATTACTTATTACGGTTTCTTACTTATTACATTAGTTACGATAGCATTTAACTTCAATAAATTTGATGCCCGTAACTTTTCATCCCTTTCAGTAAAAGATCAAACCTACTTCAAAAATGAAAGTATTCATACTCAAGAAAGTTTAAACCTTGATGAAATTTTTGAAAATAATTTATCGGTTGAAACGGCAAACGGATTTGATGTTATTTTGCAAGATAAAAAAACCGGCACTTTAAGTGGGGTAAATCAAAGTAATATCAAAGCATTACAATCTTTTATCTACGAAACATCCCAAATGGATGAGCCTCAACAACGCCGTTTTGAAAATAGTGAAATCTATGGTCCGTTTTCAGTTATATCTGAAACAAATACTTATAACCAATATTTTATTAAAGCAGTAGACGCACAAGAAGAGTGGATTAACACTATTTTAGATACCCCTATCCTCATGGTGCTTATACTGATGTTCTTAGGTATGCCTCTTTTATGGTGGATGTCTTTTAAAATTACCCAACCGGTCCAGAATCTGACCATCTCAGCAAATGCTGTGGCCAGTGGCCAACTGGAAACCAATCCGAAATTAGAAACTGAGGGAATTTATGAAATTAGAGAGGTAGGTAAAAGCTTTAACCACATGGTTACCAGTTTAAAGCTCTTGACTCAACATCAACAACGAATCATCTCCGATATTTCACATGAGCTAAAAACACCATTAGCACGCTTGCAACTAGCGCTGGCAATTTTGCGTCGTAAAACGGGAGAAGTTGCAGAAATCCAGCGCATTGAAGCAGAAATTGGTAAGTTAGACCAAATGGTTAAAGACTTATTAGTCATTTCGCGTCAGCAACTTAATTATCAAATCCAAAAAACTATTTTCACCATTGATGAAATTTGGGTAAATGTTCTAGAAGATGCTAAATTTGAAACCTCACAAAATAATATTGTACTAATCATCAAGCAGAATATTAAATACCCTGCTCAATATTCTATTAACGGCGCGGTTAACTCATTAACCAGTGCGTTGGAAAACTTAATTCGTAATGGACAAAAATACGCCAAACAACTGCTTTCAGTTTCTATAGATATCCAAGATGAAAATTTAGTTTTAGTGGTTGAAGATGATGGTAACGGTGTTCCCGAACATGAGTATGAAAATATTTTCAAACCGTTTTACCGCGTAGATGAAGCAAGAGCGAGAGAAACCGGTGGCACCGGTCTAGGTTTGGCAATTGTACAGAATGCCGTTCAACAACATCAAGGACATATTCAAGTAAGTAAAAGTGAGATGGGTGGTTTAAAAGTTAAGTTACAAATCCCACTTTGGACACACAAAGAATAAAGTCATTTGCAAAAAAACAGGAAAAAATAACCGCTTGTAATGAAACTGATTGAAATAGAAAACCTCAATAAGTATTTTGGTTCACCAGATAACCAAACTCATGTACTAAAAAATATTAATCTCAGCATTAGACAAGGAGATTTCGTCGCGATTATCGGTGCTTCCGGCTCCGGTAAATCTACCTTGATGAATATTATCGGTTGTTTAGATACCGCCAGCTCCGGCAGTTGCAAAATCAGTGGAAAAGATACTCAGAAAATGACATCTGATGAGCTATCTGATCTCCGTCAACGCAAATTTGGTTTTATTTTCCAACGCTATAATCTGCTTCCTGCTTTAACTGCTAATGAAAATGTCGCCTTACCGGCAATTTATGCCGGTATAGACAACCTATCCCGAAAAATGCGTGCAGAGTTTTTATTGGATAAGCTTGGGTTATCGGATAAAACACAAAATCGTCCAAATGAATTATCCGGTGGACAACAACAACGCGTTAGCATTGCGCGCGCCTTAATGAACGGCGGCGAAATTATTTTAGCAGATGAACCAACCGGAGCATTAGACTCCAAAAGCGGTGAAACTGTATTAGAAATTCTACAAACCTTACACCAAGAAGGTCATACCATTATTATGGTCACTCATGACCCGAAAATTGCAGCAAAAGCATCACGTATTATTGAAATTAAAGATGGTGAGATTATTCAAGATGAACGCTTAAAACCCTATGTAGAGCAGATAGGCCCTTTCGATTCCTCACATAAAAAACCGCGTTTTTTCGATCAATTATCTGAATCGTTTAAAATGGCACTTAACGCCATTATAGCTCATAAAATGCGTGCTATTTTAACTATGCTCGGTATTATTATCGGAATTGCGTCTGTAATTTCGGTAGTCGCTTTAGGACAAGGATCGCAACAGCAAATTCTTGCTAATATCAATAGTTTAGGCACAAATACAATGGATATTATGAACGGCACAGGCTTTGGAGATAGGCGGGCAAATTTAACAAAAAATCTCACCATTAGCGATGCCACTATGCTAGAGCAGCAAAATTATGTTGAAAGCACTACCCCATCAAGCAATATTAGTGCAACATTAATATATGGCAATACGACAGTAACCGGATCTGTACGCGGTGTAGGTGAGCAATTTATTAATGTGAAAGGCTTAAAGTTGGTTTCAGGTCGATTTTTTACTGCTGATGAAGTTAAAGAGATTGCACAGGTTATTGTCATCGATCCTAACACACAAAAAGAATTAGGTATAAATTCCCCTGTGGAAGGCAATATTATTTTAGTAGATAAAAAACCATTACGTATTATTGGCGTGGCTCAGCAATCTAATAATATGAACCAAAGCAGCCTTACTCTTTGGGCTCCTTACACTACCACTATGCAACGTATTTCAGGGGCAAAACAGATTGACGCTCTAACGGTTAAAATTAAAGATAACGTAGAAAGTCAAACTGCAGAAAAAAGCATTACAGAGCTTTTAACCGCCAAACACGGAAAAAAAGACTTTTTTATTATTAACAGCGATACCATTAAACAAACCATTACCAGCACGACCAACACAATGACATTGCTCATTTCATCCATCGCTTTAATTTCATTAATAGTAGGAGGAATCGGTGTAATGAATATTATGTTGGTCTCGGTAACAGAGCGTACTAAAGAAATCGGTGTTCGAATGGCGATCGGCGCTAAACAGCATAATATTTTGCAACAATTTCTTATTGAAGCCATTCTTATCTGTCTGATTGGCGGATTAATCGGTATTTTATTCGCCATAGCTATTATTACTACATTCAACACTTTAGGTGAGAATTTCAAAATGATATTATCTGTGCAGTCGGTTGTAGTGGCTGTTCTTTGCTCTACACTTATCGGCATTATTTTCGGCTATCTACCTGCACGAAATGCCTCTCGACTGAATCCGATTAATGCCTTAGCTCAAGAATAACACTACAAGCGGTGAGATTCTGAAAGATTTTTGCAAAAAATCACGGAAATTTAACCGCTTGTCTCTGATAAATAAGGAAGAAAAATGCCAATAACCAATTTAGAACTAGAACAAATTCTTAATAATAAATTAAACAGTCTGGCGATTAATGACTATGCCCCAAACGGTCTGCAAGTGGAAGGCAAAACTAAAATCTGCAAAATCATTACCGGTGTTACTGCAAGCCTACCATTAATTGAAAAAGCGATCGAGAAAAAAGCGGATGCAATTTTAGTTCATCATGGCTATTTTTGGAAAAGTGAGAATCCGTGTATTCGTGGTATGAAAGGCCGAAGAATCAAGCAGTTGTTAACTAACGACATCAATTTGTTCGGCTACCATTTACCTTTAGATATTCACCCCGAATTAGGTAACAATGCTCAACTAGCCAAACAGTTAGGCGTAACCAATCTACAAGGTTTGGAAGACCACCCGAATTCGATTCCGATGTTTGGCGAATTTGAAACTCCTATTTCTGCAGAAGAACTAAAACAACGCCTTGAAAAAGCGTTACAACGCACCGTTATTTTGTGTAATGAGTTTGTATCCACTCCACAAAAAACGATTAAAAAAGTCGGCATCTGTTCTGGCGGCGGACAAGGCTATATTGATTTAGCTTTTGAAAAAGGCTGTGATGCCTTCATCAGTGGTGAAATTTCCGAACAAACCACCCATTCTGCCCGCGAACAAGGCATTTACTACTTCGCCTGCGGCCACCACGCCACCGAACGCGGCGGCGTAAAAGCCCTAGGCGAATGGCTAGCGCAGGAATACGGCTTAGAGGTTGAGTTTATCGATATTGACAATCCGGCCTAATCTCTATAAATACAAGCGGTTAAATTTTCTGAGAATTTTGCAATTTGCAAAAAATCGGAAGAATTTAACCGCTTGTTATCATTCACAAACTATAACTCAAATTCACCAAAATCACTGCTATCGACTTTAGCATCAATCTGCCCGACCAAATATGAACTCACCTCCACTTCTTGTGGCGCAACTTGTACATTGTCTGAAACCAGCCATGCATTAATCCACGGAATGGGGTTAGAGCGTGCTTTAAATGGCAACGGTAGCCCAACAGCTTGCATTCGAATATTGGTGATATATTCAACATATTGCACCAAAATATCGCGATTTAGCCCAATCATCGAGCCATCTTTAAACAGATAATCTGCCCAAGCTTTTTCTTGCTCTGCAGCGCTTAAAAACAGCTCATAGGCCTCTTGTCGGCACTCGCGTGCAATTTCTGCCATTTCCGGATCATCATTTCCATACGTCATAATATTTAAAATATGCTGCGTACCGGTAAGATGTAAAGCTTCATCACGCGCGATAAACTTGATAATTTTAGCATTCCCTTCCATTAATTGCCGTTCTGCAAAGGCAAATGAGCAAGCAAAAGAGACATAAAAACGAATTGCTTCAAGTGCATTCACGCTCATCATACAAAGATAAAGCTGTTTTTTTAGGCTGCGTAAACTTACCTCGCAAGTTTTACCATCTACTTCATAACGGCCTTCACCATATAGGCTATAGAGTTGGCTGTCACGAATCAAATCATCATAATACGCAGAAATATCCTTCGCACGCTTAATAATTTCTTCATTGGTGACAATATCATCAAACACTATCGAAGGGTCATTTACAATATTGCGGATAATATGAGTATAAGAACGGCTGTGAATTGTTTCGCTAAATGTCCAAGTTTCAATCCAAGTTTCCAGCTCAGGAATAGAAACTAACGGCAAAAGCGCCACATTCGGGCTTCTTCCTTGAATGGAATCCAGCAATGTTTGGTATTTCAAATTACTGATAAAAATATGTTTTTCATGCTCAGGCAGTTGCGCATAATCAATGCGATCCTGTGAAACATCCACTTCTTCCGGGCGCCAAAAAAATGAAAGCTGTTTCTCAATCAGTTTTTCAAAAATTTCATATTTTTGTTGATCATAACGCGCAACATTCACATTTTGCCCAAAGAACATTGGTTCTTTTAGCTGGTCATTTTTATTTTGTGAAAACGTAGTATATGCCATGTTATTCTCCTTTATTCATTGTTCGTATTATTAAATTTTACAAGCCCCGCCGGCACAGCCTTCATCTAGATCGTCTTGAGCATCTTCAGCACCATCACGGGTATTTTGGTAGTAAAGGGTTTTTAACCCATATTTATACGCTGTTAATAGATCTTTTAATAATACCTTCATCGGCACTTTGCCATCTGCAAAACGGGTTGGGTCATAATTAGTATTCGCAGAAATCGCCTGATCGACAAATTTCTGCATAATACCAACCAAATGTAAATAGCCATCCATATTTGGAATATCCCAAAGCAGTTCATAATGTGTTTTCAAACGTTCATACTCCGGCACTACTTGTTTTAAAATTCCGTCTTTTGAAGCTTTAACACTAATATAGCCTCGAGGTGGCTCAATCCCGTTGGTGGCATTTGAAATTTGCGAGGAAGTTTCCGATGGCATTAAGGCAGTTAAAGTTGAATTACGCAAGCCAAATTGCACAATATCTTGGCGCAGCTGCTCCCAATCATAATGTAGCGGCTCTCGGGTTAATTCATCTAGCTCTTTCTTATAAGTATCAATAGGTAACAGCCCTTTGGCGTAGGTGGTTTGGTCAAAATAGCTACAACGCCCCCGTTCTTTGGCTAAATTCATTGAAGCTTTTAATAAATAATATTGAATAGCTTCAAAAGTGCGGTGAGTTAAATTATTGGCACTGCCATCGGAATAACGCACCTGATTTTTAGCTAAATAGTAGGCGTAGTTAATAACCCCAACACCTAGCGAGCGGCGGTTTAATGAGCTGTTACGAGCAGCTAATACCGGATAATCCTGATAATCCAGCAACGCATCTAAAGCGCGCACAACTAAATCTGCTAATTCTTCCAATTCATCTAAATCGCTCAATGCACCTAAATTAAAAGCGGATAAGGTACATAATGCAATCTCCCCCTGCTCATCATAAAAATGTGCCAGCGGTTTGGTTGGCAAGGCAATTTCCAAACAAAGATTAGATTGACGTATCGGTGCAACACGAGGATCAAACGGGCTATGTGTATTACAGTGATCGACATTTTGAATGTAAATCCGCCCGGTTGAAGCCCTTTCTTGCATTAATAATGAAAATAGTTCCACCGCTTTTACCTTGCGTTTACGAATGCTGGAGTCTTGCTCATATTGTAAATAAAGCTGTTCGAACTTGGCTTGATCAGCAAAAAATGCTTGATATAACCCTGGTACATCTGACGGGCTGAATAGAGTAATCTCGCCACCTTTAATTAAACGCTGGTACATCATTTTATTAATCTGCACCCCGTAATCCATATGGCGGGCACGGTTTTCTTCCACACCACGGTTATTTTTCAATACCATCAAGCTTTCCGCTTCTAAATGCCATATCGGAAAATAAACTGTGGCAGCTCCACCTCGCACACCACCTTGAGAGCAAGACTTTACCGCTGTTTGAAAATGTTTATAGAATGGAATACAGCCTGTATGAAATGCCTCCCCTGCACGGATTGGACTACCTAATGCCCGAATTGCTCCGGCATTAATGCCGATACCGGCCCGCTGAGAAACATATTTTATAATTGCTGCAGAAGTCGCATTGATAGAATCTAGGCTATCATCACACTCAATCAACACACAGGAACTAAATTGACGGGTAGGCGTTCTTACTCCTGACATAATCGGCGTTGGCAGAGAAATTTTAAAAGTGGAAGTCGCATCATAAAAACGACGAATATAATCTAAACGGCGTTTTGGTGGATATTTAGAAAATAAACAGGCTGCGACTAACAGATACAAGAACTGAGCCGACTCATAAATCTCCCCAGTAACTCGGTTCTGAACCAAATACTTCCCTTCCAACTGTTTTACCGCTGCATACGAAAAAGTCATATCTCGCCAGTGGTCAATAAAGCCATTCATCGCCTCCCACTCTTCCATGCTATAGGCCGTCAGCAAATCCGCATCGTATTTGCCAAGCGCAACTAACTTTTTAACATGCACATATAAATGCGGTGGTTCAAACTGCCCATAAGCTTTTTTGCGTAGATGAAAAATCGCCAACCGTGCTGCCAAATATTGATAGTCTGGCGTTTCCTTGCTGATTAAATCGGCTGCTGCCTTAATAATTGTTTCGTGAATATCGGCAGTTCGAATGCCCTCATAAAATTGGATCTGTGAACGCAGTTCCACTTGCGAAACGGAGACATTATCTAACCCCTCCGCAGCCCAAGTAATCACACGGTGGATTTTATCCAGATTGAGCTGTTCAAGTCTGCCATCACGCTTTGTTACCATTAAACTTTTATTCATAATTAAACCCTTTACAAAAATACCTTAGCAAAACACTACATATTGTGTTTTTATCGAAAGCAAACACAAGATAATGTGTTTAAAGCTAAACATCAACCAATAAATTTTTACTTTTTCTCTTGACAGATGCTAACTTATTTATAAATAACCATATTTTTATAGTGGGATAAAATTGATTGTTTTATTTAGCAACAAATAGGAAATTTAGGTAGGTTTAGAAAATGAAAAGCGAAGGAATTTTAGCTTGCTTAGGTCAATAACATTATCTGGCTTTTATTACCAAGCGGTTACTTTTAAGTGATTTTTTGCAAAAAATTTAAGAAATTTGACCGCTTATTAAGCAACTCTAGCCCTTTGTGGGAGAAAGACAAATTTGAGCAAAGTAACAGCTTTGCGAAAATCAGAGAGAGAAAAACCCAAGATAAAACTTCCTTTCAATAACACTCCTATATATCTTAAATCAAAAAAGCTCAAATCAAGAGAGCAAACCTATCAAAGCTTTATTAAAGATTTTTGAAAACTAAGACTTGTATGGATAGATGAGATTAAATAAACTAAAAATGCTACTTTTAACATCCAATTTTTAATAAGGAGCTTTTTATGCAAAATATTGAAATGACTTTTGCTTTATTTCAAAAATATTCAAATATAATTTATTATATTCTTACTCCAATTATAATCTTGCTAATTATTTTGTATTATAAATCCAGAGCAAAGTCAGCATTTTCCATTATACATAGATTGCTTATATTCATCACAGGAAAAGATAAAAATAACAACAAAAATTCTTTAATTAATGACATAATAGAAATTGAAGAGTTTAATTTTTATTATAAAACTAATGCAATAAGTCTAAGACATAAGCAAGAGTTTGAAAAATGGGTAAGAAAATATGAATTAGATTATAGATTACTATCTAAGCTTCAAGGAGCATTTGATATTGAAACACTGAGCATTCGTAATGTGCCAAGTAAAGAAAAATTATTAAGTAAAATAATAGTATTTAGCATTGTTTTTATATGCTTTCTAGTTGTTCTCCCCATATTAATAAATTTATCTATTGGGAATTATGCTTTGTTAGAGTTTAAAGGTAGTAGTAAAACTTATTGGGTAAGTCATGACAAGGTGAGAGAGTTTAGTTATTCAGAGATATTCTATATCTCCTGGTAATAAAAAAGATGAAATAACTGTTTATAGTTGTAAAGAAGATAAAATAGAAATTACAAGCAAAATACCTAAAGATGACCTAAAAACCATTTGTAATTTATTTATTAGCAAAGAAGATCAAAATTTTTTAGCCAACCTATTAAGAGAGCAACATATATTCTTTCGTTATTTTATATCTATATTAACAATGGTTTTATATATCTTTATTAACTATCTATTTAACTTAGCTAATGCTAGAGATGCTTATAATATGATAAAAAGAAAAGTCAAATAATAAAAATTAAAGCCCGATTATTCGGGCTTTCTATTAAACTTCCAATAAATATACCTTCAACTGCTGCAACTTATCCCTCGTTGCCGCGGCTTTCTCAAACTCCAAACTTGCCGCAAATTCTCGCATCTGTTGCTCCAACACTTTCAGCTCTTTTTCTAATTCCTTGCGAGATTTCGGTTTGTAGTCGTTTGCAGAATTTTCGACTTTTTTGACCGCTTGTTTGCCTTTTCTTGGCTTATCGGTTTGGCCGATGTCGAGCAATTCGCCCACTTTTTTGTTCAATGCTTGCGGCGTAATACCGTTTTCTTCGTTGTATTTTTGCTGTTTCTCACGGCGGCGTTCGGTTTCGGTAATCGCTTTTTGCATGGAGTTGGTAATACGGTCGCCATAGAGAATCGCTTTGCCGTTGAGGTTTCGGGCAGCGCGTCCAATGGTCTGAATAAGCGAGCGTTCGGAACGTAGGAAGCCCTCTTTGTCCGCATCTAAAATCGCCACGAGCGACACTTCAGGCATATCCAAGCCCTCACGCAGTAAGTTGATGCCAACCAGCACGTCAAACATCCCCATTCGTAAATCGTGGATAATTTCCACCCGCTCGACCGTGTCGATGTCACTGTGCAGATAACGCACTCGCACGCCGTGTTCATCTAAATAATCGGTGAGATCTTCCGCCATTTTTTTGGTGAGTGTGGTGACGAGAACTCGCTCGTCCACCGCCACCCTTTTGTGGATTTCAGACAGCAAATCGTCCACCTGTGTGGCAACGGGGCGAACTTCGATAATCGGGTCAAGCAAGCCCGTTGGGCGGACGACCTGATCGACTACGTCAGGATTTTTCTCTAACTCATACGCCCCGGGCGTAGCGGAAACGTAGATCGTCTGTGGCGAAAGGGCTTCAAATTCTTCAAAACGCAACGGGCGGTTATCGAGAGCGGACGGTAAGCGGAAGCCGTACTGCACCAGCGTCTCTTTTCTCGCACGGTCGCCCCGATACATACCGCCAATTTGTGGCACGGTAACGTGGCTTTCATCAATCACTAAAATACCGTCTGCCGGCATATAGTCGAACAGGGTTGGCGGCGGATCGCCTGCTTTTCTGCCCGAAAGATAGCGTGAGTAGTTTTCAATCCCCGAGCAGTAGCCGAGTTCGTTCATCATTTCGATGTCAAATTGCGTACGTTGAGCAAGGCGTTGCTCTTCCAGCAGTTTATTTTCCTTGATAAAATAAGTCCGACGCTCGGCAAGTTCTTCTTTGATATGCTCAATCGCCGCCAAAATCCGCTCTCGTGGGGTGACGTAGTGGGTTTTCGGGTAAATGGTGTAGCGTGGCACTTTGCCGAGGCTATGCCCCGTGAGCGGATCGAACAGCGATAGATTTTCGATTTCGTCATCAAACAGCTCAACCCGCAACGCTACTTCATCACTCTCGGCTGGGAAAATATCGATCACCTCGCCCCGTACGCGGAAAGTCGAACGCTGAAACGCCTGATCGTTGCGGGTGTATTGCAGTTCGGCAAGGCGGCTTAAAATTTCACGCTGCCCAATCATCGCCCCGACCTGCAAATGCAACATCATCTGCATATAGGCATCAACATCGCCCAAGCCGTAAATGGCAGAAACAGAAGCAACCACAATGGTATCTCGCCGCTCCAAAAAGGATTTGGTCGCTGAAAGTCGCATCTGCTCGATCTGCTCGTTAATCGACGCATCTTTCTCAATAAAGGTATCGCTCGACGGCACATAGGCTTCGGGCTGGTAGTAGTCGTAGTAGGAAACGAAATACTCCACCGCATTTTCGGGGAAAAAGGCTTTCATCTCGGCATAGAGCTGGGCGGCAAGGGTTTTGTTCGGGGCAAGCAACATCGCCGGACGGTTGAGCTGTTCGATCACATTCGCAATCGTGAAGGTTTTGCCCGAACCGGTTACGCCAAGTAAGGTTTGATGTGCCAAGCCGTCATTTAAGCCTTCCGTCAATTTAGCGATTGCGGTCGGCTGATCGCCGGAAGGCTTAAATGGGCTGTGAAGAATAAAAGGTTTGCCTTGCTTGCTCATATAAAATCCTGTCTTAAAAAGTTCTTTGCATTTTAGCATAAGCAAGCGGTCTATTTTTAGCGGATTTTTGCAAAACAAAATGTGAAGTAGATCACAAAACCAACACTTTCTTTTTGCGAACAATTCGCAATAAGAATATGATTGCACCGTCATTTTTTTCATAAGGAATTTAATATGCGTTTAACTAAACTTGCTTTAGCTTTATCTGGGATGATGATTGCAACTCACGCTGCTGCACTAGACCTTTCAAAAGAAACTGAAACTTATAAACAGTTTGTAGTTGAGCAGATCGATCAACTAGTTGCTGACACAGAAAAATTTGTTGGTTATTTACACAAAGGTGATGTGCAAAAAGCGAAGCAAATTTACCCGCTTGCACGTATGTATTTTGAGCGTTCCGAGCCGATTGCAGAAAGTTTTGGTGATTTAGACCCTCGCATTGATGCACGCCTTGCCGATTTAGCCGAAGAAGGTAAAACAGAAAAAGATTGGTCCGGCTTCCATAAAATCGAAAAAGTATTGTGGGAGAAAAACACTACAAAAGGCACAAAAGCTACAGCTGATCAGCTATTAAAAGATGTAAAAGAGCTGCGCGCAAAAATTCCAACTGCAGAAGTCACTCCTGAATTAATGATTACCGGTGCAGTGGATTTACTAAATGAAGTTTCCACCACTAAAGTGACCGGTGAAGAAGAAATTTTCTCGAAAACCGACCTGTATGATTTCAAAGCTAATATTGAAGGTGCAGAAAAAATTTATGAGATTTTCAAACCGCAATTAGAAAAAGTAGATGCAAAACTGTCAGCTGAAATTGCGAGCCGTTTTGAAGCCGTGAATACATTATTGGCAAAACATAATAAATCAAAAACAGGCTATGATTATGTTGCTTATAATAAACTCTCTAAAGATGAGATTAAAGCATTAGCGGAAGCAGTTAATAAATTAGGTGAACCCTTAGCTCAGTTAGGCGTACTTTTAAATAAATAAGAGGTAGGAGTAAATTATGGCAGAAATCACTTCTCGCCGTGATTTTTTAAAGCATACCGCATTAGTAGGAGCAGGCTTATTGTCTGCTCCTGCTTTCGCTTTAGAATCACGACAAACACCTGAAAAATCTAAAAATCAATATGACTTTTACGGCAAGCACCAAGCCGGCATCGTTACCCCGGCACAAAAACATATCTACTTTTTAGTGTTGGATTTAGACACGAACGATGTCGCTAAAGTTAAAGAAATTTTTAAAAACTGGACAAGCTACAGCCGCAATTTAACTCTAGGAAAAAATGTAAAACCTTATGTTGATAACGCCTATGTGCCACCAACAGACACCGGTGAAGTAGATAGTTTAGACAGTCAAAATCTTACCCTCACTTTTGGCATTGCTCCAAGTTTCTTCAGCAAATTAGGCATTGAAAAATTAAAGCCGGCCGAATTACAAGATTTACCGCACTTCCCTCGCGATCAGTTACAAGCCGAATACACCGGCGGTGATATTTGTATTCAAGCCTGTGCGGACGATCCGCAAGTGGCTTTCCACGCCGTGCGTAATTTAGTGCGTGTTGCACGTGGTGAAATCAAAATGAAATGGTCACAAATGGGCTTTAACTCATTTTTAAATGCCGATACTCCACGTAATTTATTTGGCTTTAAAGACGGGACCGCCAATGCAGATAGCTTGAAAGATCAAGATAATGTGGTTTGGGTGCAACAAGAAGGCTGGCTTAAAGGCGGTTCTTATCTAGCAGTTCGTCGTGTGAAAATGTTTTTGGAAACTTGGGATCGCACACACTTAAAATCCCAAGAAGAAACCTTTGGTCGCCACCGTGATTCCGGTGCTGCATTAGGTCATAAAACGGAATTTGAAAAGTTAGATCTGAGCAAAAAAGATGAAAAAGGAAACCCGATTGTGCCTGAAATTTCACATACTCACCTCGCTCATCAAACCGGCATTAAAATACTTCGTCGTTCGTTTTCCTACGCCAGTGGCATTGATGATAAAGGACAGTTCGATTCGGGTTTACTCTTTGTTTCATTCCAACAAAGTCCGCAACAATTTATCAAAATCCAAAATAAATTAGGCAATATTGATAAAATGAACGAATACATCACTCATATCGGTAGCGGCTTATTTGCTTGCTTTGCCGGGGTAAAAGATGAAAATGATTATTTGGGCAAAGCCCTATTTGACCTAATTTAGGAATAGATATGCGATTTAAAACTTTAGTGTTAGCAACTGCCCTACTTTCTGCCCCAACGCTTTGGGCAAAGGTGGACGTTAGTCCGTTATTTGTTCAACTTTCTGATGCTATGGCTGAAAGTAAACAAGGTAAATTTGCAAAATCCAGCCAAATTTTGACCGCTTTACAGCAGGATTTTACGAAGATTGGCGAGCAATACTCACTCAAAGATGAACAAGTGGAAGGTGCTATCCAGAACGCTATCGCTGATCCGAATGCCAAACATTTGGAAAGCTTGGCAAAAGCTTTATATGCCTTTGAAAAAGAACAAAACCCTGTTGATCATCATGCCAAACATCAAGATTTTCTCACTAAAATGAATCCGCTTTATACTGAACTTGATACAGCAGTAAAATCTAAAGATATTTGGAAAATTAAGCTCGCCTATCGAGAAGTCGGTTTGAATTGGGTTAAGCAAGAAAAGGCAGTGAGAGAAATCAGCTTAAAGCATTATGGTCAATTTGAAAGAATACTAGGTTTGCTGAGAATTAACCTGAAAGAAGAAAATCCGCCACTTGATAAAATTGAAGAACGGGTCGCTGAATTAGGTAAATTAATGGCAGATTTTAATCAATTTAAGATTAAATAATAAAAATTATGGGATGCTTAGCATCCCATAAAAACTTCTAGTTAAACAGTTCCCAAATCGGTTTACACTCTTTGGGTAATTCTAAGCCTCTACCCAACTCGATCCAGCCTGTCGGATAATGGAAATCGGAGCCGACCGAGCCGTGTAAATCAAACTCTTTTGCCCAACGGCTAAGTAATTGACGTTGGTCGGGTGTTTGTCCACAGCCTGAAATTTCAATGCCGTCACCACCGGCTAATTTGAAATCGGCAATTAAGCGACGAATCCAGCGAGCTGTCATTTTATAACGTAACGGGTGGGCAACTGTAATCACTCCACCGGCATTATGTGTTACCCTAACTGCCTCTTCTAAACTGCTCCACTTCGGCTTAACGTAAGCCGGCTTCCCCATGCCTAAATAACGTTTGAATGCGTGTTCAATGTTACGTACATATCCTTGATCGTATAAAAAACGCCCATAATGCGCTCGAGTCACTTCCCCGGTGGCTAAGGCCTTTGCCCCTTCATAAGCATTAGTAATGCCGGCTTTTGCTAATTTTTCTCCGATTTCGACCGCTCGCTCTTCACGTAACTTAGCTTGATTATCAAGAAACTGAACTAATTCATCATTATTTTCATCAATATTTAGTGCCGCAAGATGAATACTTTTCTCTTCCCATAAAATCGAAATTTCCACCCCTGAAATAAACTCAAGCGGTTGACTTTGAGCGAATTCTTTCGCCTCTTTGATTCCTGAAATCGTATCGTGATCGGTTAAGGCTAACATTTGTACATTTTGCTCTACCGCACGTTGCACCAATTCAGTTGGCGAAAGCACTCCATCTGAGGCGGTGCTATGGGAATGTAAATCATATTTCATTTAATTAATCCTTAATTATCCCTGCTTTAATAAAAAATTGGCGATACGCCTCGGTCTTTTTCGCTAGACTTAATGGATAAGCCCTCGAGGTCGAAGGCAAACGATATAAAAACAGCTCACGTTCTGTTGAATAAGAGTATTCAATCCACTCATTCGTTTTTGGCGTTTTCACTTTTTCAGACAATAAGTTAAGCAAGGTATCAGCAGCCAAACCACCTGTAGTAAAGAGCCATCTCACTTTAGGTAAACTGATTAAAAGTTCATCCATATCAATAGGCTCAATAATTTTTAAATCTTTATCCGAAGCATTGCCTTTCAAACGAATGGCGGTTTTGGCCGAAGAACATAACGCAATGCCTTTTTCTCTTAAAAAAGCTTCAATACGTATCGGGTCAAAACGCTTTTCATCGTTAACACGAAAATAATTGGGGTCATCATAAAACACGGCCCCCATAATTCGCCACATATCGTTTTGAAAATTTGGGTAATGAAATTCCATACAGCGTTTTTCGCTTGTGGGTGGAAAAGTGCCAATCATCGCAACTGTCGCCTTTTTCGGCAAAATTGGCTCAAAAGGGTGATGTTCCAGAAGTTGATTTTCTACCATTATTTAATCAGTGCCTTTAACATTTTTAATTTTTCTACTTTATCCAGATTTTGCTCGGCAACTTTGTTGAGCTCATCCAAAATTTTTTCATCTTTTGCAAAATTTTTCGCATAAATGACCGCTTGCTGTTGCGAAATCTGTTCAGCGTAAGCGGTCAAATTTTCCAATAATTTTACTATTTCAGCATTATCATGATGTTGCTGAAACAAATCATCAATCGACTTTGCAAACTGCTCTGCCTTGCTATCAATTTGTTGGCTACAATATTTCTGCCATTTCACTTGTTCGGCACGACTTAAAGTGTGTGGATAATGCCTTGCTCGATAATGAAATAACAATGGCTCAACACGCGGATCTTCAAATTCCAAGCCGTGATTCGCTAAATTTTCCGGCGGTAAGCTGCGTAAAATTGCCATATTATTTTTATCTGCCGGCGAGAAGAAGCCTTCATATAAGGTGGTTTCCACATTGGCAGATGGCTCAAAACTCCTTTCGTCGGTGAAAATTTCAATCACTTTTTCCCGCACCAGCGATTTTTGAGCTTTTAATGCCGCTAAATTTTGTAAACATTGTTCACGGTTAATACCTAATCGCTCGGCATTTTCAGGCAGTAGCGTTTTTGCCGGGGCTAAAATCGGGCATTTATTGATATGTACTAATTTCAACGGCACAGGCAGCTCATTTTCCGCTAATTCATCTCGCTTAGTGTATAAACGCTGACGTAATATTTCTGCATTTTCTGCAAGCAAACCATTTATATCGCCCGACAAATCGCAAACAATCACCGCATTTTGATTAGTTGGATGCCACGCTAAAGGCACAATCCAAGCAGTATTGCCACGATAATTGCCTAACATTCCCGAAACGTGAACGAGCGGTGTCATTTCGCCCGTATCAATCAGCTTTTCCACCTCTTTTTTGGTGCGAAGATTAAAGAAAAATTGAAATAATTTTGGCTGTTTTTCCTTAATTAATTTCGCCATAGCAATGGTAGCGTACACATCCGACATCGCATCATGTGCATTTTCGTGGGCAATACCATTGGCTTTGGTGAGGTTTTCCAACTTAAAACTTGGCATATCATTTTCATCTTTCGGCCAAGAAATTCCTTCCGGACGCAACGCATAGCAAGCCCGCACTAAATCTAATAAATCCCAACGGGAATTACCGTTTTTCCAGCTATATTCATACGGATCATAAAAATTGCGAAAAAAGGTATAGCGGGTCATTTCATCATCATAACGAATATTGTTATAACCGATGATGCAGGTATTCGGTTGGCTGAATTCGGCATGAATACGCGCGGCAAATTCAGGCTCAGATATACCTTCAGCGTTACATTGTTGCGGTGTAATGCCTGTTACCATTACCGCTTCAGGACTCGGTAGATAATCAGGTGTTTGCTTACAAAAAAACATTACCGGCTCACCAATGATATTAAAATCTTCATCGGTGCGAATACCCGCAAACTGTGCCGGACGATCTTGAGCCGGGCTTACACCAAAGCTTTCGTAGTCATAAAAGAAAAAAGAGAATATCTTGTTCATTAGTTCAATTACTCAGAAAAAATTATCCCGATTGTAGCATAGATAACGAAAAAATGAGGGGAAATACAAGCGGTTAATTTTTAGCAAAAAATAACAATTCAGCATATCTGTTTTTGGTGTAAATTTGGTGTAGATTTGTCGTAATTCACCCGGAATTACAGACGAAAAGGACAAATAACAATCAAATTGTAACCGTGAGAGAAAACAACAAATACAAAAAGAATATTTATAACTTATTGAAAATAAAGCAATAACTAGCCAAAAGATAAAATAAAAAAAGCCCCAAATCAAAACAACGAAATGGGGCGGAGGTCTTACCTAAGGAAATTAATGAAAAAAACTTGCATAAATCTGTTACATATACTCAGACTTGTGAGCTAAATAAAAGTTCATAAAAAATAAAAAATTTTTTAAAACCTAAGCAAAGTCAGATTCAACTACTTGCAATTGCTTATATAGACCAACAAATTTTTAAATAATTCCGTAAACTTATTATATTTTTAACGATTTTCTTGTAAAATATTGAACGTTTATTTTCTTAAAAAACCACAATAAAAATTTGAGGTATTCAATGTCTAAATTCCCAACAGTTTCTGAGGTCCTTTACGGCAAAGTTGCCGTAGGCGAAGAAGTTGCCGTACGTGGCTGGGTACGTACCCGTCGCGATTCAAAAGCAGGTTTATCATTTTTAAGCGTGTACGACGGTTCTTGTTTTGACCCAATTCAAGCCATTATTAATAACGATTTACCAAATTATAATAGTGAAGTTTTACGTCTAACGGCCGGCTGTTCTGTTGTCGTAAGAGGTAAAGTAGTAGAATCACCGGCAGAAGGGCAAGCCGTAGAATTACAAGCATCTGCAGTTGAAGTGGTTGGTTGGGTTGAAGATCCTGATACGTACCCAATGGCAGCAAAACGCCATTCTATCGAATATCTGCGTGAAGTTGCCCACTTACGCCCTCGCACAAACTTAATTGGTGCGGTAGCTCGTGTTCGCCACTGTTTAGCTCAAGCGATTCACCGTTTCTTCCACGAACAAGGCTTCTATTGGGTGGCTACGCCTTTGATTACTGCATCGGATACGGAAGGTGCGGGTGAAATGTTCCGTGTTTCTACCTTAGATTTAGAAAACCTACCTCGTACTGAGACCGGCAAGGTGGATTTTAACCAAGATTTCTTTGGTAAAGAGTCATTCTTAACTGTATCGGGGCAGCTAAATGCCGAAACCTATGCTTGCGCATTAAGTAAAGTTTATACCTTTGGTCCGACTTTCCGTGCAGAAAATTCAAACACTACTCGCCACTTAGCCGAATTCTGGATGATGGAGCCTGAAGTGGCATTTGCAGACTTAAACGACAACGCTAAATTAGCGGAAGATATGTTGAAATACGTTTTCCGCGCAGTGCTTGAAGAACGCAAAGATGATATGGAATTCTTTACCAAACACGTTGATAAAGACGCAATCAGCCGTTTAGAAAACTTTATTAACTCACCGTTCGCTCAAGTGGATTATACCGATGCCATTGAGATTTTATTACAATCCGGCAAAGAGTTTGAATTCCCTGTATCTTGGGGGATTGACCTTTCTTCCGAACACGAGCGTTTCTTAGCAGAAGAACACTTTAAATCACCTGTGGTGGTAAAAAACTATCCGAAAGATATTAAAGCATTCTATATGCGTTTAAATGATGATGGTAAAACCGTTGCAGCAATGGACGTGTTAGCGCCGGGAATCGGTGAAATTATCGGTGGTTCACAACGCGAAGAGCGTTTAGATGTATTAGATAAACGTATGGTTGAAATGGGCTTAAACCCTGAAGATTACTGGTGGTATCGTGATTTACGCAAATATGGTACTGTGCCGCACTCTGGTTTCGGTTTAGGTTTCGAGCGTTTAATCGTGTATGTAACAGGCTTACAAAATATTCGTGATGTAATCCCATTCCCACGTGCACCACGCAATGCAAACTTCTAATTTGCAAAAAACAAGATAAATCTTACCGCTTGCAAGCGGTCGAAAAAGGCGAAAATTTTACGATTTTCGCCTTTTGTTTTAGCTTTTTAAGGTTTTATTGGGCTCTTTTGCGATTTCTCGAGCCAATTTCGGCACAAGATAGCCGGAGGTGATTTTTTGTAACTCTCGGTAAATTTCAATCGCCTTTTCATCTACAAGATAAAAATGACTGGCTCCCGCTACTTTATCAAAAAGGTGCAGATAATACGGTAAAATACCGTAGCTAAACAGCTTATCGCTCAAGGCTTTTAAGGTTTGGGCGTTATCATTCACCCCTTTTAGCATAACCGATTGATTCAGTAATACTACACCTGCTTGTTTTAGCATTTTCATTTTTGTCGCAAAAATATCGTCAATCTCATTGGCATGGTTAATATGCATAACCAAAACTATATTTAGCCTTGATTTTGCTAATCGCTCACAAAATTCTTCGGTAATACGGTTTGGAATCACAACCGGTAGTCGAGAATGAATCCGTAGAGTTTTGATATGCGGAACTTGTTCTAAATGTGTAATCAACCAATCCAACTCTTGATCTTTAGCCATTAAAGGATCGCCACCGGAAAAAATCACCTCATCCAACTCTGGGTGCTGTGCAATATATTCCAAACTTTCCGCCCAAACAGCTTTACCACTTTTCACTTCATCATACGGAAAATGTCGGCGAAAACAGTAGCGGCAGTTAATCGCACAGCTGTTTTTTACCATAAATAACAAGCGGTTATGGTATTTATGCAAAATATTCGGAGCAGGACTTTCCTGCTCTTCCAACGGATCGACAACAAAACCCTCTGACTCAATAAATTCAGCCTGTGATGACATCGCTTGCAAAAAGAGCGGATCGTTCGGATTACCTTTTTCAATTTTTTCCGCAAAGGCTCTTGGCACTCGCAAAGGAAATAGTTTTCGAGCAACAATATCTTGCTCAAAATCTGCTGGATTAAGTTTAATAAATTGCAGTAAATCGACAGGATTATTGAAAGCTTGGGCAAGTTCAGTAAGCCAAAGAGGTTTTATTTGAATAGGTTGCATTTAACGTTGTAGAGGCAGGTTTTAACCTGCCCGAGCTTAATTATAAAATAATGGAGGGTTAAACCCCTCCCCTACGATTTTCTTTAAGATTCTTAAAAATTAAGGAATTAAATTACATTGTAATGGCGAACCATTTGGATTTACCATCACAACCGGAGGCGTTTGTCCGCTTTGTGCTGCAGCTAAATACTGAACACCTGCAATGCAATAACGGCGGTAACCATCTGTTTTTTCAACAAGGAACGGATCGATTTGTCCACCAATACTCTTAAACTCAGCAACAGCCGAAGACACATTTGCAACATTTTGCGAAGAATTAACCGCTTGCTGTGCATTTACATCTGCTGATTGATTAGCCTGCGCCGTTGATGAAAGCATATCACCTAACACATAACCTGCCGCAGCACCCATTGCAACATTCGCCAGTGTGCTACCATTACGCACTTGCGGCTGAGCTACTGCATTTGGTGTATTTGCAAAAGTTGCATCTTTTTGCTGTCTCATTACAGGCTTAGTTGCTACTGCTTTTGACGAACTCATTGAACGCAAACCGCCCGAACGCCCGCCTTTGGCTTCAGCCACAGTTGCTACAGATAACGCTAGAATAGTTGAGAGAGTAATAAATCTTTTCATTTACATTCCTTCTTATGAAATTTTAAAAATTATAGCAAAAAATTACAGAGATTTTTCGCTAATTTTATGAATTTAGGTTATTATATGGCTCTTTTTGACAAACCCAATAGGGTTAGGTTCAAAATTTGTTAATTTATTGTTATTTATTTAAATAATTGAGGAACCAATGGCTAATTACAGCACTAACGACTTTAAAAAAGGTTTAAAATTTATCCAAGATGGTGAACCTTGTGTTATCGTTGAAAACGAATTCGTAAAACCGGGGAAAGGCCAAGCATTTACCCGTACTAAAATCCGTAAATTAATTTCCGGTAAAGTATTAGAAATCAACTTTAAATCAGGCTCAACTGTTGAAGCTGCTGATGTTGTTGATTCTAACTACAACTACTCTTACAACGATGGTGATTTCTGGTACTTTATGCACCCTGAAACGTTTGAACAAATCTCTGTAGATGAAAAAGCATTAGGCGATAACGTAAAATGGTTGGTTGATAACGCTGAATGTATCGTCACGTTATGGAACGGCTCTGCAATCGCGGTAACGCCACCAAACTTCGTTGAACTTGAGATCGTTGAAACCGATCCGGGCTTAAAAGGCGACACTGCAGGTACCGGCGGCAAACCGGCCACATTAAGCACCGGTGCGGTAGTAAACGTGCCATTATTCGTTCAAATCGGTGAAGTTATCCGTGTGGATACTCGTTCAGGCGAATATGTTTCACGTGTGAAATAATCAAAAAGATTAATAATTTTTATAAGCGGTCAAATTTCTTGCAAATTTTGCAAAGAATTTGACCGCTTGCCATATGAGATAATAATACCTGCCTACCCTTTTAAAATATCTACCAGCGCCCGAAACAGCGGGGAACCTTGTCTGCGGTTTGGATAGTAAAGATGATATCCCTCATAGCTGATGGAATAATCACTAAGTACTTCCACCAACCTCCCATCAGAAATTTCTTGAGCAACGCTATCTTGTGGCATCCAATTTAATCCTTGTCCGTTAAGACAAGCATGTTTCATCAATTGGCTACTGCTGACAATTAAATGACTATATGGTTGGATTTTATAGATTTTGCTATCCGCCATTTTAAATTCCCAATCCATAATACCCCCTGATGTTGGCAAACGAAAACGAATGCAATGATGCTCAACCAACTCAGCAGGTGTTTGTGGCATTCCATATCGAGCAAAATAGTCGGGCGAACCTACCACACACATCTTCATATCAGTCGAAATTGGCACTGCAATCATGTCTTTTGCCACATCACTACCTAATCGGATACCTGCATCAAATCCTTCAGCAACAATATCAGTAAATTTATGATCGCTAATTAATTCCAATTCTACTTCAGGATACTGGCTCATAAAATGTTGGAACTTATCCCACAAGGCAAAAATAAAAGCGTGATCATTCGCATTAATTCTCAGCCGCCCCTGCAATGTATCCCGAAAGCGGCTTAAATCGTTCACGCACTGTTCAATATCGCCCAGCAACGGCAATAACTGGCGGTAAAGCTGCTCACCCGCTTCGGTGGTGGAAATACTGCGGGTTGTACGGTTTAGCAGGGTCGTTTTCAGCCGCACTTCCAGATTTTTAATCGTATGGCTTAATGCCGATGCCGACACGCCGAGCAACGCCCCCGCTTTGGTAAAACTCTGGGTTTGAGCCACCAGCACAAAAGCACGCAGATCGTTGAGGTTTTGCATTTTTGTGATCTCCATCGAAAAATCAAACAATACGACTAGCATATTGAGCGTTTTCCATTATTGTTGCCGACAGCGGCTATGCCGCAATCGGTTATTGCTATTGAGCAGCGTTGCTGCTCGGAGGAAATATAAGCTATACACGTTTAATCTATCACATCGTATTTAGAACAAAATACGGTACGCCAACGATTTCAGAACAACACGAAACCAGCCTTTATCGTTATATAAACGGCTATGTATCTTCCATTATTGTTACCGACAGCGGCAGTGCCGCAATCGGTTATTGTTATTGAGCAGCGTTGCTGCTCGGAGGAAATATGAGCTATACACGTTTAATCTATCACATCGTATTTAGAACAAAATACGGTACGCCAACGATTTCAGAACAACACGAAACCAGCCTTTATCGTTATATAAACGGCTATGTATCATCAAGAAAAGCGAAGTTATATCAAATTAACGGAATGCCCGATCATCTTCATCTTTTAGTTGGGCTACCGCCAACCATTGCCGTGTCCGACTTTGTCCAGCAGCTTAAAAATGCAACGCATCTTTTTATAGAACAGAGCCACGCACTCTTTCCCGATTTCTTTGCTTGGTCGAAAGGCTATTGTGCTTTGACTTACAACGAACAAGAAAAAGCCAAGATTGCCAACTATATTAAGCACCAAAAATCTCACCACAAACAGCTCGGCTTTGTAGATGAAATAAAACAACTTATGGTCGAAAACGGGCTATATGTTGACGAAGCTTATTTCTCTCGAAACTTATAAACAGGGGCAAAACCCCTGAAAAGCTGTAACCGATTACGCACTAGCGTTGTCGGTATAAGTGTACATTATTGAATTAAATTCACAACTTCATCAAGTTTATCCTATCTAATCACATAAATCATTGCTTGCTATACTGTTTTCCACGCTAAACAAGCAGTCATTTTTTGAGATTTTTTTACAAGGAAACCAACGATGTTCAAACGTTTTTCTGTCAGCTTACTCACCCTCACGCTTCTTTCGTCTGTTGCTCAGGCTGAAATTCAAGCCGGTGCGGAAGTTGCCGTTGTGCAAAGCACGCAGGGCAAGATTCAAGGTTATATCCAAGACGGCATTTATACCTACAAAGGCATTCCCTACGCCACTGCGGAACGCTTTAAAGCACCACAAAAAGTGGCGAAATGGGACGATACTCGCCTTGCGATGAAATACGGCAATATCTGCCCACAACTCGGCAATAACCCAATGGATACCGCACTTTTCTCGGGCGGAAAATTCACCCAAAGTGAAGATTGCCAAAACCTAAATATCTGGACACCGGCGTTAGACAATAAAAAACGGGCGGTCATGGTGTGGATTCACGGTGGGGGCTTCCAAGCCGGTAGCTCAATGGAGAGCGACACCTATCACGGCGAAAACCTCGCCCGCAGCCAAGATGTTGTGGTGGTGTCGGTCAATCATCGCTTAAATGTAATGGGCTTTTTGAATTTATCCGCTTACAGTGAAGAGTATAAAGATTCCGCCAATGTGGGCATGATGGATCTGGTTGCCGCTCTTGAATGGGTGAAAGAGAATATCGCCCAATTCGGCGGCGATCCGAATAATGTCACCATTTTTGGGGAGAGCGGCGGTGGTGCAAAATCATTAGTATTAATGGCAAGCCCATCGGCACAAGGGGTGTTTAATAAAGCGATTGTGCAAAGCGGTGCGGTAGAACGCAGTGGAATGACCAACACCACTAAGGCAGAAAGCCGTAAAGTGGCGGAATATACCTTGAAAAATCTCGGTTTAACCGCACAGGAGGTCGATAAACTCAAAACCATTCCTTATAAGGAATTAGAAGCAGCCAGCCGTCAAGCCCTGCAACAAACCGCCGATGAGCTGAAAATTCCGGCCGTGTTAGGCAATAAATACGGTTTACTGTGGACGCCTGTTTCCGGCACAGCCTTTTTACCACACGAGGCAGTGGGCGAAAAATACCCTGAAATCGCCAAAAACATTCCGCTGCTGATCGGTTCTAATTTAACCGAATGGATGAGCTTCCCGCTGCAACTGGATTTAGCGAAAACCCAAAGCGATAACCGCAACACGTGGACGGACGAACAGATACAGCAGAAACTCACCGCTCGCTTTGGCGACAAAACGGCAGACATTATCGAAGCATTCAAACAGGCGTACCCAAATCGCAACCTCGCCGATGCGTTGTATGTTGATACTTTCTTGCGTGTGCCGGCGCTTAAAACCGCACGCCTGAAAGCCGCCCAACCTGCACCGGTGTATAACTATCTGTTCACGTGGGATACCCCACTGTTTGGCAGCGTGCCGATGAGCTACCATACGGCTGAAATTCCGTTTGTGATGAATGCGATTGACAAAGCCCAACACGCCACAGGCGGCGGTGAGCAGGCGAAAAAATTGGCTCAAACAATGAGTACGGCGTGGGCGAACTTCGCCAAAACCGGCAACCCGAACGGCGGCGATTTACCGCAATGGGACGCTTACACACCGCAAAATGGGACAACGATGATTTTCGATAACGACGTCAAACAAGTTCATCATCACGATGACAAACTGCTGAAACTCCTCTCCCCGAACGGCAAGCTCTAATTGCCGACAAATAGTACAAGCGGTCTATTTTTAGCAAAATTCTACAAAAAACCGACCGCTTGCGGTATGATGCAGTACTATCGTTTTTAACACAAGGAACAACAATGAAAAATATCTTAATCATCAACGGTCATCAGCCCTATCCATTTTCAGAGGGCAAACTCACACAATCGCTGATTGACGTTGCCAGCGAAACCTTACTGGCAAAAGGCTATGCGGTAAAACATTCTAATGTGGTGGAGTATGATGTAGCAGACGAATTGGAAAAACATCAGTGGGCAGATGCTGTGATTTTGCAGTTTCCAAGTAACTGGATGACAATCCCGTGGTCGTGCAAAAAATATATGGACGATGTATTCACTGCCGGTATGATGGGCGTGCTGTGCGACACAGACGGGCGTTCTTCGCAAAATCCGAAAGCCAATTACGGCACGGGTGGCAAAATGAAAGGCAAAAAATACCTGCTCTCCGTGACGTTCAATGCCCCGAAAGAGGCCTTTGATAATCCGCAGGAATACCTCTTTCAAGGCAAAGGCTTGGACGATTTACTCTTCCCAATCCACTGCAACTACCGTTTCTTTGCGATGGAAGCCCTACCGAGCTTTGCTTGTTATGATGTCGTGAAAAACCCGACCATTGAACAGGATCTAATGGCATTTGCAGAACATCTGTGCTGTTATTTGTAGTCTTTACCTCAAAGAACATATTGCATGCTAGCGTCGTAACACCGCTACTAACGCCTTCAACAACGGTGAATTTTGCCTACGGTCGGGATAATATAGATGATAACCGTCATACTGCATTGTCCAATCGGTTAAAATCGGTACAAGTTTGCCGTTGTCGAGTTCGGCTTGAACGCTATCTTGCGGTGACCAAAGAATACCTAATCCTTGTAGAGCGTATTTTTGGAGCAGAAAGCCGTTGTTGGCTGTGAGGCTACTCTGCGGTTGGAATTTGACAATTTTCTTAGTGAGCGGATCGCGAAACTCCCACGCTAAAATCCCTCCAAGTGTTGCAAGACGATGTTTTAAACAGCGATGTTCGGTTAAATCAAATGGCGTTTTCGGTGTACCGTATCGGGCAAGATAATCAGGGCTGGCGGCAGTCACCATTTTTAAGTCAGGTGAAATACGTAGTGCGATCATATCTTTGGCGACATCCGCCCCGAGACGAATACCGGCATCAAAGCGCTCGGCAACAATATCAACAAACCTATCTTCAGCCACCAGTTCCAGCTCAACTTCAGGGTATTGCTGAGCAAAATCAGCAAATTTTTCTGCTAATACATAACGAAAGGCATGCTCATTTCCATTAATACGTAGTGTACCTTTCACCACATTACGAAACTCGCTTAGCCCATTAATTTCTTGGTCTATCTCATCAAACAGTGGTAACAACCGTTGATACAATTGCTCGCCAGCCTCAGTGGTAGAAATACTGCGTGTAGTACGATGAAACAGCTTAATTTGCAGCCGTTCTTCAATTCCTCTAATGCTGTGCGATAATGCCGACTGTGATACCCCCATTTGTGCGGCCGCTTTGGTAAAACTGCCCGTTTGAGCTACCAGTAAAAAGGCTCTTAAATCGTTGAGGTTTTCTTTCATATTACCCCTTAATTAATGAATTTATTTCATAACTTCAATCCATTTTATCCCAATAATCAAACACAATCTACCCGGTTATACTTATTTCATCTATTAACTGGAGAATAAAGATGAAAAACATTCTGATTTTAGGCGCAAGCGGCAGCCTTGCCACCAGCGTTATTCCTGAGCTACTGAAAGATGACAATGTGCAATTAACACTATTTGCCCGCCGACCTAAATCAGTAGCGAAATTTGAGAATACCCGCGTGAAAGTTATGCAAGGCGATGATGTATTGGACTTAGCCACATTAACTCAAGCCATGCGAGGTATCGATGCAGTCTATGCAGGGCTTGCCGGCAACTTAAAACCGATGGCAGAAAATGTGGTCAAAGCAATGGATATAGAGAAGGTGAAACGCTTGGTGTGGATTAGCTCAATGGGCATTTACGGCGAAACCGGCGAAGATCACGGGACAATTTTGGAGCCTTATCGCCAATCGGCAGCAATCATTGAAACCAGTGATTTGGATTATACCGTTATCCGCCCTGCATGGTTTACCAACGGTTCGGAAATTCAGTATCAATTGACCCATAAAGGTGAACTATTTAAAGGACAAAGCGTGTCTCGCAAATCTATTGCTGATTTTGTCGCAAAAATTTTGCGTGAAAATAGCGAAATTCGCCAAAGTGTCGGCATTGCAAGCTAAACAAGCGGTTAAAAATTGAAGGAAATATGCAAAAACTTTTTATTAATAACACTATTTTAAACAGGAGTAATCTATGATGAACTTACAACAAATCCAAGATCGTTTAGCTTTAAAAGATTTAGTCGATACTTTTTCCAATCTTGCTGATGAGAAAAAAGTTGCCGAGCAGATGCCTCTTTTCACTAAAGATGCTATTGTCAATACTTATATAGGTGGCAAATTGGTGTTTGAAATGGCAGGCGTGACACAAATCGAAGAGGTCTTCACTACCTTTTTTTAACGCAATTTCACAGTGTTTATCATCTAAACGGTCAGCATACCGTTACCCTTGTTGATGAAAATAACTCCACTGCGATTAACTATTGTGCGGTGAAACTGGTTGAAACCAAAGACGGTAAAGAAATCTTACACGACCATAGCGTGCGTTACGCCGATACTTATGTAAAACAAGATGGAAAATGGTTGATTGCTAAACGGATTGCGAATTTTATGATTAGTGAGACTCGAGAAATTTAGTAGTAACAAGCGGTCAAATTTCTTGCAAATTTTACAAAGAATTTGACCGCTTGTGTTGTTATTAGCCTCAGCTAAAACACCTGTCGGATATGCTTTTGAAGCAGAACCTGCCTCAAGTTACTGCTTCAAGAAGGATATATTGCGGCTATAAGCTTAACAATAAGCCAATAATCCCCGCACCAAACAGGTCAAAAACAGCGTGAGCTAAAATAAACGGTACGATAGAATCGACTTTTTTACGCAATAAAATAAAGGCAACACCGGTTAATACTATGGCAAAAGCGGAAGCTAACCCTTGGTAAATATGGAAAATAAACCGTACAAATACACTTAAAACCAGCGCCTTTTGAGTATGTTCCGGCTTAACCGCGAATGCCAATCCCATAAAAAACAGCTCTTCGTAAAATCCATTAACGAAAGCAAACACCAGTAAACCTATACTAATATGAGAAACAAACGATTCAACTTTAGCAACGCCTAGGAAAGGATTTTCCCCACTGATAAGCCAATAACCACCGTAAAGCAGAGTATCACTGAGTAATGCGCCTAAGAGCACTAAGCCTAATGCCCAAGGCAAGGTACTTTTTCCTACTGATATCGGAATAAGAGAAAAATCAAACCGTCTTAAATAAAGGTAGATAAATGCGACAATTAACACACATAATTCTATAGTGATCGTAAACCAGTTAGCTTCATCGGAAAATGAAGACGCAGAAATTGGGTCAAGTACAGGTGCATAAAAATATCCCCATATCGACACCGCAGAGAAATAGCCGAAAAACAAGACTGATAACACGATAAAATCAGCTAAATTTAATCTTGATTTATTTGAATAATTCATTGAAAGACTCCTTTTAAAAAATATATTGTAGCAGACTCAATACCCATATTAAAATTAAGATTATTTAATCCAATTTAAACATCCGAAGAAAATCTAGCATTAAAAGAAAAGCGGTTATTTTTTCTTAAATATTTGCAAATTACTGCCAACATCTAACTGCTTGAGCTGGCAACTCAAAACGTGTAGAATTTATTGTTATTTTATTCAAAAACTAGAGAAAATTATGAGCGAAGACATTTTAACGGCTGAAACAGAAACTCGAGCCAATTTTATTACCCATATTATTGATGAAGATTTAGCAAGCGGTAAGCATAATAACGTTTACACCCGTTTCCCGCCTGAGCCAAACGGCTATTTACACATTGGTCATGCAAAATCGATTTGCTTAAACTTTGGTATCGCTCAAGAGTACAAAGGCAAATGTAACTTACGTTTTGATGACACCAACCCGGTAAAAGAAGATGTGGAATATGTGGATTCCATTAAACAAGATGTGGAATGGTTGGGCTTTAAATGGGAAGGCGAACCACGCTATGCCTCAGATTACTTCGACCAACTTTATACTTACGCCGTTGAATTAATCAATAAAGGCTTAGCTTATGTATGCGAATTATCACCAGATGAAATGCGTGAATATCGCGGTACATTAACCGAACCGGGTAAAAATAGCCCTTACCGTGATCGTTCTGTTGAAGAAAACTTAGCCCTATTTGAAAAAATGAAAAATGGTGAGTTTGAAGAAGGCAAGGCTTGCTTGCGTGCTAAAATTGATATGGCATCGCCGTTTATCGTAATGCGAGATCCGGTTCTTTACCGCGTAAAATTTGCCTCGCACCACCAAACCGGCGATAAATGGTGCATTTATCCAATGTACGATTTTACCCACTGTATTTCTGATGCGATTGAGCGAATCACCCACTCTATCTGTACCTTAGAATTCCAAGATAATCGCCGTTTATATGATTGGGTATTGGAAAATATTTCAATTGAGCGCCCCTTACCGCATCAATATGAATTTTCACGACTTAATTTAGAAGGTACTTTAACTTCTAAACGTAAGCTATTGAAATTAGTGACAGATGGCATAGTGGACGGTTGGAATGACCCGCGTATGCCAACTATTTCCGGCTTACGCCGCCGTGGTTATACCCCTGCTTCATTACGTGAATTCTGCCGCCGCATTGGGGTAACGAAACAAGATAACGTGGTAGAATACTCTGCTCTAGAAGCTTGTATTCGTGAAGATTTAAACGAAAACGCACCACGTGCAATGGCAGTGATCAACCCTGTTCGTGTTGTGATTGAAAACTTTGGTGAAAAAGAAATCTTAAAAGCACCTAATCACCCAAATCGCCCTGAATTAGGTGAGCGTGATTTACCGTTTACTCGTGAACTTTATATCGATGAGGCAGACTTCCGTGAAGAAGCGAATAAACAATATAAACGCTTAGTGTTAGGTAAAGAAGTGCGTTTGCGTAATGCTTATGTGATTAAAGCAGAACGTGTGGAAAAAGATGCAAGCGGTCGAATTTCTACGATTTTTTGCACCTATGACCCTGAAACATTAGGCAAAAATCCGGCTGATGGACGTAAAGTAAAAGGGGTAATTCACTGGGTATCAGCGGAAGATAACAAACCCGCAGAATTCCGCATTTACGATCGTTTATTTACTGTTGCTAACCCAGGAGCTGCTGAAGATATTAATGCGGTACTAAACCCGGAATCTTTAGTAGTGAAACACGGTTTTGTTGAGCCGAGTTTAGTCAATGCTAAAGCAGAACAGGGCTATCAATTTGAGCGTGAAGGCTATTATTGCTTAGATAGTAAAGATGGCTCAGCCGATAACCTCGTGTTCAACTTAACAGTAAGCTTGAAGGAAAGTGTTGCTTTCTAGCATTAGAACAAATTTTGAATTTACAATACCGGCAGATTAAATAATGCCGGTATTTTTTTGCACTTGATTTAAGCAATCCAAACATAAAAAAAGCCCCAGTAATTGGGGCCACTCGGAAAGCAAATTTATGTGTCAGGTTGCTAAGTACAACACTTATTTTTGTTGGCTTAAGAGTAAGCGAATTTAACTTTTGTTTCAAATAGAATTTACTTGAAATATCAACCAATGT
Source organism: Mannheimia granulomatis (assembly GCF_013377255.1). Lineage (NCBI taxonomy): Bacteria > Pseudomonadati > Pseudomonadota > Gammaproteobacteria > Pasteurellales > Pasteurellaceae > Mannheimia > Mannheimia granulomatis. Next base: position 1,301,797 of record NZ_CP016614.1, read on the forward strand.
TTAAATTTGTGATCTGTGTCATATTTTTTGATAACAAAACTCAAAAAATAAAAAGCCCTCATAGAATGAGGGCTAAAAAATATATACCTAAAAATTAAACAATGCCTTGTTCTAACATCGCATTTGCTACTTTTTTGAAGCCTGCGATATTTGCACCATTTACATAGTTGATATAACCGTCTGCTTCAGTACCGTTTTCTACACAGTTTTCGTGGATAGATTTCATAATATTGAATAAACGTTGATCAACTTCTTCTCTACTCCATGATAAACGGATCGCATTTTGGCTCATTTCTAAACCAGATGTCGCAACACCACCGGCATTCGCTGCTTTACCCGGTGCATAAAGGATTTTTGCGCCAATAAACACTTCAACACCGCCTAAAGTTGTTGGCATGTTCGCACCTTCAGATACACAAACACAGCCGTTTTTCACTAACTCTTTTGCATCTTCAGTATCTAATTCGTTTTGGGTTGCACAAGGTAATGCAATATCACACGCCACACCCCATGGTTTTTGGCCGTCAAAGTATTGCAAACCTTCTTCCTTCGCATAAACAGATAAACGTTCACGACGCTCATTTTTAAGCACTAATAATGCGTTGAGTTGTGCTTCTGTCATACCTGAATCCGGGAATAACACATAGCCGTTAGAATCAGAAACAGTTAAGACTTTACCACCTTTTTGAATAACTTTTTCTGCTGCATATTGAGCTACGTTACCTGAACCGGAAATCACAACACGTTTACCTTCAACAGATTGTCCTCTTGTCGCTAGCATTGACTCGGCAAAGTAAACTGCACCATAACCTGTCGCTTCCGGACGAATTAAGCTACCACCCCAAGTTAAAGATTTACCGGTTAAAACAGAGGTAAATTCATTACGCAATTTTTTGTATTGACCATACATATAGCCGATTTCACGACCACCTACGCCGATATCGCCTGCCGGCACGTCGGTGTCTGCGCCGATGTGACGGAATAATTCGCTCATAAATGCTTGGCAAAAACGCATCACTTCCGCATCTGATTTACCTTTAGGATCGAAATCCGAACCACCTTTACCACCACCCATAGGTAATGTTGTTAATGCATTTTTGAATACTTGTTCAAAGGCTAAGAATTTTAATACACCTAAATCCACAGTTGGGTGGAAACGGATACCGCCTTTGTATGGACCGATCGCTGAACTCATTTGTACACGATAACCACGGTTTACTTGCACTTGACCTTTATCGTCCACCCAAGTCACGCGGAAGCTGATTACGCGCTCTGGTTCAACAATACGTTCCAATAAACCTTGTTGAGTGTATTTTGGATTTTTTGCTAAGAATGGACCTAAAGAACCAAATACTTCTTCAACTGCTTGATGGAAAGGTGCTTGGTTAGGATCACGTTGTTTGATTTTTTGGAAAAGTGCGTTTAAATCGCTCATTCTAGACTCCTGATTTTATTTTGATGTTGTGTATTTAAGATGGTGTAAGTCTAGCAAGCTATTAGAAATTTTAAAAGAATAAATTAGAAAAATTTATCCAAAAATAAGAAAAATCAAGTCAAAAGCTTAATTATTATACAAAAAACAGAAAACCCACCTCTTTTGGAAGTGGGTTTGAGAATAAATTCATGCTTAATTACTACTGTTTCGCTTTACTATCATCAATTTTTGAAACTAGCCCTTTCGTATCAAAATAGACAAACAAATTACGTTGTTCAGGTTCTTTATAACCTTCACGCTTGATAAAAACATAATCCCAACGATGAGTATCAAAAATATTTTTAAGCATTGGTGTACCAAGTAAATACTCCACTTGCTCAGAAGTCATACCAACACGTAATTGATCAATTTTATCTTGCTCTAAATAGTTACCTTGTGGCACATCAATACGATACACCACTTTCTCAACCGTTGAGCAAGCAGTAATACTCATTGCAACGAACATTGCTGCTAAAAGAGATTTCATTTTCATATATTAACCTTTTGACTATATCAATGTAGATATTTGAATAATACCTAAACTAATAAAAATTTTCCATTATTTATTACGCTCAAGCTGATCACGTAAATTTGCAGGTAATCCTTTGATTGTCAAAGTATCGTTTAGTTCATCCCAAATCAATCGCTCACCCAATAATTGAGCATCAAAGCTAATTGTAACCCCTTTGCCTGAACCCGAATATTTAGTTAATGCTTTTAAAGTACTACGCATTGGTGGAATACTTTCCTCTAAGCCATAAGCTTCATTTTGGGTAAATTGAACAAACTCCACTTCATTTAAAGTAGGAAGCACCTGTGAAATCTCATTTAAAGCAATTTCTTCGCCGCTATTGATCTGCTCCTTGCAATAATCAAAGACTTGCTTTTTCACTTCCCTTGTTTGTGGAGCAGATAATTCACCTTGCTCACAATAATCATTGACTGCTTGTAATAAAGTTTGATTTTGAACTTGAGGATTAAACCCTTCTTCCGCACTTAAAAAGTCCATAAAGAAATCAGCAATTCTACGACCTACCCGCCCTTTCACAAAGGTTAAATAACGATTAGATTGTGAATCAATTTTCAGCTCGGTTAAATTAATACGGCAGGCAATATCATATTGCGAAATTTCTAAATATTGAGTACGTTTTACTTCTAACTGATCATCAACCAACATTGAGCTACGACTATCAATTAAAGCGATAAATAAATATTCGGTTGCTAAAAATGTATAGCGGCAAAGAATAAAGGTACCACCATCTGCAAAAGGGTATTTAATTAACTCTGCCGCCAACATTTTGGCACAACTGTGGCTAAAAGGTAAAAAATCAATTTCCTTCTCTAATAAACGATTAAGTTGCTGAGCAAATACAGATTCGGGCTTAAATAAACCGTATGCTTTCGCTTTGGTTTGATAGGCTTGATGTAATTGCAACATCATTTGATCAACCTCAGCTGAAATATCTAATAAATTCTCACGTAACAAGGTCTTTAATTCCGGGGACTCCCCATCTGTTTTTTGTAGTTGATGTAATACAATTTCTGAAACATTAATGCTCATTTATGCTATTCCTTTATTCCAAATCATAGGAAAAGATATTATCATTAATCCACTTATTTTTCATTAATAGGAGTAACAGATGACAACTATCCACACCGAAAACGCCCCTGCAGCAATCGGTCCTTATGTACAAGCAGTTGATTTAGGCAATATGGTGCTAACTTCCGGACAAATCCCGGTCAATCCCCAAACAGGTGAGATCCCAACTGATATTGCACAGCAAACCCGTCAATCACTAGAGAATGTGAAAGCCATTATTGAGCAAGCAGGTCTTACTGTTGCAGATATTGTAAAAACCACTGTATTTGTTAAAGATCTCAACGCTTTTGCAACCGTTAATGCTGAATATGAAGCTTTTTTCCGTGAAAATGGCCACCCAGCCTTCCCAGCTCGCTCTTGTGTAGAAGTCGCTCGCTTACCTAAAGATGTTGGGATAGAAATTGAAGCGATTGCTGCTCGCTTATAACAAGCGGTCATTTTGTTGAGATTTTTTGCAAATGGACAAAATTATTCCTAATTGGACCGCCCCTCAACGCATTCAGGCGTTCACTACAGTCAGAAACGGTGGTGTCAGCAAAGCCCCTTTCGACAGTTTCAACTTAGGTAGCCACGTTAATGATAATATTAATGACGTGCTACAAAACCGCAAACTGTTGGTAGAGAAATTTCAATTACCTCACATGCCGCTGTTTTTAACACAAACGCATAGTACCAGAGTGATTCGATTACCCTATTCAGGCAATGACCTTGAAGCAGATGCTGTTTATACCAATCAGCCAAACCAAGTCTGCCTAATTATGACGGCAGATTGCTTACCGGCGTTATTCGTGAGCGAAGACGGTAAAGAAATCGCAGCCGCTCACGCAGGCTGGCGTGGTTTATGTGATGGCGTGCTAGAGGCAACTGTTGCAGAATTTGCCTGCAAGCCCACTAATATTTCTGTTTGGTTAGGACCGGCTATCGGGCCAAACGCCTTTCAGGTTGGAATCGATGTAATTGAACAATTTTGTGCCTTTGATCCAGATGCAAAAGAAGCCTTTATTAAAGATACCTCTACAAGCGGTAAGTTTTTAGGAAATCTTTACCAAATCGCAAAACAGCGATTAAACAAACTCGGCATTATCAATATTTGGGGAGGAGAACATTGCACTTACACCGAAAAAGAACAATTTTTCTCTTACCGCCGAGATAAACAGACAGGACGGATGGCAAGCCTCATTTGGCGAGAGGAATAACGCCCCATTCTCGTTCAATAATTAGCCGAGTAATCATCTAACACTAGACGAATACTCGGTTTTTCTCTATAATCCAATCCACTTTTTCTCCCCCCATAGCTCAGTGGTTAGAGCAGGCGACTCATAATCGCTTGGTCGCTGGTTCAAGTCCGGCTGGGGGGACCATTCAAGCATTTCTTATTGTCTTACATTGTCGCAAACTCATTATTAAATCAATGAGTTACATCATTTTATAGTCTTTTATTGTCTCTTTTGGTTGTAGTCAGTCTTACTCTTTGTGCTCCCTAAAATGATCCCTATTTTGAAAATGGGAAAAAATAGGGATCATAAAGTCCGTTAAAACCTTTTAAGCCAAAGCCCTAACGCTTTTTTATATCGATTTTATTGCAATAAGCTGCTTATTTCAGAAAAAAGCAGCTTACCTACACTAGGCTTTATTTTTCTATTTATTCATCAATTACCACTTTACCAATGTAATCTAAATGACGGTATTTTTGCGCATAATCAATGCCATAACCTACAACAAACTCATCTGGAATTTCAAAACCGACCCATTTTACAGGCACATCAACTTCACGGCGAGAGGGTTTATCCAATAAGGTACAAATCGCTAATGAATTCGGTTCACGTAGTTTGAGAATTTCCCCTACCTTTCCTAAGGTAAATCCGGTATCAATAATATCTTCTACAATTAATACATCTTTACCACAAATTTCCCCATCTAAATCTTTTAAGATTTTTACATCACGGCTGGACTCAGTGCTGTTTCCATAGCTAGAGGCAGTTAAAAAATCTACTTCCACCGGTAAGTCTAAAAGCCTCACTAAATCTGCCATAAACATAAAAGATCCTCGAAGTAAGCCAACTACAACCAGATTTTTACAATCATTTTGTTGATAGTGACGGTTGATCTCTTTCGCTAATTCTTCAATACGATTTAGCACTTCGTCTTTTGAATGTAGAATGTCAATATGATGTTTTTTCATTGATGCCTCCAAATAATTTTGATTACAAGCGGTAATAATTTACGATTTTTTTGCATAATAATGGGAAAAGATTTATTCTCCCGATACTTTCATGTTCTCTAATAAAATCGAGCCCGTCTGAATATTAGAACGATGTTCGATATCATCTCCCACTGCAACGATATTTTTATACATTTCTTGTAATTGCCCTGCAATGGTAATTTCTGCGACCGGATATTGAATTTCACCATTTTCTACCCAGAAGCCCGCAGCTCCTCGAGAATATTCCCCTGTTACACTATTAATTGCCGAACCTAGCATTTCCGTTACTAATAAACCTGTTCCCATTTCTTTTAAGAGTGTATTTAAACCACCTGTGCAGCTTGGTTTGACTAACCAGTTATGAATTCCACCTGCATGGCCGGTGCTTTTAAGTCCCATTTTTCTGCCGGAATAGCTGGTCATTAAATAGGTTTGTAGCACGCCATCGGTAATGATTTCACGATCTTGAGTGATAACCCCTTCGCTATCAAACGCCGATGAAGCCAACTGACGTAATAAATGCGGACGTTCTGAAATCTCAAACCACTTAGGTAAAATCTGCTCGCCTAATTTATCTAATAAAAAACTGGATTTGCGGTATAAAGCACCACCACTAATCGCTCCGGCTAAATGCCCAACTAAACCAGTTGCCACATCATTATAAAAAATCACCGGCATTTTCGCGGTTTTAATACGCTGAGGATTTAGGCGATCAACTGCTTTAATTGCTGCTTGTTGCCCCACCCATTTTGCTGATTGTAACTTATCAAACTCTCGGGAAATTGTATATTCATAGTCACGTTCAAGCTGATCTTCATAGGCAGAAATCACACTGCAAGAAAGTGAATAACGGCTTGAAAGGTAGCTTTGCAACATGCCATGGGTATTACCGTAAACCCGAATTCCACTATGAGAATTAAAGGTAGCCCCCTCGCTATTGACGATATTTTCATCTGCATTTAACGAATAATGCTCTGTCTCAACCGCAAGTTGCACAGCTTGATCAACTGAAATATCCGCTTGGTGATAAAGATCTAAATCCGGTGCAGTAAATGCCATAATCTCTTTATCCGCCAGCCCTGAGCAATTATCTTCTGAAGTATATTTTGCAATAGCCAAGGCAGACTCTACCGTTTTTTGAATAGACTCCGGCTGTAAATCAGAGGTAGAGGCATTCCCTTTACGCTTTCCCAAATAAACAGAAATACCGAGAGAACCGTCATTATTAAACTCAATATTTTCCACTTGCTCCAAACGGCTTGATACAGAAAGACCTGCTACTTTAGTCACGCCAACTTCCGCTTCCGCCCCAAATTTTTTTGCAAAATTTAACGCAAATTCGACCGCTTGCCTTAATTCTATTTCTTGCTGTTGAAGTTCTTGCTTGTTTGTAATTGACATTCTTTTTCCACTTTAGTGATTTCAAAACTGTTGGAATATATTCTAACTCAAATTTCTGTTAGAATAGGGCATTTTTTATCGAATAAAATTATAAAGGATAAATAATGGCTAAAAAACGTAGTAAAAATGAGATCGATTGGACAGATGAGGAAGAAGAAATCATCTGGGTCAGTAAAAGTGAAATCAAGCGTGATTCCGAGCAGCTAAAAAAAGTGGGAGCAGAATTAATTGAATTAACCCCACAAAATTTAGAAAAGATCCCATTAGACGATGATCTCAAAGAGGCTATCAAACAGGCTCAAGGCTTTAAATTAGAAGCCCGCCGCCGCCAAATTCAATTTATTGGCAAGTTACTGAGAAACCGCGATCCTGAGCCCATTCAAGAAGCGTTGGATAAAGTGAAAAACCGCCACAATCAACAACAAGCTTTATTACATAAGTTAGAATTAGTTCGGGATCAATTAATTACCATGGGCGATGCTTCATTAAATCATTTATTGGAAGAATACCCACAATTAGATCGCCAGCATTTACGCAACTTAATTCGTGGTGCAGTAAAAGAACGTGAAGCCAATAAACCGGCAAAAAATTATCGTGAAATTTATCAATATTTAAAAACAGAAATTGCAGAGTGATGACTATGGATTACCTATCAACCATTATTAAAGCCCATTTCGGCTTAGCTTATATTAGTTTAGTGTTACTATTAACTCGTGGGGCGCTATCTGCCAAAATGGTCGATTGGCGACAATATAAAATCTTGCGTATTGCTCCTCATATGGTGGATACGTTTTTATTACTGAGCGGTTTTGCTATTGTCGGTATTTTTCTTTCCTATGAATTTTTCACCTTAGAGCAATTCAGTTGGTTATTACCTAAATTATTGTTTATTGTGCTGTATGTAGTTTTCGCTACTAAAGCATTTAAAAAAGGACAAGCCTTTTCCTTAAAACATTACTTGCTTGCGGTAGTCTCTTTTATGCTCGTAATGCTTACAGCCACACTTCACTAAAGGTAAATATGATTGGTCCTTTTGTGAACGCCGGTGCTGTGATTTTAGGTGGTATTTTAGGCGCCTATTTAGGCAGCCGACTACCAGAAAGACTGCGTACTACTCTGCCCTTAATTTTTGGCTTATGCTGTTTTGGCTTAGGCATAATGCTGACCAACGCAGTCCAAAATATGTCAGCAGTGGTGCTTGCCTTGATTACCGGAACTATTATCGGCGAGTTAATTTACCTAGAAAAACTGATTGGAAATGCAGCTGGATCTGTGCGAGGATTAATTGATAGATTTCTTCCACCTGTCCATAATATTTCGCAAGAGGAATTTTTGGAAAAATTTATTGCGATTCTTGTACTGTTTTGTGTGAGTGGCACCGGCATTTTTGGTGCAATGAAAGAAGGAATGACAGGCGATCCTACTATCCTTTACATCAAATCTATTTTAGATTTCTTCACCGCAATGATTTTTGCAGCTACACTAGGTTATGCAGTCACAACTATTGCTATCCCACTAGTCCTTATTCAAGGAATTTTAGTATTATTAGCAACCGTGATTATGCCACTTACTACGGCAAATATGATGGCAGATTTCTCGGCAGTGGGTGGCTTACTACTCTTTGCTACCGGTTTTCGCATTTGTGGCATTAAAATGTTCCCGGTTGCTAATATGCTACCGGCACTACTTTTAGCAATGCCGATTTCTTATTTATGGGAATATTTTATTAAATGACAAAACAACGGATTATTGTAGGGATAAGCGGGGCAAGTGGCTTTCAATACGGCTATAAAGCCTTAGAGCTACTCAAGCCTTTCGCAAACATTGAAACCCATTTAGTAATTACAAAAGGGGCAGAAATGACGCGCAGTTTAGAAACCTGCTACACCCGAGAAGAAATCCTTGCATTAGCCGATGAAGTCCATTCCATTCAAAATATTGGAGCCAGCATCGCCAGCGGCTCCTTTAAAACCGCAGGGATGATTATCGCTCCTTGTTCTATGCGAACTTTATCGTCCATCGCTCATGGATTTAGTGATAATCTCCTTACCCGCGCAGCAGATGTGGTACTGAAAGAACGCCGCAAGTTAGTCTTGATGATAAGAGAAGCCCCACTCAATCTCGCTCATATTGAGAATATGCGAAAAGTAACCGAAATGGGCGGTATTGTCTTCCCGCCAATTCCTGCATTTTACCAAAAACCAACCAGTCTTGATGAAATGGTAACGCATAGCGTTGCTCACGCTCTTTCGCTGTTAGACATTGAAATTCCTAATATTCCACATTGGGGGGAATGAAATGCTCCATCTTCCCCAAAATATTGTTGAATTTATTCAATCTCATCACGTTGTGAATTTTGCGACTCATAACCAAACTGATTTTTGGTCGGCAAGCTGTTTTTACGCTTTTGATGCCCCAAATACCCGCTTGATTATTTTAACCGCCAAAACGACCCGACACGCTATGTTGATGTTAGAGAATCCGCATATTGTCGGCACGATTTGCGATCAAGTAGAAAACATCAGTGAAATTGAAGGCGTGCAGTTTTCTGCTATTGCAAGCTATTTGGAAGATGAACAAGCAAGAAATATCGCTTTGCAAATTTATTACGAAAAACACCCGCTTGCACGTTTAAAACCAAGTGATGTGTGGGAGCTTTCTTTTAATACAATTAAACATACCAGCAATAAAATCATATTTGCGAAAAAGACGATTTGGGAAAAACATAAAACCTGAGATTCAAATACTCCCTCTAGCTCTATCACGTTTAATCTGGCTCGGTGTTATCCCAAAAGTTCGCTTAAATGCCGTTGAAAAATTCTCCGAATTTGAATATCCGGCAAATTCAGCCGCTTGTGTAACACTCAATCCTTGTAATAATAATTTATAAGCCTGTTCTAATTTAGAACGTCTTAAATAGGCAAAAATAGACGTTTTGTGGTAATGCTGAAATTCATTTTGTAATGTTGTTACATTGGTATGGAAATACATTGCGATCTGCTTCAAATTCCAACCGTCAAATTTACCGTTTTCTAATGATTCCGTTAGTTGTTGTACTCGATCTTTTTTTACCTGGGGAGCTTGCGTTAGCTGCGAAAAAGCACTAGCTAATAAAGCTAATAATTTCCCTTCTTTCTCAAGTAGCCCAAATGGTTGTATTTCCTGTTCTGACACAATATCGTGAATAAGCTTTAACATACTCTGAGTCAAAATAATTTGGTGAGCTTTTAAATGCTGTTTAAAGTGGTGATAGCTAGCTAAATTCAACTGACTTTCTATTATCCATTTAGGGTATAGAAAGATAACAAGCTCTTTTTGAAGTTGCCCTTTCCTAAAAATTTTACGCACCATTTCAGCTCTATTTAGAGATAAAAATGCTGCTTGAGGTTTTAAACTTGCATCTAATTCAAATACTTCCGAATTAAAATCAATTTCCGAGCGCCCACTCAATAATATAACCAATCTTAGCCCTGCTTCAAATTCTGCGTATTCTTGTTCTAGTGTTTCGGTTACTAAAACCTCTGTATATTTGAGCATAAGATCTGAACGCAGTCGGTATAAATGTGCAAAACCTTTCATTCTGTTGGCTTCATCAATCAATATTGTTTTCATAAAATTAAAAACTTTTTTTCTCACAGTAAAAATTTTATTTTACAAAGGTTTTTTGCATAAAAACAAGATATTATTATATTCAATAATCATTCTTATTTAAGGATAAACATAATGAAAATAACAAAATATTCACTCTCTTTAATCACTTTAGCTATTGTAGCCCCTCAAGTATTAGCACAAACAGTATCTGAAGCAGAATTAGATGCTATTGATGTCAAAGAAAAGTTAGCTGCTACTACCGGTTATATTCCTGTTTATACTAATGTAGCAACTAAAACATTGACCTCTTTGGCTCGCACACCCTTTAGTATCAACGTTATCTCTGATGATTTAATGAATGATCAAGCTGTTCGTTCTGTTACTGATGCTGTGGCTTATACCTCCGGTATGATGGGGGGTTATCGTGGTAACAATGCTCTTATCGAAATATCTATTCGTGGCATTGGTAATAAAAGTGATGGTGGTACAATCCCTACCTATTTAAATGGTTCTCGCTACCAAACCGCATTTGAAATTGATCCGTTCTTCTTAGAAAGTATCAATGTGATTAAAGGTCCAAATTCCATTTTATACGGGCAAGCTAATCCCGGTGGTGTAATGGATATTATCACCAAAAGAGCGAGTGGCAATCCGCATCGCCATTTACAATTTATTGTTGGCAATCATAACCGCTACCAAGTAGGGCTTGATGTAGAACAAAATCTTTCTGAAACGCTATCCGCTCGTTTAATTGGTCAATTGGAAAGAGCAAATTGGAATACACAATTTGTAAAAGAAAAAGGTGGAGCCTTTGCTCCAAGCCTTTTATGGAAACCAACTACAAATACAGAACTTAATGTTTATGCTTACTATGCGAAAAAACCAAAAGCAGGCGATCGTAATTTCTTACCAAAAGAAGGGACGATTAATAGCGTAAACGGGAAAAAGCTCCCCTATGATATGTTCCTAAGCGATCTGAACTATCACGGTTTAAAATCAGAGCAAATGCAAGTGGGCTACAATTTGTCACATAAATTCTCACCAAACCTGACGTTCCGTCAGAATACAAGTTACCATAATGGGGAAGAGAATTTTAAAAATTTAGTGTATTGGGGTGATACCAGCTCAGTTTTAGAGCGTAGAGCTCGCCGTTGGGATGTAAAAACCCAAGAAGTCAGCTTAGATAACCAATTAGAATTTATATTTAACACTGCAAATATAAATCATACCTTGTTATCCGGCATTGATTATAAACGAGTACGTGAAGATCTTGATAACTATATGGGGATTGCTCCTGATTTTGATTGGCAGAACCCAGTTTATGGCGTGACTATTGCAGAGCCTAGCTTATTTTCAAGTGAAGTAAAGCATTTAAAACAACTTGGCGTTTATCTACAAGATCAAATGGAAATTGGCAACTTTGACTTCCTATTAGGTGGTCGTTACGATCAAGCAAAAAATAGCAATCAAGATCGTCTGAACAATAAAACAACGAATAACAAAGAAGGCAAATTTACTTGGCGTACCGGGTTAGTTTACAACTTTGAAAACGGTATTGCCCCGTATATCAGCTATAGTACCTCTTTTGTACCATCAGCCGAAAAAGATGTTCAAGGAAATTTCTTAAAACCAACTACTGCAGGGCAATGGGAAGTGGGAATGAAATACCAACCAACCCAAGACACCTTGCTCACCTTGGCAGGATTTAAAATTACACAAAAAGATTTAGCAAATTATCAATGGCAAACTCGCTCTTACGAACAAATTGGTGAAGTAGAAACCAAAGGAATTGAAGTGAGTTTAAATCAGCAATTATCCGATAAATTTTCAATAGCGGCTTCTTATGCTTACTTGAAAAAAGAAATTACTGCAGATAATGATGGTACTACGATTGGAAAAACACAATGGGGAGTTCCTCGCCATCAAGCATCACTTTGGGCAAAATATAAATTCTTTGATAAGCTAACCGCCGGTGTAGGTGTACGCTATATGGGAACGACTTTTGGTAATAACCAAAATAATTTTACTGTACCGGCATACACACTTTACGATATGTCACTGGCTTATGATTTTATGCCTAATTTGAACTTACAGCTCAACGCTCAAAATCTGACTAATAAAAAATATGTCGCAAGTTGTGCCAATAATTTTTCCTGTTTCTATGGAAAAGATCGCAATTTAAGTGCAACCTTAAACTATCATTTTTAATCTTTAACAGCCTTCAAATGAGGGCTTAAACTTCTGCAAAAAATATGAAAAAAACGACCGCTTGTATTATTAGTTTCTTAGTTTCATCTGTGCTTTATGCGAACAATATGACAATTGAGCTTAAACAAAACGATTTTGTTCAAGGAAAATTAATTCAGAAGGCTGAGCAGCCTCTTTCATTATCTATTGTTTTTCCTGATAAAAGCTCTCGCCTGCTAGCTAAAAATGTCTTTGGCGAACAAGATTTTATGTTTAAATCCGAACAAAACGGTATTGCTACTTTTTCTATTTTAGGTAATGGCTCAACTGTTTCAGACCAAGATTTCACATTAACGATTGAACGTCATATCCCAATCTCGGCACAAATTGCTCCACCTAAAGTGATTGAAAATACACAGCTTGAAGAACTCAGACAAAAAATTGTAGAAAATCCTGAAAAACAGACCGCTTTAATTAACGATTTTTGGGACAAAGTAAAACAAGTTGGTACGCCACTGATTGAACCATTGGACGAACAGCAAAGCCGAGTAACCTTTTTATGGCGTGGAGCAAAACAAAATGTTCGTATTTGGGGTGGTGTTTCAACCGAACACGATTTTATGGAGCGCTTTGGCGAAACCGATTTATGGTATAAAAGCTATGTCGTGCCTAATGACACTTTGGTTGAATATCGCCTTTCGCCAGATATTCCAACCTTACCTGTGGATGAATATACCCAACGAAGAGCCTTGCTTGCAACAGCACAAGCCGATCCGCTAAACAAAATACCTTACTTTGAGAAAATTGGGCAAAATCTACAAAATACAGATAAGTTTAACTACTATTCTCTTGTTAAATTAGCAAAAGCCCCAACACAGTCTTATCTGCTTGAGGAGTCAAATACCGCAAAAGGCACAATGCAAGAATTGGTTTTCGATAGTGCAAAACTTGGAAATAAACGCCGATTATTTGCCTATTTGCCAGCGAATTTTAGTGTTGAAAACACCTATCCGGTTCTCTACCTGTTTGATGGTGTAGAATACACCGAACGTGTGCCAACTAAAACTATTTTAGATAATATGATCGCTCAGAAAGTGATTCCGCCTACAGTGGCAGTTTTTATTGAAAACCCATCGAGTGAATCAAGACGCATTGAGCTACCGGCCAACCCAATTTTTACCAAAATATTAGCGGAAGAAATTGTCCCCTTTGCCGAAAAATCCATTGGTGTGAAAGCAAAAGAGCGGATTATCAGCGGTTCTAGCTACGGCGGATTATCTTCGGCTTATACAGTGCTAAATTATTCTCATATATTTAACAAAGCACTGATTTTATCAGTGTTCATTTTGGTGGAAACCTAAAAATACACTGAGTGAAAATAGTCACTACATCGCACACCAATTTGCGATAAAAGAAAAATTGCCTGTTTGCTTTTTTATCAGTGCCGGATTTTATGAAAGTGGAAGAGCTAATATATTGGAAACCTCTCGCCATTTAAAAGATGTTTTACTGGCAAAGGGCTACCCTGTTACTTATATGGAACAATCCACTTCCCATGGCTATTTAGCGTGGCAAGGATTAATTAGTGATGGATTAAAAGCTTTATTAGGGAAAGAGGCTTGCCAACATTCTTTCTAAGGAATTGCAAAAATCATCCGATTTTCAACCGCTTGTATCTCACAAAGCCAACCTTGCTCTTTGGCAAGTAATTCAAAATCAGCAAGGCTACTCTGCTGATTAAGTACAACCTCCAAGCTGTCACCTTTTTTAAGATCGGTCATCGCTTTTTTAGCCATAAATAATGGCAATGGGCAGGAATAGCCTGTTAAATTCAAGGAATACTGCATAATTAGAAATACCGGTACTCAGCAATAATAATTAACTCTACTGTCCTTTATTTATTACTATAATCGGTAGCTGACTCTAAAATACCATGATTATATTTTTCAATTCGAATAAGTCGTCCATTCTTGTCAAAATTACGGTATTCACCGTGTAATTCATCATTAACATAATTACCACTACCCTCTAGCTGTCCATTTTCGTGATAGCGTTTATATATGCCTTGTCTATTTCCTTTTGAATCATAGTTTGCTTCAAATTTAACTGTCATTCCATCGAAATAATAACCACGATGATAAATCACATTACCTTTAACATCATATTCAGCAATATGGTGGATATGTTGCATTCCACGGTAATTATGTTGGCAGATTTTTCCTCCTTTCGGACGAGCTTCACAGTAATCGTCATAAGGATATTGATAGTATCTATTAGAATTAGATTGATTTTGTTGAGATGAGGAGCTTGAATTGCAGTTAGTATTATAACCATAAGAGCATAGACTTGGATCTTGATGTAATGCCCCAGAAGGTACATTTACATTTGCCATTACCATTTGCGAATTAACCATCTCTGAAATTAAGAAAAGAGAAGAAAAAAGAATTTTTTTCATAAAATGCCCCGAAAGGTTTCAGGTGGACGAACCAATATGAGATATCGTCCACCTTAAATTAAAGTTATAGTTTACGGCGTTCTGCCATCACTTTACCCATTGCCGATAGTTTATCTTGCTCTAAATGCTCACGCCCAAGCTCAAATAACGGTTCTTCAATGGCGATGTGTTCATCGTAGCCTGCAACAAAACGAGCAATCAAAGCACGATCCACATTTTCACGCGTACCTGCTAGTAACTCTCTCAACTGTTCAGATAAATCGTCCCAATTTTTGTGCAAATGCTCGTGCTGACGCTCTAATTCATCCACATCTGCTTTTGCTTGCGGCTGAACTTTGATAAGTTCAGGGAAAAAATCATCTTCTTCATCAGCATGATGAAGCGGAGCTGAAATATTAAAATAGTTCAGGATTTGCTGAACATCATTTTTCACTGCTTGGTTCACGCCGTTTTTCTCAAGATAATCAGGCAAAATTTGAAGCTGTTTGCAGAAGCTTTTTACTTTACCGTGACAAGCATAAAGCATATCAATCGGCTCAGCCCAGCTTGCAAATGCTTGTGGTTCGAGTTGTTGCATATAACCTCTGTTATTTGTTAATTTCAGACTGTAACGGTGGCACCTCTTTACCGATTCGAGCATAGAACTCAATCACAAAATCATCAAAACGATCATCTTCAATTGCTTGGCGAATTTCTGCCATTAAGCGTTGGTAATAACGTAAATTGTGAATAGTGTTTAATCTCGCCCCTAAAATTTCACCACATTTATCTAAATGATATAAATAAGCTTTGGTGTAATTTTTACAGGTATAGCAATCACATTCCGGATCAAGTGGTGCCGTGTCATTACGGTATTTTGCATTACGAATTTTCACAATACCATTGGTCACAAATAAGTGGCCGTTACGTGCGTTACGGGTTGGCATTACGCAGTCAAACATATCAATGCCACGGCGAACACCTTCCACTAAATCTTCCGGCTTGCCAACCCCCATTAAGTAACGGGGCTTATCTACCGGAATTTGCGGGCAAACGTATTCTAAAATACGGTGCATATCTTCTTTTGGCTCACCAACGGCTAAACCACCGACCGCATAGCCATCAAAGCCGATCTCGACTAATTTTTCCACCGAAACCTTACGTAGTTCTTCGTAAATTCCACCTTGAATAATACCAAACAGCGCATTTGGATTTTCTAATTCATCAAAGCGGTCGCGTGAACGTTTCGCCCAACGTAACGACATTTCCATTGATTTTTTTGCATAATCAAAGGTTGCCGGATAAGGGGTACATTCATCAAAAATCATCACAATATCAGAACCGAGATCATACTGAATTTCCATTGATTTTTCAGGTGAAAGGAAAATTTTCTCCCCACTAATTGGGTTTTGGAAAGTTACCCCTTCTTCTTTAATTTTGCGTAATTTGCCTAAACTAAATACTTGGAATCCACCGGAGTCGGTCAAAATTGGACCGTGCCATTGCATAAAATCATGTAAATCACCGTGCATTCTCATTACTTCTTGCCCCGGACGAAGCCAAAGGTGGAAAGTATTACCCAGTAAAATTTGAGCACCTGTTGCAGCCACCTCTTCAGGGGTCATACCTTTAACCGTACCATAAGTACCCACCGGCATAAAGGCTGGGGTTTCAACATGATATTCGCCTTTAGGGCGAGAGAATGTTAAGCGTCCACGGCGTGCATTGCCGCTTGTTTTTTTTAATTCATACTTCATTTTTTATTCCACAAATAAACAGTTCGTGAAAGCGGTCAAAAACCGCCAAAATTTTACTAATTAGAATCTAAAGCCTGTGCCTATGCCTAAACCGATTCCAACACCATTTGAGCCACCACCGGCTCCTATGCTTCCGCCCATACCGGTTGATGAGCAAGCAATTAAAGTCAAAATGCTAACGCATAATAAGAATTTTTTCATTTTTTCCTGTCCTAAAAGAAAAAGAGGGACTATGATGATAGCCCAAACGTATTTTAACCTGTTTAGATGATTAAACCTAATTTTAAAGGGTAAATTATGAAAATTTTACGTAAACTGACTATTTTATTACTTTCTTCAACTGCAATGCTTAACGCTAAAGCCGATTTACTTCGCATAAGTGAACAAGAAGTTAATAATTATTTAGCAACTAAGCTCGCTGAAAAAGTGCCATTAAAAGACAAAGTTGGAATCCCCCAATTATTTGAATTGGATTACCACCTTCACTCTCTCTCAAGCCAAATTGGTAGAACAGAGGATAAAAAAGTAGCTATTTCCGGTGTAGTTGATGGGATATTAAAAGCCAGAGGGAAAAAATATGATGCCTCTATTACTTTGAATATGGATACGACTCCCTATTATGATTCACAAAAAGGCGCATTATTTCTGAAAGATATTAGATTACTTAATTGGTCTGCAACGCCGTCAAAATACCAAAGCGAACTGCAAATGTTCTTACCGGTCTTAGTCGATGGTCTAAATAGCTTCCTCAGTAACAATCCAGTCTATACATTAGATGAAAGTAAAGCTCAAGAAGCGATGGTAAAAAAATTCGGTAAAGCTATCGTGGTCGAAAATGGAAGTATCAAATTAGAAACGACTATTTTTTAAATAATTTTGTGATCTTTGTCTAATTTTCAAACTTTAACGGTTGAGATTTTGATCGTTTTATTTACAATCCGCTTATCGTCATTCAGTTATTTTGGAGATTTGTATGGATATCGGTATTGTTAAATGGTTTAACAACGTAAAAGGATTTGGTTTTATTACATCAGAAGTATGCGAAAGCGATATTTTTGCTCATTTTTCTGAAATTAAAACCGAAGGATATCGATCATTAAAAGTTGGACAAAAAGTACAATTTGAATTAGTTCAAGGAGAACGTGGTGCATCTGCTGCGAATATTCTCCCGGTTGATGAAAAAGCATCATAAAATGCTGTATCACTGAAAAATTTATTGCTATTCTAATCGCATTTCTTTAACTGTTGTTCGACATAGTCTATGTCGAACACTTTTTATATCTAAGCTATGTCTTTGTTCAGTCATTTTATTTTCATTAATCTTCTTTATGTTTTCGGTATCGGACTAAATATTGTTTTTCTACGTTTTTTAAGTCTACATTTTGATCCACTTAATAATAATGGTGTGCGTTTTTTAGCCGGCAGTGTGGTTTTATTGCTCCTTATTTTATGGCGATTTCGCTCATCACTTATCCAGCTTGCCCGTAGCCCTAAATTAATTGCTATTACTCTGTTTGTAGGGTTAATGATGTCAGCCAATATGTATTTTTGGTTGAAAGGTGTAAAAATTACCAATGCCGTCACAGCCTCCATTTTCGGAGTGCTGGCTATGCCTTTTGGCGTAATTATCGCAGCAATCTTCTTTCAAGATGAACGACAAAAAATAAAATACAAAGCCTTTTGGTTCGGTTCATTACTTACTATTATCGGATCACTTGGCTTTGTCTGGTATGGCAAAACACTCGCGATTGAAGAGGGATTTCTGCTTGGTTCATTTTTTCTCTTTCTGTCGATTGTTATTCGAAATATCCAAAATTTAATGGTTAAATTTAGTAAAGGGCTGAATGTCTTTACTCTAAGTTGTGTAACCTCTCTCACCACCTCTTTTTCCAGCTTGTTACTGAGCCAACAAGCGGGTAAATTCGATGAAATTTTTACCACTCCAAGCTGGCTAATGTTCTGTTTAATCGCAGTCGGTATTTACGCTATTCTGGTTGGAATGGTATTAACTTTCCACATCATCCAGACTCAAGGATTAGTCACTTACCAAGTACTTGAGCTACTTATGCCCGTTTCAACCGCGATTATGGCTTATCTCATACTTGGCGAGCATATCTCCTTAATGCAGATTGTTTTTGCCTTTATTGTGATTTTAGGGGCAAGTATCGCTCTCAGATTAGTAAAATTTCAGAAAAAATAGACCGCTTG
Source organism: Mannheimia granulomatis (assembly GCF_013377255.1). Lineage (NCBI taxonomy): Bacteria > Pseudomonadati > Pseudomonadota > Gammaproteobacteria > Pasteurellales > Pasteurellaceae > Mannheimia > Mannheimia granulomatis. Next base: position 1,320,652 of record NZ_CP016614.1, read on the forward strand.
TAGGCTGCAATTTAATCGTCTAAAAGTACAAAACCTTTGAAAGTGCGCCTTTCAAAGGTTTTTTGTAACAGATTTAGTACTTTAGCTTTTAACACGTTGCTCTAAAATCACATTAAGCGTTTTTTGTTTTTGCTTCAATGCAGTTTCAGGCTCAGCTTTTACCAGTAGTGTATAAATTAAATCAAGCACAAAAAGTTGCGACATTTTAGTCCCGATAGAGTCACCTTGCATATGCCCTTGTCGGTTGCCGTTGATGAGAACATAATTTGCCTCTTCCGTTACCGGGGAACGTAAATTATGGGTAATAGCTACTGTGGTCGCTTTATTTGCCCGAGAAAAACGAAGCGATTTTACAATCTCTTCCGAATAGCCAGAATGGCTGATTCCGATGACTAAGTCTCCCTCTTTTACCAATGCCGCTTGCATATACATAAAGTGATTATTCGTGACCGCATCGGTTTGTAAACCAATACGCATTAATTTGTGTTTAGCATCTTCTGCAGTTATGCCTGATGAGCCTACACCAAATAAAAATATACGTTTTGCTTGGCGCAATTCTTGTACCACTTTTTCTAATACATCAAAATCCAGTAAATTGATGGTCTCACCAATAGCACTATCTAAACTTATCTTTAATTTATCTGCAATATCCCGTGCAGTATCCGTTTCTGAAACATCCGTATCCAGCAAAACTCGGTTATCTTGATTTTGAGTTGCCAATTCGATCGCTAACTCTAATTTAAAATCGGTATAACCTTTAAAACCTAAAGTACGACAAAAACGGATAAACGTTGCTTCACCAACATCTAACTGTTTAGCAACATCCGACAATGAACATTGATTAAGTAATTCCGGCTGCGATAAAATGGCTGCCGCTATTTTCTTTTCAGTTTTAGTCAGGCTATTTTGAAGCGAGCTGATCGTATTTAGAATTTTTCCTCGAGCAGACATGGCTGACTCCTATAGCAATTCAGCCGGAACTTTCACCACTAATTTCTTCAATGTTTTGTTACCATTTACTGAATTACCTGGTTTGTGTGGCTCATAAGGTAGAAAAATCGCAAACATATTCGGTTTTAGAATAACTTCATTTTTATCATCAATAGCCTCGGTTAATTGATAGTCATCTTCATCACGATATTCATCATATTTTGTTAAATCCGGTTGGCTTAAGCCGTATTCAATCATCTCTTCACCTTCAATTAATAATTGAATATCCACGAATTTACGATGCATTTCTGCTTTTTTACCTTCGGCAGGGCTAGTTTCAAATGACATTACATTCATGCGAATCCCATCTTCAAGATCTTGCCAGCCTAGTTCTAATGCAGATAAGTCTAATGCTTTTAGTTTTGCACAAAGACGAGCAAATACAGGTGGAAGAGATTTTGCATAATCCTCTCTTGATAAATCCGCTAGTAACATATAAGGCTCCTTAAATTATTTATCTATCCTAAGCACTCCATAAGATTATTCATATATGAAGATATGCTCCAATAAAAGTAGAATAATTTGTAAAGCGAAGAATCTCAATAGGGAAAATGAAAAAATGCGAACTAGATCAAATTTTTATTTGCAAACTCTTAGCAAATAATTGATGAAATCTTACCGCTTGTAGGGGAATTGCATAAAGGAGGTATTCTGCCTCCTTTATGTTAAGAAATAGTTAAACTTAATTCTGTCAATGATAGCATTTTTTGTTCATCTTCCAAATCAGCTAAAACCAACGGATTATGATTTAAAAAGTGTTGATTAAATTGTAAGTGCCAGTGATTATTTTCAATAGTAAGCGTTAATTTTTCAGGCTCGACTGTCGCCTGTCTTGAACGATTGAGTAATACTGCCAAGCGGAATACCCGAACCAACGTTAATACATCTCGACATTGATAGCGATTAATACTGCGAATGTCGGAGCGTTTAAAATTTTTCAAATGAAAACGCATTAATACAGAGAGAAGTGTTTGTTGCTCAAAATCAAAACCCGGTAAATCTCGGTTGGAAATTAAATAGGCAGAATGACGATGTACATTGTTATGATTAACTACAATGCCAATTTCATGCAATAAACTTGCCCATTTCAACATAGAACGTAGATCTTGAACTTGGCGGCGGTTTCGCCAATTTTTTATTTGATCAAATAAAATTAAGGCCGTATGTTCAACTCGGCTGGCTTGCAGCTGATCTAAATCGAATTGCTCTACTAACGCCTGTGCTGTACGTTGTCTGATATCTCCTACTTGGAAGCTTTTTTCCAACCCATACATTACCCCTTCCCGCAATGCTCCGTTTGAATAACGCAACACCTCAATTCTAAATGTATGAAATAATGCCAGCAAAATCGCAAGTCCCGGCACTAATACATCAGCTCGTTCCTCTAATAATCCCCGCATTTTAATTTCATTTAGCGATTTAAATTCCAAGCAAATATCAATCAGTTTTTGCAAACGTTGCTCGGTGATAAGACCATCTCTATAGCCATTTGCTATAAGTACTTGATGAACGGTTTTAATCGTGCCGGAAGAGCCTAATGCGTGTTCCCAGCCTAATTCTTGATACTCCCACATCAAATCTTCAATTTTTTCCATCGCTAACTGGTAAGCACTATCAAAGCGTTCAATCGTTAACTCACCATTAGGAAAAAAACGTTTTGCAAAACTGACACAGCCCATGTGGCGGCTTTCTGCCCGAATCGGGGTAAAATTATCGCCAATAGTGATTTCTGTTGAACCTCCGCCGATATCAACTACCAATTTACGGCCTTTTTCCGGCTGGGTATGGCTCACACCTGAATAAATTAACCTTGCTTCTTCTTGACCTGAAATAATCGAAATAGAATAGGGAAAAACCGCTTTTGCCTGATCTAAAAAGTCTTGCTTATTGATTGCTCGACGTAACGTATAGGTGCCTACAACTTTAACATTTTCCTCAGAAAAGCCTTGTAGGCGTTTGGCAAATAAAGCCAAACAGGCCACACCCCGCTCAATCGCTTCTTGGCTTAGCACTAAATTCTCATCTAGCCCGTCAGCCAAACGGACACGGCGTTTAATACGTGAAAGGACTTGAATAGAGCCATTCACAATACGGGCAACGATCATATGAAAGCTATTCGACCCTAAATCAATCGCAGCAAATTCACGAGGAGCAATATTTTGAGATGACATATATAAAATCCTGTACTAACCATAATAGTCAAAGATATTACCATTTTTAAAGCAGCTATATCACTAGTCATACTATAAAAATTCGACTTTATTTAGACATAATAGTCTTAAATCATAAAATTTAGCAAAATTTTTTGACGAATTGTTGGAAAAAGACTAGGATTCACTTACTAAAATCTAAATTAAACCTAACTAAGAGGAAGTTCTATGTCTGAAGTAAATAAATCATTCCAAGATATGCTTGATTATGTGCATCTTTATCGCCTAAAAAATAAATTACACCGTGAAACAGCGGATAACGATCGCAAAATTCGTGATAACCAAAAACGCGTATTACTACTTGATAATCTCACACAATATATTACAGATGAAATGTCTATTAATGATGTGCGTGCAATTATTTCAAATATGCGTGATGATTATGAAAACCGTGTTGATGATTACATGATTCGCAATGCAGAACTTTCAAAACAGCGTCGCGAAATCCGTCAAAAAATGGCATCGCATAAACAATCACCTACCAATAAAAAATCATAAGTATACAAGCGGTTAATTTCCTACAAAATTTTGCAAAAATTAACCGCTTGTTTTTTAGTTTAAGTATTTAATTTTTCATTCAAAAACTAAATATTCATTGACAAAATCCTAATAAAAAGGTATTTCTATACAGGTTTTTCAAGCGTTGAAAAATAGTAATGGGCTTACCATTGCGGGAGAGGTGCAACACTCAGGCAACTTAATTCGAGGCAACTAGGGCCGTTTGAAAATTATGTGATGGGAGTGATTGCCGAGGTGTGAATTCACTAGACTGGAATTAACATCGGCTGAGCAGGTTGAATCCTATCAGCTGTCATTTAATATTTGATATGATATTAAATGGAGTGCTCTGATTAATAGGTTCTCAAATCAAACCGTATAATCTACTCAAATTTCCTTTCCGAATATCCCCTAATACAACATTTATCTATTTTGTTTTAAGGAAATTTTTATTATGTCTAATCTTTCTGTGGCTAAATTTGGTGGTACTAGCGTTGCAAATTTTGATGCAATGACTTCATCGGCAAATATTGTGATTGCAGATAACAATACCCGCGTTGTTGTACTTTCTGCCTCTGCCGGGGTAACAAATTATTTGGTTGAACTTGCAAATGGTTGTGAGAAAACACATCGAGATGAAGTTATTGCAGCAGTTCGTCAAATTCAATACAACATCATCGAAAAATTACAATCTCAAGATGCTGTTCGTGCCGAAATTGATGAATTATTGGAGCATATTGAAGCATTAGCTGAATCAGCAAGTCTTGCAACCTCTGCAGCGTTAAGCGATGAATTAATTAGCCATGGGGAAATGATGTCCACTAAGATTTTCACGCAATTATTAATTGAACGTGGACACCCTGCCGTATGGGTAGATGTACGTGATGTTGTAGCCACAAACAGCCATTACGGAAAAGCCGCACCTAATGACGAAAAAACCCAACAACAATCTGACAATGTGATTAAGCCACTTATTCAGTCAGGTAAAATTGTGATTACCCAAGGCTTTATCGGTCGTGACGATGAAGGTAAAACGACCACCCTTGGCCGTGGCGGTTCTGACTACTCTGCTGCATTGCTAGCTGAAGTGTTAGGAGCCAATGATGTATTAATTTGGACTGATGTTCCGGGTATTTACACTACAGATCCTCGCGTTGTACCAAATGCACAACGTATTGATACTATGGCATTTAATGAAGCTGCTGAAATGGCAACTTTTGGGGCAAAAGTATTACATCCGGCCACCTTATTACCGGCAGTTCGCAGCAATATCCCTGTTTATGTAGGTTCAAGTAAAGCGCCTGAACAAGGGGGAACTTGGGTAACACGTGATCCGCAACCTCGTCCGACTTTCCGTGCTCTTGCGTTACGTCGTAACCAGATTTTATTAACGCTCTCAAGCCTTTCCATGCTACATGCTCAAGGCTTCTTAGCCAATGTGTTTGCAATTTTAGCAAAACATAAAATTTCAGTAGATGTAATTACTACTTCAGAGGTAAGCGTTGCATTAACATTAGATAAAACAGGATCTGCTTCATCAGGTGCAGATATGCTCTCTCCTGAGTTATTAGATGAGTTAAACAATTGTTGCAATGTTCAAGTAGAAACCGACCTTGCATTAGTAGCCATTATTGGTAATAACTTACATACACAATCCGGTGTTGCAAAACGTTTATTCCAAACAATTGAAAACCATAATATTCGTTTAATTAGCTATGGTGCAAGCTCAAATAACGTTTGTACCTTAGTGAAAAACGAAGAAGCAGATGAAGTAGTTCGCTCACTTCACAAAGCTTTATTTGAATAATTAATACTTAATTACCAGCTCTTACAAAAACGGTCAAGTTTATTCAACTTGACCGTTTTTATTATCTTACAGAATAACTACTACTTCTGCCCAAACCCTTTTAACCCTACAACATGTACATACTCTTGGTTATTGGTAATTTTACGTACCAATTTATAAGTTGTACCCCGCTCAGGGCTGATATTTTCAGGGGCAGCAATTAATAACTGCATGTCCAAACGCTCACATAATTCAAATAGCGTATTAATTGATGTTGCATCTAAACGAGCCGCTTCATCTAAGAAGAGTAAACGTGCCGGAAGAATATCTTTAGCACGCATACGGCGTGCCTCCTCTTCCCAGCTTTGAACCACCATCAAGAGAATTGACATCCCCGTACCGATTGCTTCACCGGTTGATAACGCACTACTTTCTGCACGCATCCAACCGTCTGCACCACGGAAAGTTTCCACTTCTAAATCAAGGTAGTTGCGGTAATCCAACAACTCTTCACCAATAGTTTGTGGTGTACGTTGCCCCATTTCAATGTGTGGATTCACACGTTTATACAACATTGCTAACGCTTCCGAGAAGCTTAGTTTTTGGCTGTCAAATAGATCCTTATGTTCTTCACGATTATTGGATAACGCATTGAGTAAAATCGCATGAGTATCGCGAATATTCACCACTAAACGCACCCCTTTTACCTGACCAAAGGCAATATTTTGCAAACCTTGGTTGAGTTGCAAAATACGGTGCTGCTCACGTTGAATGGTTTTGCGTAAAATATTTGCTACACTCTCTACACTAATTGCCAATTTTTTCTCACGACCGGTCAGCTCATTGGTTAAACGAGATAATTCAATTTCCATTTGCTCGATTGCATCAATCGGATCGTCTGTTTTGATAATATCTTGACGAATACGCTCACGCAGATGTTGATAAACCGCAATAAAGAACGCCACTTTGTTTTCCGGCTTACGGCTGTCTTCAGAGGCACGCAAGCTGTCACGTAAGTACTCATTATCAGCTACCGCAGTACGCAACGCCCCTAAGGCTTTATCGGAAATAGAACGTAGCTCTTCCACTGATTGATAAGCCAATTCACGACGATTTAAACGTTTTTCTACATCACTGTTGCGAGATAAACGTTGCACAATACACCAACTGGCTTTTGCCTGAACAACTAACTCGCGCTGGGCTTTATAATCACGCTCTGCTTTGCGTAATGTGCGGTTAAGATTGTCCATTTCTGCTTCGATCACAGCGATTTGTTTATCCAAATATCCTTTGCGTGAGCGTTGTTGGCTTAAACGTTGTTGCAATTCATCACGGCGGAATCTTGCACGCTCTTCGGCACCGGTGTCGCCACGCACGCCCAAGTCATCAATTTCACGAATCAACTCTTGTAGCATTTGGTTTTTTGCATCATAGGAGCTGCGTAAACCTGTCAGAACTTGGTTATATTGCGAAAGCTGTGACTGTGCTTGGCGTAACTGTTCACGGGCTTGCTCACGTTCACGTTGCGCATTTTCTAAACGCTGGCGAAGTTGCTCAGTTAATGCCGAGCCTTCTGTGCCAACCGTTTCTTCATAACTAAAGTGTAGGCGACGGTTTATCACATCAGCAAGGCTAAATACTTTTTGCTGCAACACTTTTTGCTCTGCCACAGAACGGCTGTAATCCGCTTCCAATTGCTCAAATAAAGCCGGATCACTTTTTAATGCTGCTGCGATTGGCTCTAACTGACTTAACGTCGTACCAAACTGACGGATAAATATTTCATCCTCTTCAGCTAATTCCAATTGTTCACGGCACTCTTGCGCACGTTCGGCTAATGTTTCATCCGCTAATAGGTTCGCAAGCGGTAGAATTTTATTTAAAATTTGCAACTGGGCTTTTACGCTCTCTAATTGATGACGTAATTGCTGCTCATTACCACTGGATTGAGCCAATTCACGTTCAATTTCCGCTCGCTTGGCTGCAATTTCTTGCATTAAAGTCTCCGGATTTTCTTGGAATGCTAAATTAAGATGCGTACCTACAAACTGACTTAAATGTTGGTGTAAACGTTGGCATTTCTGTACATCAAACGCACGTTCAGCATGCTTTTCAGAAATTTCATCACGTTCAGCTTTTAAAGTTTCTAAATGTTTTTCGCGGGCAGCACGACCAAATAGCGGAACATCCGGGAATTTCGAGTAACGCCATTGACGCTCAGAGACTTTCACCACCACACCTTCGCTTAACTCTTCGGCACTGAATACCGCATCGTCAAAGGCAGATGGATCCCCCTCTATCAAATAAAGATCGCTTGGACAATCATCTAATTTTTCAAGCTGTGCCTTGGTTGCTTCTAAATCACGCACTACGATAGCGTGGCGAGCCTCACCATATAAGGCCGAGAAATAAGGTGCATCTTCAATAGATACATCATCATATAATTCTGATAGCAACACACCACCAAAACGCTCTGCCAAGTGATTTAGACGGGCATCTTCCGAGCCGTCCGGTTGGCTTAATCGAGTAATTTTCTCATCAAGTAACTGCTCTTGGCGAGCTAATTCATCACGCGCAAGAGTAGCTTCACGTTCTTTACTCAACATCGTTTGCATAAACTGCATAACTGATTGACCGGCTTCAAACTTCTCACCGCATTGCTCTTCCAAACGGGCTAATGCAGACTGTGCTGTATGCCAAGCAGGAGCATTTTTCGCTAGTTGTTGATATTGTTGATTAAGCTGTTCACGTTGTTGACGCTGGGTAGAACGCTGCTCAACAAAATCGGATAATTCTGCCTCTAAATCTTCTAGTCGCGCTTGTTGCTCATCAAAATAATCTTCTAAGGCTTCTGATGAATTTAGCTGTTGCTGCGATTTTTGGTTAAATTCTGCAAGTAAGCGCTGCGCATTTTGCTGTTGCTGCAAGCGCTGTTCTAAATCGTTTAATTTTTGGCGTAAGCTAATTGCTTGCTGTGCCTGCATTTTCTGCTCAGGGAAGGCAGATAATAATGTTCGAGCCTCTTCCCAAGCTTGCAAGCGGTCAATTTCACCGGAAATTTTGCAAACTAATTCAAAAGCTTTCTCAAACTGGGTTTTCGCCATATCTGATACGCTTAAGCGTTGCTCCAGCTCAAATACTTTATCCGTTAGATCTTCTGCTTGAGCTTCAAATTCAGCATGGTAATCTTCGATATTATTTAAATCTAAATTTACCAAGCCGGTTAATTGCTTCGCTTTTTCTAACGCATTCACCGCCTGCTGGTATTGTAATGCTCGGGTTTGCTGAGCATCTAAGGCTTGTTGATAATCCGCCATTTGCGAGCGAAGTTCTTCAACGTGGTCATCTGCTTGATCCGCTCGAGCTTGCGCATTTTCCGCCACATCCGCAATTTCTTCCAACGCTTCCTGTTGCTCTTCAAGCTTGATATTCAGCTCTTCCACTTCATCTTGATAGCGTTCGATCTTTTCTTGATGGCGTAAGGCGTTCATCACTAAATTTAGATGATCATTCGCGCTATTGTATTCCGCCTCTAACGCATTTTCGGTTTCGGCAATATCCACCGTTTCACGGCTAAATTCCACAAAACGTTGCTGCTCAACTAAAATCTTAGACTTCGCCGCATACCACTCTTTACGTTGCTCTAACGCTTGCAACACGTTACTACGGCGTTCGTTGGCATTGCGCATATAATCTGCCGACACATAATTGGTCGATTCCGTAATCAAGCGTTTGAACATATCACGATCAGATTGTGTAACCTTAATCGCTTCTAGGGTCATTCGGTTTTCACGCAAAGCCGATTCCATATCTTGAAACGCTTGACGAACACCTGTATTTTCCGGCAATAAATAATCACGCAAGGATTTGGTGATCACGCTTGAAATACCACCGTAAAGTGATGCTTCAATTAATTTATAGAATTTGCTGCGATCAGCCGCTGAACGTAAACGTTTTGGAATCACGCCTAAGTCAAACATAAAGCTGTGATAGTCGGTAATTGAGTGATATTGTTTGAACTGTACTTCACTACCCTCGAATTTATCTTTAAGTTCATTAAGTGGAAGTACTCGAGCTTTATTACCCACTTGTTCAGTTAAAAGTCCGATAATAGTTTGATCGAGCGGAATATTTTGTACCGAGAATGAACGGATATCCACTTTCTTATCACGACCAACAATTTGTTGTAAACGCACACCGGTAATAATACGTTGCCCACGAGAGTTCAGCGATTCCAACACCGCATAACAGACACCGGCTTTTAATTTACCGTATAAACCTCTATCACGAGAACCAGCAGTCGAGCCGGCCTCTGTCGTATTACGGAAATTCAGTAAGGTTAAATCAGGAATTAATGCGGTCACAAAACCCGCCATAGTGGTCGATTTACCCGCACCGTTACCGCCCGAAAGGGTTGTAACCAGTTCATCTAAATCAAAAGTACGAGCAAAAAAACCATTCCAATTGATTAGAGTTAAAGAGTGGAACTTACCGCGTTTTAAACCTTCGTGACGAGGCATGACAGGTGCAAGAACTGTTGTTTGTTCAATTGCATTTTGTTCTAATAATTCAATATTTTCCATTACTTATTATTCCTCATCAGCCACTTCAGTATCATCTAACTCATTTGCAAGATTTTCATCTAATTCAACCGCTTGTTCGGCTAGAAGTGACGGTGTAGTTGCCTCACCATCACGAATCAAACGCAATTGCGCTTCTCGAGGATCGTCTCCTGTCCTCACATCCGCACCAAAACGGAATACCGATTCTGAAATCACAAATTTTTTACTATTTTGCTCACCCACACGGGTAATAATACCGATACGTGCGAGACGACGTAACGCACCACCAACTTTTTCCGCTAACTTAGCACGATCTAAATCAGAACCTGTCGAACGTGGATTTACCGCCTTTAATAATTTGCTTTCATCCGCAAGGCTCAGCAATTCTTCATACACATCATCTTGGCTAAAAATACCTTGTTGCGCCAAACGCTCCGGGCTTAAGTAGAGATAACACAATACTTTTCCAACCAACATTTCCATTTCAGACATTGCCGAACGGTTAATCAAAGTGGATGCTTTAGGACGTAAGTAGAAAAAGCCCTCAGGTGCGCGAATTAATTCTACATGGTAACGGCGGTAAAACTCTTCTAATTCCGTTTGAAAATCCATCAAAAAAGCGTGTTCATCAAGGGATTCTATACTAATATGGCGACCGGCACGTAGTTGGCTGTCAAGCTGTGGGAAAATTGAATTAGCAATCGCCAACGCCAATTTTGGGGAAATCATCTCTTGGATATTATCTGTCATGTTATATCTCTCTTAATTTGCAAAACTTTTATAAAAAACAACCGCTTGTTACTTATTATATTGGTCAATCACATTAGCTTGCACTTCCGCACCCTGATCGTTAATCGGCTGCCATTGTGGATAAACAGCCTGACTGTCTTGGCTTGCCATACCAAGTTTAACTGCTTGGTCAACAATAATTCTAGCCACATCAAAATGACGAGATTCCGGGAATCGAGCAAGTTGCTCTCGTAAAATCACACCTAAATCTATCGGCTTACTTTCTGCTCGGAATGGCGCCAAATGAGCTTGCATTGCCGATACAATTTGTTCTTGCACGTCAGAAAGGGCCTCATATTCCAATTCACTTGGCAGCTCTCCGACCGACTCTGCTTCATTCAACACAGCTTCATCATCGCGCAAATCCAACAAAGCGTCTGCTTTTGCGGTATAAAGCAACCAAGGGGAATTGTAGTAATCCTGAATAGATTGGCGCAAACGCTGCCCAAACACTCGATTTTTATCCATATCAATAGCTGTACGAATAAATTTATGCACGTGACGATCGTAGCCGATCCAAAGATCGATTGCCTGTTGTCCCCAACTGATAATGCGGTCAAGTTTATTTTGTAGATTGATGATAAGCTGATCAATAAAATCCAAATCATCACGTGCAATTAAGCAACTTTGAATGCGCAATAATTGAGCCTGTAGCTTATCGCCTGCTGCATTTAAGGTATCTTGCAGCTCTCTCAAATTGCCTGAAGTTTCATCTAATAACTGCTCACAGCTCATAATCGCTTCGTGCCAATTTTGGCTAAGTAGCTCAGCAATTCGCTCACGAATTTGGTGCTGGTTTTCATCCATTATGCGTTGGGAAAGATCGATACTATCAAAAATTTCTGCGACCGAATATTTTAGCGGCGCAAATACATTATTCCGCCAAAACCGTTCATCTTTTGACGCTTCTGTACCTTCTTCAGCAGCAACAGAAGCCCGCTGAATTTCATCTGCCACAATAGAAAGCTGAATTGAAAGGCGAAGCGTTGAAAATTCGCGCTGACGAACATAGTAGTTTGAAATCCCGACACCCAACGGTGTTACCCGATAAATTGCCAAACCTTCTGTAAATTCACTACTAAAACGATTTAACAAACGTTGTCTAACTAGGTCATTAATCGCATTATTGGCACGCTGTGTAAAAGTCGCATCTGATTGCTCAAACGAATTTGAAACATGGCGAAAAAGATCGATTAGATCACTTTCTAACAGTTCACCATCTGTCTGTTCTTGATTATAAATAGAGATAGCAAGTAAAAAAGCTAAGCGGTCAGAAGAAAGTGAAAGAGAAAATTCACGATCTTTCGTCCACGAAATGAGTTCTGGAATAGTCTGTGCCAATTCGTTTTGCATACGGGCTCAATCTTTGATTTAGTATAAAATAGAAAAATAGTCTTTATTGTAACTGAACGAGAGGAAAATGGGAATGGAAGGATAAAATACAAACAGTAATTTTTATAAACTACCCTAACTATTTATAACACTTTTTCAGCAATTTCACACTTATCTTCAAATACACAAACGGTTATATTCTCTCAATTTTTTGCAAATCACTAATTTTCTGTACCAGCCCTGCTAAGCTCTCCGCCTGCATTTTTTCCATCACACTTGAGCGGTGTACTTCCACTGTGCACACCGACACAGCAAGCTGATCATCCATCTGCTTGTTGGTGATGCTTTGCTAATCTAGAGCACCAAATTCCGCTCTTTTCTGGTAAGTTTAGCGTAATTTTTGATACACTTGTTGACCGTCCAGCAGCGACACACGAATATTGAGCAACACCGCACCGAGTTGGGGCAAATCGCCTGCTCAATAAATTCCACTCTGTTTTACCAGGTTTAATCGGACAATTGGCTCTGCCAAAAGTGCATCCAAAATTTAGGCGGCAAGGGCTTCGGCACATTCGGCTTCACCGCCTCAATCTGATTTTCTGCAAATAACAAGGTATTATCCACCGGGAAGCCAGAAAACCACATCTCAAAATCCCAGTTTTGACGCATTCCGCCTAGGTGCAAGCCTTGTGGTGCTTTCCACTGATGACGAGCAGATGAGCGAGGCAGCCAATACCTTTGATCTGATTATCGACACCGTGCCATACACCCACGACCTGAAAGCCTATATCCCAACGCTCACACTAAACGGCTCATTAGTGCTGGTCGGGCTGATCGGTGAATTAGAACAGACGATTAACACCGTACCAATGATTATGGGACGCCGTAGCATTTCGGCATCGGTGATTGGCAGGATTAAAGAAACCCAAGAAATGCTGGATTTCTGTGCCGATCATAACATCGTGGCAGATGTAGAGATGATTGCAATGAGTGAGATCAACACCGCCTACGAACGTATGCAAAAATCCGATGTGAAATATCGGTTTGTGATTGAGGGGAGTTTGAAAGGGTAATTTAGCTATAAAGGAGTGAGTAATACTGTTTTGGAGAAAGTAGGGCTTTACTCTAATCTTATCCATGCTTTATTATTAAAATATTTAAAATTTTTCAGTTAGAAATATGTTAAAATAGGAAAGCTAATATTTTTACATAAATGAGAGTAATTTATGTGGTCAGATACTGAATCTAAAGAGGACTATCTCAATTTTGGCGAAGTGTCTCAAATCGTTACTGAAATATTGGAAACTGAAGCTATGTTACCAGTTTCAATAGGTATTTTTGGTAACTGGGGTGCAGGCAAGTCTTCCCTGTTAAATTTAATTGAGCAACAAATCAAGCCCGATGAGTGGATTGTGATTAAATTTGATGCTTGGCTTTATCAAGGATTTGACGATGCCAGGGCAGCACTTTTAGAAGTGATTGCTAGTCATTTGATTCAGGCTGCCAAAGATGACGAAACCATTTGGAAAAAATCTAAAAATTTATTTGCAAGAATTGATGGATTGCGTTTGTTTGGTTTAATGGCTGATGGGGCTGCTTTAGCAGCAGGAATACCAACTTTTGGTTTAATTTCCAGAACATTTGAAACAGCCCAAAATTCATTGGATGGTATTCAAGATGAAGCAGAAAGTAAACAAGCTATAGAAACAGGAAAAGAGATTATTGATTCAGGAAAAAATCTTATCAAGCCAAAGGAGAAACAAACACCACCACAACAAATCAATGCGTTTAGAAAAGAATATGGCGAAATATTACAGGATTTAGGTAAAAAGCTGGTTATTGTTATTGATAACCTTGACCGTTGTCTGCCTGCTAATGCCATTCAAACATTGGAAGCCATTCGCTTATTCTTATTTTTAAATCGTACCGCTTTTATTATTGCGGCTGATGAGGAAATGATTCGCCATTCAGTTGCGGAACATTACAAAGATTTGTCTTATAGTCATCAAATTGATTATTTGGACAAACTCATTCAGATTCCTATTCGTGTACCGAAAGCTGGTGTTCTTGAGATTCGCGCGTATTTGTATATGCTACACGCCATTCATCAAAAATTATCTACCGAAACATTAGAAAACTTACGCCAATTTTTAGAAAACCATTTGCAACAATCTTGGCAAAATCAATCCTTAAAGCCAGAACAAGTAGCTGAAACTATTGGAGAGCAAAATAATCAAGCTCTATTGGCAGATTTTGAGCGAGCGAACAGAATAGCCCCTTTATTGGCAAATTCGCCAAACATTCACGGTAATCCTAGAATTGTAAAACGAATTTTAAATACTATTAAAATGCGAGCCAAAATTTCAGATAAGCGTCAAATGCCATTAGATGAAGCGATTATTACCAAATTGGTAATTTTTGAGCGATGTGTGGATTCTGATACAGTAATAAAATTTTATCAGCTTATCAATGAAAAAGAGGGCAAACCTGAATTATTAAAAGAGCTGGAAAATAACAATGAGCAAAATTTATCAATACTCTCTGAAAATAAACCCATTCAAACATTTATCAAAGAATGGGTAAAATTAGAGCCCAAATTATCTGATCTTGATTTGCGAGCGGCAATTTATTTATCCAGAGAAACCATACCGCTAAATACTTATACTGCTCAACTTTCTCAAAAAGCCCAAGATGCTTTAAGCATTTTACTTACAACCACAACAATAACAGGTTCTCAATATACCCAAAATGCCATTCAACAATTAACGACAGATGAACAAATCTCTGTTATGGAATCCTTAATTGAACAATTAAGAAAAGTGGATAATTGGGATAAAAGTCCAAATGGTTTTACAGGGGCTTGTTTGTTGGCGGAAAATTCAGAAGATGGTGCAAAAATTTTAAACCGTTTTATTGTTGGATTGAAAAATAAAGGCATTAACTATCCGTGGTTAAACAAAAGATTAAAAAGCAAAACTTGGTATCAGGAGTAATCAATGGGTACTTCACAATCTAGCGTAGGACCAAATGGTCGTTCCCCTCTATTACCTGCTTGGGTTGATGACAGCCAAGCATTGCCACAAACATCAGAACCGCAACGATTAAAAGGCTTCCGCCAAGCAATAGGTAGGGCTGTACAAGGCGGTGGGCGTGAGGATGTGCGTAAAGCGCTCGGTCATTACGCTCAAAAAGCCAGTGGTGGTAAACATACAGCCGTACAAAAGCTGGGAAAAATTACCCAAGCAGGTTCGGGCTTATTTGGTATTTTTTCAGGCAGCCAGCAGCAAGAATATTCGGTTAATTTAAATAGTTTAAATGGTCAGCCTTGCGATGCAGTTATCAATCAAATTACCGAACTTTTGGCTGGACATCACGGAGATTCAGACAAAATTCGTTCTGCGATAAATGTGGCGTTATCAGAAGCATTAGAAGGAATGACGACTTTTGATGAAAATAGTATTACTGTTGAAGTCATTGGTAAAATGATGGTTTGTTATTTAACTGAAAGCATTTTTCTGCAAATTGTACACGATGCGGGCAAGGCTTGGAAAAAAGGTGATAGTCCTGTGCAAATTGCCGAAGCGGAAAATGCTTTACGACAACTCATTCGTGAAGTGGTTGATATTACGCTTGCTCCCAAGGTTACAGATGATATTTGCCAGCTAACAACCGAACAAATGCAAGAAATTCAAAATCAAGCCATTTTGGAAATTTGGGAAGAATGGGAGAATTATTGATGACTCAATTAGTTTTTCATCACGATATTGAACAATTAAAAAATCTACCAAATGGTGCAATACCTGTTCGGCTGTATGAAATGGGCGATAAAAATCTACAAATTGCCTATATCGGTAATGCGGTTTTGGATAAAGTAAAAAGATTAGGTATTGAGCCCAGTAATACCGTAATGGATTTTTTGACGATTGCTTTGGCAGTTACCGCAGCGGATACTTTTGTTTTACGAAAAGATACCGCAAATGGTTGGTGTCGTTCTTTTTCCATTACTTTACCTTTGTGTCAGCCTGATATTTGGCAAGCAAACAAAACCCATTTAGAGCAAATTTTACACTTTTTGAGTGGCGATATTTGGCAATTTAATTTTCAGGCAGGCGAGCAATTACCGCCACAGCCCTATAAATTAAGTAGCAGAGCTAAATTGGTGGATTTGAGAAATAAAGACTGCGTTTGTTTGTTTTCAGGTGGTTTGGATTCGGCAATTGGAGCAATTGATTTATTAGAGCAGGGTTATTCACCTGTTTTGGTTAGTCACTCTTATAAAGGCGACAAATCACGCCAACAAATGATTGTTGAAAAATTTAATCAAAGTCGTTATGCCAATCAATTTTCTCAACTTAATGCAATTGCACAGCCACATTTAAACAATGGTAGGACGACTGAAATCACAATGCGAACCAGAAGTTTAAATTTCTTGGCATTTGCAGTTGTATCAGCTTATGCATTACAGGAAGTTGTGCAAGAAGAGATTGATATTTTCGTGCCTGAAAATGGAGTGATTTCAATCAATGCACCTTTAACGCCACGCAGAGTAGGTACTTTGAGTACTCGTACTACGCACCCTTATTTTATTCAAGAATTACAAAAATTGTTCACTGCAGTCAATATTCCTTTTACTTTAAAAAATCCTTATCAATTTAAAACCAAAGGACAAATGATAGCAGAATGTGCAAATTTACCATTATTACAACAAATTATCCCCGATACTGTTTCGTGTAGTCATTGGAAACGCAAAAACCAACAATGCGGAGTTTGTGTTCCTTGCCTGATTCGTAGAGCGTCATTGCATTATGCTGGCATCACCAATGATGCTGAATATGAGTTCAATGACATTCGGCAAATCTTGACACATCAGGATAGAAAAGATGATTTATTTGCTTTAATGAGCGCTATTGGTCAAAAAAACATCGTAATATAAATCAATGGGTTTTACAAAGTGGCTCATTACCTGCTCAACAATTAAATCAGTTTGCAGATGTTTTTAGGAATGGCTTAAATGAAGTGGAACAACTTTTAATAGTGAATCAAATATTATGATGGATATGCATTGTCATTTGGATTTATACACCAATCCACAATATGTTGTGAAACGATGCCAAGATGAAAATCTTTATGTCTTATCTGTTACAACTACACCCAAAGCATGGTATGGCACAAGTTTATTGGCGAAAGATTGCCCTCGTATTCGTACGGCTTTGGGATTACACCCACAATTGGCTCATGAGCGTTGGCAGGAGTTGGAATTGTTTGATTCCTTATTAAACCAAACTCGCTATGTAGGTGAAATTGGTTTAGATGGAGGAAAAGAGTTTAAGGCATATTGGGAAACTCAATTAAAGGTTTTTCGCCATATTTTAAGAAGCTCGGCAAAAGCTGGTGGAAAAATATTAAGTGTACATTCTAGAATGAGTACAAATACTGTACTAGATGAATTAAGTCAAATAAATGATAACTTACCAATTCTTCATTGGTTTTCAGGCACCAAACAGCAGTTAAAACGAGCGATTGAAATGGGGTGCTATTTTTCTGTAGGACCTGCAATGTTAAGAGGTAAAAAGGGTTATGAATTGGTTCAAGTAATACCAAAAGAAAAGATATTAATTGAAACAGATGGGCCTTTTGGCACTTTTCAAGAACAAATTTTATATCCTTGGAATGTTGATATTGCCGTTTCAATGTTAGCGGATATTTGGGGTATGAATAATTTAGAAGCTGAAAACAATCTTAAACAGAATTTATTCAATCTTGTTTCTAAAAATATTTAATCACTATCAGGTTTATGATTTATAAAATCTAATCATAACTCAGACCTATACCCATCTATGAAGCTTCCCAATTATCCTTGTTTGCAATCTAAACAAAACAATTAGGAGCATCCCCCTAATGTTTTATTAACCAACAATGAAACTTTTATTGAAGAGCTCCTATTATCTGCTTTAACGAATTGGCAAATTTTGTAAATTTCGAGCAGATATTGACCTCTTGTTAATACCCTCAAGGTCTCTTAAAGACCCTCCACCACCTCTTTAAGCAAAGAATACGATCGCAACTACTTCGCTTCATCAAAAATATAGTTAATCGCAATCAGCTCATCGGCTTGATATTTTGCTTGGAAATCAATTAGTTGGGATTTTATACTTGCCTTGTCGCCTATTAAAGAGGCATTCATCATCACATTTGCTGCATATTTATCTTGAATTGTCCAAAGGGCGTCCATATCCGGCACGAGTGGCTGCATACACGAGAGACACCACGGACTAAATCCCAAAACAGTTGCTGTTGGGTGGTGGCTAGAAAGTAGGCTTCTTCTTGGCTGTTCGCCACCAACACATTGTTACAAATCATCACATAAGGCTGATCCAACACGACAGAGGGCTTAAATTCATTTCGGTAAATCTCCAACCGCTATATCCAACATTCTCGGGGCAAAATGGGCGGCAAAGGCATGCAGCAAGCCTAAACGTCCGGCAAGAAAGGCACTTTCGGTGCTTGAACCTAAGATATAAAGAGGGATGTTCAAGCCTAAGGCTGGGTAGGTTCACACTTCGCCTTGATCTTGGGCATCACCAAAATAGCGTTGCAGTTAGAGAATATCCCGCTCAAATTCTTGCGACACATCTCGTTGCCCACGGCGTAGTGCCAGTACGCTCATCAGGATAGTGCCGGGTGATCTAAATCGACACGGTTTAGATAGAGTGTGTGTAGCATACCGTATTGCTCGGCGACTTGTAATTGGCTGTGATTCGGCAGCATCACCCCACCGCTGCCGACACAGATATTCTGCGTGTGCGACAGGGTGTGGGCAATCAAAATTTGCGTAGCAGAACTCGCCAAATGCGGCATATTGTGGTGTTCGGCAATCCAAAATCGGATAAAATCAAGGCCGTCTAAATGTTTTGCCAGCCGCACCATAGCTTCAGTCTCCTGTTTGTGTTTGCCCTTCTCGCAGTGGAGCAAGATTAAGGGAAGATAGTTTTATCCATTTTCAGCTTATCCTAAAAGCGTGATACTATTATTGCAAATTGATTATTCTGATTATGGAATATAAGCATGACAAATATAAAAAACTCGACCTGAATTTGCTCAAAGCCTTTATTGTGTTACTTGATGAAATTGTCAACTGTGCAGTACAACGGATTTTGCAAAATTAGGCGGAAATCTGACCGCTTGATCTTACCCTCGTTTTCCAAACCAACGGGTGCAATTGCCACCTCAATCTGATTTTATGCCAATAAAAACAAGGTGCTATCCACCGAACTCCGTGTTTTACCTTTCAGAACGGCAAGGCGTTGATAAGGGCGGTCAGCACGCATCCAAGTGCTACTACCGACCGATCCTCCGTCTGCCAAATGAGGGCTGTTGAGTATCGCCAACCAACGAACATTCTGCCGACTTAAATAGAAAAACTGGGCTTGGTTAGCCAACAAAAGATCCAACTCCGCCCAACTGTTCGCCTCTCCCAACCCCAACGGCACAAACTCAAACCACTCCTCCGGAAACTGCCCGTTCAAGCACTCCACCCACGGCTGCCAATGGGTTCGAGTGTAGGCTTCTCCACGCTGGGCGAGAATGCAGATTTGCCAGGTTTTCCTCCCAAACGGTGGAGAAAGCAATAGAAGGAGGAGAAATAGATATTTCATTTTGAGCAGATTGGGTTAGTCAATGAAGTTATAGTAATACATTGGTTTAAAAAATTCATGTTCAATTTCTCTTTTTTGTATTGAGGTTGTAATTAAGAATGGCTGACTATTCCTTATGGCCAACAGCCACTTATCGGCCAACATTCTTCCCAACTCCAAGCAAAAATATGTGAAATTAATTGTGTAACCTACGGGGAAATTTATCGTCAGAGTACTACTATAAGCAGTCAAAAAGGAGATTATTTTTGTAATCCGGAAACAACCCCTCTGAATTACCAAACAGCAACAGTATTTCATCCAATTTCCTCATATAGAGACAAATTTTACCGTTTGATGACAGCAGCAATGCTGAAGGGAGAATGAATGAAAAATAGAGAAGAAATAATACGAGAATCACTTATTCACTCTGAGCAGAAATAGACCGATTTAGTAAATTTTTACATTACCATCTTGCTTTTTAGTAAAAAGGCCATATTATTTAGTAAATAATCATTCTTTTTACTAAATAGAGGTCTTTATGAGCTTAGCAATGATCGAATTAGCAATGCAAATCTTATCATGTTCCCAAAAAGAGCTTGCAAGCAAGTTATCTGTTTCTCCTACCCAAATAACGAAATGGAAGAAAGGGGAATATATGTCATTTGAAATGGAAAATAAGGTAAGGGAATTACTGGACATTGGGAGCTTGGATCCTGATGTTATTTTAGCCTTTGGTTCCATAGAAAATGCAAAGAAATGGCAAGGAATTATTGCTTACTTAGCTTACTTAGCTGAATCAGCTAATGATAATGGAGAAACCGGCTTTTATATAGCACCATTAGTTGACGAGCCAGACCTTGTATTATCTAATTTAGTGAATTCACTAAAAGAGCTTGAATATTCATTCCCTCTCTCTTTTCCATCGGAATTAGAAAATAAAGATGAAAATTACCTTGATTGGAGTGATGAATTTATTGAAGAAATTTATAATAATGAATTTTGTTCATTAATATATGATATTTTCCGCTCTTTTGTTGATATATACAGTTTTTATGCTGCTTATATTACCGAACTCTATTCCCAATCTTCTATAGATGATTTTGATGAGTTAATCATAAATATAGAAACAAGGTTATTAAGTTTAGCTATTGTTAAAGCAGATACAAACTTACAGCAGCTAAATAAATTTCAGAGATTCAGACTGGATATAGAGAAAGATTATAAAGAGTGGATTCATCAACTCAAATTATATGCATTTAAATCTAATATTCCATTAAGAGCTGAATTAATGCACTTAATAGATGATGAACACGATAGTCTAGGCGTTGAAGCTGAAAAAGAATGTTTAGGAATTAATGATGACAGACTACATCCTGACATCTATATGAATGAATTACTCGTCGGAATGCGATTAATTCATCAAGTTCTACCCGTGATTTTAGATAAGTTAGAGATTAAAGATTTTAAAATTGATGATAAATCCTTAAATAAGTTCTAGCTAAAGAGAGATTATTATAGTTATATAAATCTGCTCCTGTGATACCGTTGATATGTGAAAACCCTTACCATTTTGATTGGTTAGTGCTCAATAGCGGATCAGGGATTGTCTCGATTTTGGGCACCCGGGTAAAATGTCGCCGATTATTTTAAAAGTCAACAACGCAAAGCCGATTTAAAGAGCATTTATAATCATCCGAAAGCCCTAGAACTCCGCTTTCATCTTACACTGTGTCGAGTAGTTCGATTTAAAAGGCAACAAGAAATGGATTTCTTCGCCCAAAAACAGAATGAAAAAATCTATATTCAAGTTGCCTACAAATTAGAAAGTGAAGAAACCGTTAAACGAGAGTTTTCACCGTTGCAAGAGATTGCAAATAATTATCCGAAATATATGATTACTATGGATGAATTGTGGCAAGAGAATTGGGTGGATAGAGAATTCTTTGATTAGTGATTTTTTATGCAAGAGAATTTATAATGAACTATATTTCTAGAATTTTACATACAGAGAATAAAGAATTCACAGAAACTGAATTATTATCACTCAATCAAAAAGTGATCATAGTGCTTGCTGAACCAGGTGCTGGAAAAAGTTGCTTGCTGGAGAAATTAGCAACATCCTTAGGTGTTCAGAAAAGTACCGCAAATATATTTATTCATTTAAACCCAGAAAAAAGCTCTTGTATTGTTATTGATGCATTTGATGAATTAGTTAAAGTTGATCAATCTGCTGCAACTAAAGTGCTTGTTATGGCAAAAAATACATCAGCTGACAGAATTATTTTTTCTAGTCGCTCTAGTGAATGGTCTGAAAGCTATACTAGAACTTGTAAAACTCTTTTCGGGGAAGAACCTTTAATACTTTATTTAAAGCCACTTAACCAACAAGAACAAAAAGAAATTTTTAGTTCATGCTATCCAAAAGAAAATGCAGAAAAATTTTTACAGGAATCACAAAAGATTGAATTAACGCCCCTATTATCCAATCCATTATTTTTAAAACTATTCGCTAAAGCTTATATTGAGAATAATCAACACTTTGAAAGTAGATATTCTGCCTTTAAACTTTCTATTGAAGGATTAGCAAAGGAAGCTAATCCAAGTTATTCCTCTACATTATCTTCTACAAGAAAAATTGATTTAGTTGAAGATATTTTTTGTAAATTAATGCTATCTGGCTCAGAAGGTATTGGTGTTGACGATATATCATCTAATTTATTTTTTCCAAATTTAAAGGATTTAAATAAAGATCTAAATATCACACAAATTTTATCTACACAATTTTTTATTCCTGGGGAGGCTACTGGACAGCATAGACCTGTTCATAGAATTGTTGCAGAATATTGTGCGGGCAACTATCTCGCGAAGAGGCTTACAGCAATGACGAATCGTTTATCATTGAATAAGATTTTATCTATTATTGCGCCTAATAATGTTGTCAGAGATGAATTACGTGGTTTATTTGCGTGGATAGCTGTACTATCAGAGAATCAACAAATTCAGAAGAGACTAATAAACTTAGATCCTTATGCTATTTTAGCAAATGGAGATCCATCCTTACTTCTTCCTGGTTCAAAAAGAACACTATTATCAAGATTAAAAGACTTAAATCAAGAGGATCCGTATTTTACTCGTCATGATATATGGAGAAACTTTAGTATTTCTGATTTTTTTCTGATGATATGATAGATGAATTAAAAGAATTGCTATCGGAAAAATATAGAAGTGGGAATTTACAACGGGTACTATTAAAACTATTACTTGAGTCGTCAGTAGTTTCTAAAGTAGTTGATGAGTTAAGAACAATCATTTGTGATACTAATCCAAAATATAAAGAATTATCTATTCGTAGACTAGCAGGAGAATGTCTGCTTAAAGTGAAAGATTATCCAATTAAAGATGTTTGGGTACAGCTAGTCTCTGAAATAGATAGTGTTTCACTATCTATTGCTAGTGAAATAATGAATTTATCTGACAGAAGTTACTTTGAGCTAAATGATTATATTTATTTTCTTAACATATGTGCTGAGCTATATCCAACCAGTTATGAAATAGAAAGAGTTTTCGGAAAACGTTACTTCATTAGATTATTTATTCAAGAACTAGATCTAGATTTAACAATAAGATTACTAGACTCACTATCCAATAACCTAGTTTGCACTTGCCAAGAGAAATATGATTGCAAATGCCGGATAGGCATTAGTAAAATCATTAGCATGCTATTAGATCGTTATTTTGAACTATCTTCAACATTCAGTACATCTAAAATTTGGACATGGATTAAAGATTTATACTTTCAGAATGGAGTATCAAAAGAACAAAGTTTATCTGTAAAAATCTTATCAGAGAATGATGAATTAAGGCAGGACATAATTAAGTTGGTATTTGAGAATCTATGTACTAGAGAAGAAATTCATAATATGAAATGCTATCACTTTGAATGGAATTCTCACTCAGGATTAAATTTCCAATCTAAAGATCTAAGATTTATTATAGATTTTGCCTTCGGAACTGATAATATTGCACTATGGAAATATTTTATATCTCATCATGATTTTTACAGCAAAGAGAAAAAGCCTAATTTACTGAGAAGACATATGCGAAATCAGGCTTTACAAAAACCAGCTTTCTTAATGGCTTGGTATAGAATAAATCAAGAAACGAAGGAATTCTATCAGAGAAATACTCTTAAATATAACCGTAAAAAGAGTATTAGAAATATCAATAGAAAACAGCGTAAATCTCATGCAAGAAATATTAAATATATTCAAGAAAATAGAGTGTTAATAGAAAGTGGTAGTCATAGGAATAGCCTATTAACCTTTTCCTATACTTTTCTGCGAGAGCCAGAAAAAATAGCAGAGAAATTTGGTGATGAACAATTAGTTAGAAATGCATTATATAACTGTATTAACTACATTCAGTTGGACATACCCAATTTAACTGATTTGGCTAAACTGCATTCTGACTCTTCAGCTTTAAATATTGAAATTATTCTTTATGCTTCTTGTATAGAAATTTTTACAAGAGACAGATCATTAAAAGCATTACAACAGAATGTTCTAGAAGCATTATACACTCATTTATCTGTTCATTGGACAGAAATAGATGATTGTATTAGGAAGCAATTAAAAGATGAGGTAGAAAGCCTATTGTTTAATAATGTAGAAACAATAGAAAAATTTATAAATGACTATATAGAACCTCAGCTTTCCAATACCAATTACAAGAATCATCCTGTTTACTGGTTAGAAAAAGATTTATTCAAACAATTTCAGAAAAAGTACGCTCTAGAATGGTTAAGTAAATACTCTCATTTAAAACTACCAGAGTTAGAGAAATTAATGTCTATGGCAATTCAATCTAGCAATAGAGATAGTTTGAAATTATTACTTGCAAAACGTTGCGATGAATTAGTATCTGCTGAAAACAATCAACAAAAAGGAGATCAAAAAACACAAAGAAACTTTTGGTATATTCATGCTTTCTATTTACTAGATCAAGATTATGAGTCCTATTGGAAAGAATTAACCAAAGATCGAAATTCTATATTCATTTTAGAAAAGGATTTAGGTATATTTGGCGATTATAAAGATTGGTTGGCACTATCCCCTGAAAAAGTTGAGTTAATTTTAGACACATTTTGGCAAGAATATCCAAAAGTTGAATTATCAGATATTTATGGCTCTGAAAGTCCTGATGATGAAAAAGCTTATCGTTTTTTAACGAATGTGATTTTTTTCTTAGGAAAAAATGAATCAGATAATACAATTCCCGTTATTGATAGATTGCTAAATAACCCAACGTATATAAACCTTCATTCAGATTTAAGAAGTATTAGATTTAATTATTTAAAGAAAATCGCTATACAAAGTTTTCAAGCACCTAAACCAGAGCAAATAGTAAATTTAATTGAACGAGATGAAATTATTAGTATAGAAAATTTGCGTGCAGTTATTATTGAAGAGCTTCAATCTTACCAAGATGATTTGAATGGGCATGATATAACTACTAAATCTATCTTTTATAATGGTAATATGGTACTTGCTAATCGAGTAGATGAAAATACGGCTACACAATATATTGCTGAGAGACTGAGAAGACTAGAAAATAGACAAATTATAGTTTCTCGTGAACACTATATGAAAGATGACAAACGATGTGATATTGTTCTATCTAAACTTATTGAAGGTAATAGAAAGATTGTTCCTATCGAAGTTAAAGGTCAATGGCACTCTGAGGTTTACTCAGCATTTGAGAATCAATTAAATAGGTTATATTCGATTCATCCAGATTCTGATGGACAAGGTATTTATTTAGTATTATGGTTCGGTCCAGATGAAAAAGTTGCTGGTGTTAAACATCATGGCATCAATAATGCTCAGGAATTATATTGGGAAGTATATGAAAAGATATCTGAAGAGTTAAGAAATAAAATAGATCTATTTGTGCTTGATTTATCTAGTTAAACTTAAACTCTACAAGCGGTCAAATCCCCTCAACACTTTGCAAATTCCCACTGTTATTTGACCGCTTGTTCCCTCTCCCTTGACCCAAATCAAACTTCCCCTTGATATGTGGAAAACCACAATACCCACCCAATCCGCCCGTTTTTACAATAACTACATCGAATTTGAGCTTTGCATGTAGGGAATAAAATGAATAATAAACGGCGGAATTTATTAAAAGGCGGTCTCGCTCTCAGTGGTGCGACGGCGTTTGGGGCGAGGGTCGATTTGAAGACCAACCAAGTGATCCGCATTTCGGGCAACCCGTACCACCCGCTATCCAGCGACAAAACCCTGCCGTTTTGGGATGCCGATTGCCAAGGCGGAAGTGTTGCTGGCGGGCGAAAGCGGGATCGAAAACCGTTCGACCGCCTGTACCCGTGGTGCGGCATTTTTGGATAGTATCAATAGCCCGTACCGCATTACTCAGCCGTTGAAGCGTGGCGAAGGCAAGTGGCAGACCATCAGCTTTGAGCAGTTGGTGGAAGAAGTCGTCAATGGCGGCAACCTGTTCTGCGAGGGCGAAGTGGGGGCTTGAAAGCCATTCGTAACCTGCAAGATCCAATCAACCCGAAAAAGCCCGATTTAGGCACTAAAGCCAACCAACTGCTGGTAACCTTTGCCGGCTCGGAAGGTCGTCAGCCGTTATTGCAACGCTTTGCTCAACGCAGTTTCTACACGATCAACCTAACTGCACTAAACAGTAATAGCAGGGTTTGATAAGAGAGTGTTTTTCTTGGACGGGTATTTAATGCCCGCTCAACATTGTCAACTTCCTCTTGTGTTATCTCCCGCAAATCACTCCCTTTCGGAAAATACTGACGGATAAGCCCGTTCGTATTTTCATTCAACCCTCTTTGCCAGGGACTTCTCACATCCGAAAAATAGGTTTCGCAATCCAATGCTTCTGCCCACTTCTTGTGTGCCGCAAATTCCGTCTCGTTATCAAAGGTTAAGGTGTGGATATGGGCTTTCAGCGGTAGCATCGCCAAAATCACTTTCTCTGCTAAATCATCGGCATCTTTACCCGATAATTTCACGATTCGGCTATACTTCGTCTTTCATTCGACCACCGTCGCCAAGGCGGTAAAATGCCCTTTGCCCAACATCGTATCAACCTCTCAATCTCCCACTCAATACTTCAGCTCTATCTCTTGCGGTCTGTGGTGGATATATGCCGCATCAGCAATCCGACATCGGCGGCGGTATAACTTTTCATTGCGTTTAATATAACGCTTCTCTCCACGCTGTAAGCACCGCCATATGGGGCTTTTCGTTTGAAATGATGGTGTAAATAGGCATAAATCGATTTAACCGATATCGGTAACATCAAACTATGCACAATTTGCCCCGGACTTCAATACACCTTGAGTTTGATTTCAATGCATTGCCATAATGCCGGAGTGATTTTGACTTGGCAAGGCTTTGCTTTTTGCCATTGGTTATAAAACTGTTGGATGTGTCGGGCAATATATTCGCCAGATTTTGTACGGTTACGCCGGATTTCCTATCGAATCGTTGATATTGCCCGATTTAATGCAGTGGTAATCTATCTAATAGACTTGTGTTTTAAGGCGGTTTCAATGTAGAATCGTTCTTCATAAGCCAGTTAATTATACATCTTTACTTCTCTTTGGTCGGAAAAGTCTTGATTATACATCAACTGACTTTTCCATTTTTATCAAAAAGTACTTAAGGGGTAATTCAACTTTTTTGTAAATTTGAACTAATACTTTTATTTACTAATTATATAAACATTCAATTTTCTATTGTTACAGAGTAGAATTATCTGCAATAATTTTAGATTAGAGCACTTTGAAACCACTACTATGTACAAGAATCTTTCTCTACTCTCTCCAAGTCCCTCATTTGACTTCGAGTTAGTCTCTGGATTGACTCAATGCGAAAAAGGGAATTATCTTGATTCTGTTGTCAATAAGCAAGGTATGAAAGGCTATATGTTGCAACTGACAACTTTTGGTAGTGGTACAATTTATGACGGCAAAAATACATTTAATGTGGACCGTGGACAACTTCTTCTCTTTTCTCCGAATGTGATTCAGAATTACCAACGCCATTCTGAGGCTTCATATTGGCACTATAAGTGGATCTATTTTTTACCGAATCCTAAATGGAATAAATGGTTAAATTGGTCTAATAGAGAAGCAGGGATTGGTCGCATAAAAATTAATGATAATCGATATTTCCAAGAAATCAGTCAGCTCTTCTCTAAAATTAATCTCGAATTAAAGTCCAGCCATTTTTTTAAAGAAGACTTGGCTACTACTCTGTTGGAATATTTATTGATGAAGTGTATTTTTGCAGAGAAAATTGAGATTATACCGGCAATCGATCAACGTATTCTTAATGTTTGTGATTTAATTCTATCCAATTTAGCTCGGAATGACAGTATAGAATACATAGCAGAGAAAGTATTTTTATCCTCCTCTCGGTTATCGCACTTGTTTAAAGATTCTTTAGGTATTAGTTTAGTGCAATGGAGAGAACTGCAGCGGATTGCAGAATCAAAAAAACTATTATATTTCTCCAACATTTCAATATTAAATATAGCTAAATCATTGGGTTATGAAGACCCTTTGTATTTTTCTAAGATCTTCAAAAAGCATACCGGATTATCCCCCTCTGAATTTAGAACTATCGAAAGACGTAAAGATAACGAAGTGTGATCTAGATCTCACTTCGCTTTTCGTAGCAGAATTTTCCATATCTATAACAAAAATTTACCTGTTCCCTCCTCTGTTTAAAGCATAAGATTAAGACAACTTTAATTGTGCTGTTCCTATTAAAGTAAAAATAACCTGCTGTTGGAGCAGGTATACAATGTAATGACTTCTTAATTTATGAGGGAAGAACAATGAAAAAACCAACATTAAAACACGCATTATTTTCCAGTATCTTAGCATTAAGTTGCTATAGCTCAGCACTTGCAAATGATGTAGTCAATATTTCTAAAATTGACGGTATGCCTTGGTTTAATAGAATGGCTGAGGGGGTTCTCCAAGCAGGTAAAGATAACAATATCAATGCCTATCAAGTTGGTCCTTCCAACACAGATGCACCACAGCAAGTGAAATTAATTGAGGACTTAATCGCTAAAAAAGTCAGTGCGATTTCCATCGTTCCAAATGATGCGAACGCTCTAGAGCCAGTACTGAAAAAAGCAAAACAAAATGGCATTGTTGTTTTAACAAATGAGTCTGTTGGTCAACCAAGTGCAGATTGGGATATCGAGATTATCGATAATGCTCAATTTGCTGCTGATTATGTTGAAGAAGTTGCCAAAACAATGGAAGGTAAAGGCGGATATGTTATTTATGTTGGAGGTTTGACGGTTCCTCAACATAATTTATGGGCGGATCTATTTGTTAAATACCAAAAAGAACATTATCCAAATATGTTTGAAGTTACCAGTAGAATGCCGGTTGCGGAAAATATCAATGATGCTCGCCGTACCACAATTGATTTAGTGAAAGCCCACACAGACCTAAAAGCTGTTGTGTCTTTTGGCTCACAAGGCCCTATCGGTGCAGGGTTAGCAGTTAAAGAAAAACGCCTGAAAAATAAATTAAGTGTTTTCGGTATGATGATCCCATCTCAAGCTGCTAATTTAATTAGAAGTGGCGATATTACAATGGGAATTACCTATGATCCTGCTAATGCAGGTTATGCCCTTGCCGCTGTTGCAGCAAAAGTATTAAAAGGCGAAAAAATCGAAGATGGCTTAGAAATCCCTAATGTCGGTAAAGCTAAAGTGGATACAGAGAAAAAATTACTCCAATTCCACAATGTACTTAAAGTAACTAAAGATAATATCGACAACTTATATTAATCTGCAATAAATATGGGTTCTTTATGAACCCATATTTCTCTGAGGAGGCATTATGGCATTTATTTCCATGGCGAATATAAGCAAAACATTCCACGGTATAAAGGCATTAAATCAAGTGAACCTCTCTTTAGACTATGGAGAAGCTCTCTGCCTTGCCGGTCAAAATGGTTGTGGAAAATCAACGCTAATCAAAATCCTTTCCGGCGTCTATCAACCTGATAAAGGAGCTGAAATCAAAATTGGTGCGGCCACATATTCTAAATTAACGCCGCAAGAATCCATTGCAAAAGGGATTCAAGTTATCTATCAAGATCTAGCTCTATTTCCCAATTTAACAGTCGCAGAAAATATAGCAATAAACTCACACCGCAAGTTTGGCTGGGTAAGCCAGGAAGAGATTCACAAGGTGGCCTTAAATGCTATTCAGAGTATTAATGCAGATTTAGATCTTAATGCAGTTTTAGAAGATATACCCATCGCACAGCAACAATTAGTCGCTATTTGTCGTGCATTGGCACAAAACGCTCGTTTATTGATTATGGATGAGCCGACAGCATCTCTTACTGCTAAAGAAGTGCAAGATCTACTAAAAGTCGTACTCAAGTTAAAGAGCAAAGGTATTAGTATTATTTTTATCAGCCATAAATTACAAGAAGTAATGGGTGTATCTGATGCCGTTTTAGTACTTAAAAACGGCAATATGATTGGTCAATATCCTATTAGCGAGATGGATGAGAAACATTTAGGATTCTTAATGACCGGATTAGAAATCGAATACAAGCGGTTAGATTTGCCCGATCTTTCGCAAAGAAAAACTGTACTGGAAGTACGTAACTTAACATTATCTCGCCAATATGAAAATATAAATTTTGCATTACGAGAGGGGGAAATTATTGCTTTAACCGGCTTACTAGGGTCAGGGCGTACGGAACTATGCCTTAGCTTATTCGGGATTACTCAGCCTAAATCTGGTGAAATCTTATTAAATGGAGAAAAAGTCATATTTAAAACGAATCGTGATGCAATCAAAAATGGGATTGCTTATGTGTCGGAAGATAGAATGACAACCGGCTTAATAATGGCAGAATCCATTCATCACAATATCATATCTACTATTTTTCATAAGATCTGTGGTAGGTTTAATATTATTAAATCCCCAACGGCGTATCGACATAGTCAAGATCTGATTGACTCACTAAAAATTAAAGTGGCGGATTCTGATTTGCCGGTAAATACCCTTTCAGGGGGAAACGCTCAACGGGTTTCTATTGCAAAATGGCTGGCAATTGATCCTAAAATTATCATTTTAGATTCTCCAACAATTGGCGTAGATATTGCTAATAAAGAGGGGATATTCAATATCATTAAATCACTAGCACAGAAAGGTATCGCTGTTATCTTTGTTACTGATGAAGTGGAAGAAGCATATTACAACAGCCATAGGGTACTTGTAATGAAAAAAGGTAAGATAGCGAACGAACTTTTACCTATTAATGCAACAGAAAAATTGATTGCGGAGGCCATCTATGAAAATCACTAATAATCATATTCTTTCTGCAACTATACTCGTTTTAGTAATTTTGCTTGCATTCTTTACCAATGACTTTGCAACTATTGAAAACATCTATGATGTGGTTAATAACTATTCAATACTAATGATTTTAGCCTGTGGGTTACTTGTTGTCCTTATTTCAGGAGGAATTGATATTTCATTTCCCGCCATAACTATCATTTCACAATATGTTATGGTAACAATGATAGGAAAATATGATATTGGTTTTTTAGGTATATTTATTATCTCATCTTTCATAGGTATTCTATTAGGCTTTATCAATGCCCTGTTTGTTAATAAGATGAATGTACCTTCCATTATTATTACCATTTCAACATTGAATATCTTTTATGGAGGGCTGCTGTATTTCACAAAAGGGGTATGGCTATACGATTATCCTGAATGGTTTACACAAGAAGTACTATTTTTCAAACAAATCTCTCAAGATGGATTTGAGTTTGGTCTTTCATTCCAAGCAATTATAGCTATTTCATCAGTATTATTGACTTGGTTAATTACCCATAAATTAACTATAGGTAGAAGAATTTATGCACTTGGTGGGAATCAAGATGCTACATCTCGAATTGGGTTTAATATTCTGTTTCTACATTTATTTGCTTATGGTTATATGGGGTTTATGGCCGGAATAGCAGGTATTGTACAATCTTATACCGTACAATCCGTTGCCCCTGACTCTCTCCTAGGTTATGAGTTAACCGTACTTGCAGCTGTCGTTTTAGGTGGAGCAAGCTTATCAGGGGGAAAAGGAACATTATTAGGAACAGTTATGGGAGTAATGCTGCTAGCAATCATTCAAAATGGCTTAAATTTAATGAATGTTTCCTCCTATTGGCAAACAATCATTACCGGTATCATTATTATCTTGAGTATTAGTGCTACTGCATTAGGGCAATTAAAAAAACAAGGAGTATAACGATGAAAAGAAAAATTGATCACACTATTTTTTATCTATTGGCTCTTTTTACTATTGCTGTGATTATTTTTAGTCTTTTAATTCCAGAGATCTTCTGGTCTGTCAGTAATTTCCAGTCAATGGCATCTCAAATCCCTATACTAGGTATTCTAACACTTGCAATGGCATTACCAATGCTAACAGGTGGAATAAATCTTTCTATTATTGCCAGTATGAATGCTTGTTCGCTAATTATTGCTTATTTTATTACGCAGCATAACGGTATTTCTTGGTTAGTTATGTCGGTTATCTTAAGCCTATTATGTGCATTAGTTATCGGTTTACTTAATGGCACACTGATTGCTATTATTCGAGTTTCACCGATTTTAGCCACATTAGGTACAATGACATTAATTAACGGAATTAATATATTAGTAACAAATGGCTCTACAATTGCAAATTTTCCTGACAGTATCTTAAATATTGGTGCGTCTACATTTCTATGGATTCCTACACCTATTTTAGTATTTTTAGTGCTTGCAGGACTTATATGGTGTTTCCTAGAAAAAACATCTATTGGCAAAGCGATCTATTTCATTGGCAATAATGAGAAAGCGACCTATTACTCAGGTATTAATACGAAAAAGGTACTCATTTTAGTCTATATTATCTCATCTGTACTTTGTGTATTTGCTGCTATTCTAATGATGTCAAAACTCAATTCAGCAAAAGCCTCTTATGGTGATTCTTACTTACTGATCTCTATTCTTGCCGCTGTACTAGGTGGCATAAATCCAGATGGTGGCAAAGGAAAGCTCATAGGGATTATGCTAGCTCTTATCTTACTTCAAGTCATTGAAAGTGGATTAAATATGCTTGGTATTAGCAGTTACATTACAATGATCTTGTGGGGCAGTCTATTGCTACTGTTTATCTTCTTACAAAAAAATCATATTTTCCTATTAAAACATTAACAGGAGTAAATTATGCAAAATGAAAAACAACTAATTGAACAAGGTAATATAGTCATTGGAATTGAATTAGGATCAACTCGTGTCAAAGCTGTATTGATTGGTCCAGATGGTACAATTTTAGCAACTGGCGGCGCCGATTGGGAAAATCGGCTGATTGACGGAGTTTGGACATACCATCAACACGAAGTATGGGAGAAACTCCAAGCAGCGTATATAGATTTAACCAAAACAGTGAAAGAAAAATACCATGCTATTATTCGTAATGCAAAAGCATTAGGAATTAGTGCAATGATGCATGGCTATTTGCCTTTTGATAAACAAGGAAAACAGCTCGTTCCTTTTAGAACTTGGCGAAATAACATTACCTTAGAAGCATCTGAAAAATTAACGGAGCTTTTCCAATATCCAATTCCTCAACGTTGGAGTATTGCTCATTTGTATCAAGCTCTATTAAACAATGAACCGCATTTAAATGAGGTTAATCATATCACTACATTATCTGGTTACGTTCACTGGCAACTCACTGGAGAAAAAGTATTAGGAATTGGTGATGCCTCAGGAATGTTTCCGATTGATACAAATTCTCTCTCCTACAACAAAAAGATGCTTTCTCAGTTTTCACAATATATTTCTCAATTTAATATGCCTTGGCAGCTGGAAGAGATCCTACCCAAAGTGTTAGTTGCAGGTGAGTTTGCTGGCAAATTAACCGAAAAAGGAGCTAGATTACTTGATCCAAGTGGCAATTTACAAGCAGGAATCCCTCTATGTCCTCCAGAGGGAGATGCTGGTACAGGTATGATTGCAACTAATTGTATTAAAGAAAAAACGGGAAATATTTCAGCAGGAACATCTGCATTTGCAATGATAGTGCTAGAAAAAATGCTGTCAAAAGTTTATTCAGAGTTAGATATTGTTACAACTCCCGCAGGAAAATTGGTTGCTATGGCACACGCCAATAACTGTACATCTGACATTAATGCTTGGGTTAAATTATTTGGAGAGTGCTTAGAGACTTTTGGAGTCAATATATATACAGAAGAATTATATGAGATGTTATTCCTACAGGCATTACAAGGTGATGCTGATTGTGGAGGGCTACTCTCCTATGGTTTTCACTCTGGAGAACATAATGTCGGTTTATCTGAAGGTTGTCCTATATTCTTACATCCAACAAAATCCCATTTCAATTTAGCTAACTTTATGCGAGTTCACCTCTATACTTCATTCGGAGCAATGAAGTTGGGGATGGATATTTTGATCAATCAAGAGAAAGTAGAAATTTCTCGTATTTTAGGGCATGGTGGTATTTTCAAAACCGAAGGTGTTGCACAAAAAATCTTAGCATCTGCCCTGAATATACCACTTGCAACAGCAAGCACTGCCTCAAATGGAGGAGCTTGGGGGATTGCGTTGCTTGCAAACTTCCTAGAAGTTTCTGATAGCTATAATTTGGAGAATTATCTAGACAAACAGATATTCAATACCACCAATCTGAATCTTATTCAACCAGATAAAGCAATAACTGAAGGATATGAACGTTTTATGCAGAGATACATAACTGGTATTCCTATCGTAGAGAAAGCACTTTATCTTAATCATTCATGAAATATTGTCATAAAATACAAGCGGTGAACTTTGTAAATTTTTTTGCAAAGTTCACCGCTTGAATTCCTAAATCTACTCCACAATCTCCACCGTAGAATTGGTACTTAAGCCTCTCACTAATTGTGAGCCTTTTCTTGCACGTTCGCCGCGGTAGTTGTCGATATCGCTTGGTTTTAGCGTAATTTTACGTTTGCCAGAAACAAACACGAGCGATTGTGTTGGTTTGATGACCAATAAGCGAGCAAGGTACTCATCCCCTGATTTTGCCGCAGCAGCGGAAATATTGATGATCTTATTACCTTTACCTTTTGATAACTCCGGTAATTCGCTAACCGGGAACACTAACATTCTGCCTACATTGCTCATGGCCACTAATGATAAGTTCTCATCATTTTCAAGTAACTGAGGCGGTAATACTTTTGCATTTTCTGTTAAAGAAATAACCGCTTTGCCGGCTTTATTACGGGAAACCAAATCTTCAAAGGTACAAATAAAACCATAGCCGGAATCAGATGCCATTAGTACTTTGGTATCTGAGTTTGCCATTAAAACTTGCTGAATGGTTGCGCCTTCCGGTAAGGTGATTTTGCCGGTAAGCGGTTCACCTTGTGAACGTGCAGATGGCAATGAGGTAGGATCTAGCGCATAGGCTCGCCCTGTGCTGTCTAAAAAGACCACTGGTTGATTACTTCTGCCACGTGCGTGAGCGAGATAACCATCGCCCGCACGGTAGCTTAGTCCTTCTACATCAATATCATGTCCTTTAGCACAACGTACCCAGCCTTTTTCGGAGAGGATCACCGTCACATCTTCGGTTGGGGTTAAATCACTTTCGGCAATCGCTTTCGATTCCGCACGTTCTACTAATGGCGAACGGCGAGAGCTGGCAAAGGTTTTTGCATCTGCCTGAATCTCTTTTTTAATTAAGCTGTTTAAACGGCGTTCCGAGCCTAAAATCAGTTGCAGCTCATCACGCTCTTTTTCAAGCTCTGATTTTTCTGCTTGTAATTGGTGTTCTTCCAATTTAGCTAAATGGCGTAAACGTAAATTGAGAATCGCTTCTGCTTGAATATCAGTCAGGTTAAAACGTGCCATTAATTCCGCTTTTGGCTCGTCTTCGTTACGGATAATTTCTATCACCTCATCAATATTTAAGAAGGCAATCATTAAGCCGTCTAAAATATGTAAGCGGCTTAAAATTTTATCCAAACGATAATTTAAGCGGCGAGTTACCGTCGTACGGCGGAATATGAGCCATTCCGTTAAAATCGTCAGTAAATTTTTCACCGCCGGTTTGCCGTCTAAGCCAATCATATTCATATTGACTCGGTAGCTTTTCTCCAGATCGGTCGTGGCAAAAAGGTGATCCATTAACGCTTCGAAATCAATACGACTTGAGCGTGGCACAATCACAATCCGAATTGGATTTTCGTGATCGGATTCGTCACGAATATCATCTACCATCGGTAATTTTTTATTCCGCATTTGAGTGGCGATTTGCTCAATAATCTTTGACGGTGAAGCTTGGTGAGGTAAGGCAGAAATTACAATTTCGCCGTCTTCTTTTTTCCATACCGCACGCATTTTAATCGAACCACGGCCTTGCTCATACATTTTGGCAATTTCTGCTTTTGGTGTAATAATTTCTGCCTCGGTTGGATAATCCGGTCCTTGAACGACGGTTAGAATTTCGTCTAGCGAAGCTTTAGGGTTATCCAATAACATCACGCTGGCATCGGCCAACTCGTTGATATTATGTGGTGGAATATCGGTTGCCATCCCAACTGCAATCCCCATTGTGCCGTTGAGCAAAATGTGCGGTAAACGAGCAGGTAGATATTTTGGCTCTTCAAGTGAACCGTCAAAATTCGGCTGATAATCGACTGTGCCTTGTCCTAATTCCCCAAGTAACACTTCTGCAATTTTAGATAGTTTTGATTCGGTATAACGCATTGCTGCGAAGGATTTAGGATCGTCCGGAGCTCCCCAGTTCCCTTGCCCATCCACAAGCGGATAGCGGTAAGAGAATGGCTGAGCCATTAACACCATCGCTTCATAACAGGCACTGTCTCCATGAGGATGGAATTTACCTAGCACATCCCCCACCGTTCTGGCAGATTTTTTATATTTTGCCGAGGCATTTAAGCCCAATTCCGACATCGCATAAATAATACGGCGTTGTACAGGTTTTAAGCCATCACCGATAAAGGGTAATGCCCTGTCCATAATTACGTACATAGAATAATTGAGATAAGCATCTTCGGTAAAACGCTTAATCGGCATTTGTTCAATGCCTTCATAATTGATTTCAGTCGTCATTTTTTTATGTTTTAGATAATGTAAAAATGAGAGCTATTTTCTACGATTTAGCTCTTTTAGTCTAGCCTGAAAGACAAGCGGTGATAAAAGCATTGTTTTTTGCAAAATTCTTCACAAAAACGACCGCTTGTAAAAGCAAAAATAATAGGCGATTTTTTATGAAAATCTCTGTATAATGGATGAGTTTTATTTTTTACTTTGAGAGGCGGCTATCAAAAATTCTTTTGTAATAACACGAGTATTTTTGCTAGTCGCAATTTAAAAAAATAAAACGAAACTTAACTTTAATTCGTTTAATAAAGGAAAACAGAATGAATCCAATCGTAAGACAATTTAAATACGGTCAGCACACCGTAACTTTAGAAACAGGTGCTATCGCGCGTCAAGCAACAGCTGCGGTAATGGCAAGTATGGATGACACCACCGTTTTTGTAACTGTGGTTGCGAAAAAAGATGTTAAAGAAGGCCAAGATTTCTTCCCATTAACCGTAGATTACCAAGAACGTACTTACGCAGCAGGTCGTATTCCGGGTGGATTCTTCAAACGTGAAGGTCGTCCTTCTGAAGGTGAAACCTTAGTTGCCCGCTTAATTGACCGCCCTGTGCGTCCTCTTTTCCCTGAAGGTTTCTTCAATGAAATTCAAGTGATTGCAACGGTTGTTTCTGTCAATCCACAAATCAGCCCAGACTTAGTAGCAATGATTGGTGCATCAGCGGCCTTGTCATTATCAGGCGTACCGTTTAACGGTCCTATCGGTGCAGCACGTGTTGGTTTCATTAATGATCAATTTGTATTAAACCCAACAACATCTGAGCAAAAAATCAGCCGTTTAGATTTAGTAGTTGCAGGTACAGATAAAGCTGTATTAATGGTAGAATCTGAAGCAGATATTTTAACTGAAGAACAAATGCTTTCAGCAGTGGTATTCGGCCATCAGCAACAACAAGTTGTAATTGAAAATATCAAAGAATTTGTAAAAGAAGCAGGTAAACCACGTTGGGATTGGGTTGCTCCAGAGCCAAATACAGATTTAATCAATAAAGTGAAAGCCTTAGCAGAAAGCCGTATCGGCGATGCTTATCGTATTACTGAAAAACAAGCACGTTATGAGCAAATTGATGCAATCAAAGCAGAAGTTATTGCACAATTAACAGCAGAAGATGAAACCGTAAACGAAGGTGCTATCGTTGATATCATCACTTCATTAGAAAGCTCTGTAGTGCGTAGCCGTATTATCGCCGGTGAGCCGCGTATTGACGGTCGTACCGTGGATACCGTGCGTGCATTAGATATTTGCACAGGCGTCTTACCACGTACTCACGGTTCTGCTATCTTTACCCGTGGCGAAACTCAAGCATTAGCGGTCGCAACGCTGGGGACAGAGCGTGATGCTCAAATTATTGATGAACTGACAGGTGAAAAGTCAGACCGCTTCTTATTCCACTATAACTTCCCTCCGTTCTCTGTAGGTGAAACAGGTCGTATCGGCTCGCCAAAACGTCGTGAAATCGGTCATGGTCGTTTAGCAAAACGTGGAGTGTTAGCTGTTATGCCAACTGCGGAAGAATTCCCTTATGTGGTGCGTGTAGTGTCTGAAATCACTGAATCTAACGGTTCATCTTCAATGGCTTCTGTATGTGGTGCATCTTTGGCGTTAATGGATGCGGGCGTACCAATTAAAGCAGCAGTTGCGGGTATCGCAATGGGCTTAGTAAAAGAAGAAGAAAAATTTGTTGTTCTTTCAGATATTTTAGGTGATGAAGACCACTTAGGCGATATGGACTTTAAAGTAGCCGGTACTCGTGAAGGGGTAACTGCATTACAAATGGATATTAAAATTGAAGGTATTACACCGGAAATTATGCAGATCGCATTAAATCAAGCAAAAGGTGCACGTATGCACATTTTAAACGTGATGGAACAAGCAATTCCTGCACCTCGTGCGGATATTTCAGACTTCGCACCACGTATTCACACAATGAAAATTGATCCGAAGAAAATCAAAGATGTGATTGGTAAAGGCGGTGCGGTCATTCGTGCGTTAACTGAAGAAACAGGTACTTCAATTGATATTGATGATGACGGTACAGTAAAAATTGCCGCAACTGATAATAATGCAGCGAAAGCGGTCATGGCTCGTATTGAAGATATCGTTGCTGAAGTTGAAGTGAACGCTGTTTACACAGGTAAAGTAACCCGTGTTGTTGATTTCGGCGCATTCGTGTCAATTTTAGGTGGTAAAGAAGGTTTAGTCCATATTTCCCAAATTACCAGCGAACGTGTTGATCGTGTTGCTGATTACTTATCTGTCGGTCAAGAAGTACAAGTAAAAGTGGTTGAAATTGACCGCCAAAACCGTATCCGCTTAACGATGAAAGATCTTAATAGCACCGACAATGCTACTGAAACTGTAGCGGAAGAAGCTGTTTTTGAAGAACAAGAGAATATCTAATTCTTCATAAATCGTGAATAACGGACTATTTAACTGTCCGTTATTCTA
Organism: Mannheimia granulomatis; assembly: GCF_013377255.1. Classification (NCBI taxonomy): domain Bacteria; kingdom Pseudomonadati; phylum Pseudomonadota; class Gammaproteobacteria; order Pasteurellales; family Pasteurellaceae; genus Mannheimia; species Mannheimia granulomatis. The sequence goes on from NZ_CP016614.1 coordinate 1,360,178, forward strand.
TTTTGTAGTTCATTATTTAAAGGCAATTTAGTAATGGTACAGCTGTTTAAATTGTTTCGAATTCAGTTCTTTTTACTTAATTTAATCTCTGTTTTAGTATTAACGGGCTGTAGCAATCGCTATTCAGATTTAGTTTCAATTAAAAATTTAGCTTTAGCTGAATTAAATCCACAACTTCGCTTTGAACAAGAAGCGATGGTTGTCCGTATAAATCAAGTATTAGAAGAAGCGAAATTAAACTCATCTGAACAAGCCGATCTCTACTTTGAAAGAGGGGTAATTTACGACAGCTTAGGATTATGGTCTCTTGCCCGTTATGATTTTGCTCAAGCTATTTCACTTAACCAGCGAATGGCGGCAGCTTACAATTATATGGGATTGTATCTACTACTAGAAGGTGATTATGATAGCTCTATTGATGCTTTTAATGCAGTATTAGAGTTAGATCGTGAATATAGCTATACTTATCTCAATCGAGGCTTAGCCTTCTATTATAGTGGTCGATACTCCGAAGCTGAGCGTGATCTTTTACGTTTTTACGAAGAAGATAAAAGAGATCCCTACCGTGTTTTATGGCTTTATTTTAATGAGTTAGAATTTATCCCATTAGAAGCCAAGAAAAATTTACAAGCACGAGTAGCATTACTCTCCCCTAATTTCTGGGGAACAAATATTGTGAATTATTTCTTAGGGGACTTATCTTTAGCCCAACTTCGTGCTAAAATAGATTCCGAAGCTAAAGAAAACAGCTCACAATACGCAGAAATACTCACAGAGACGTATTTCTATTTAGCAAAACAACAACTCAAATTAGATCGTAAAGATGAGGCCATCAGCCTTTTCCGACTTGCTCTTGCAAATCAAGTGTTTAACTTCGTTGAGTATCGTTTTGCCCTGTTTGAACTTGGACAATTGCGTTCATTAGCTCAAACAACTCCCGTTGTTGATAAAGAATAGGGAAAGATTAGGACAAGATTAAGCGGTCAATTTTGCAAAAAAATTTGCAAATTTCACCGCTTGTACTCAGGGGATTGTTAAAGCATTTATTTTGCTTTGTTATTTCATTTTTCTTCCTACTAAATAATTCAACAATATAATATTTATTTGGATATGCAAACAGAAAATAGTGTTTATTTTCTGCTTTTTGTTTTGCTGTCCACCAATTAATGGTTTTTTATGACAACTGAATCTTTAACATTTGCCGATTTAGGCTTACCTCAACCTATCCTTGATGCAGTAAATGAGATGGGTTTTTTAACCCCCTCTCCTATCCAACAAGAATGTATTCCTCACTTACTTTCCGGCCGTGATGTTCTCGGTATGGCACAAACAGGTAGCGGTAAAACAGCAGCTTTCTCACTACCTTTACTCGCTCAAATTGATCCTTCTCAACGCCATCCACAAATGTTGGTAATGGCTCCAACTCGTGAGCTAGCTATTCAAGTAGCTGATGCTTGCGAACAATTTAGCAAAAACATGAAAGGCATACGTGTTGTGACCGTTTACGGTGGACAGCGTTACGACATTCAATTACGAGCTTTAAAACAGGGCTCACAAGTGGTTGTCGGCACACCTGGTCGTATTCTTGACCATATTCGTCGCGGCACTTTAGACTTATCCGAACTAAAATTTATCGTATTAGACGAAGCCGATGAAATGCTCCGTATGGGCTTTATTGATGATGTTGAAACCGTTATGGCAGAATTACCGGAAAATCACCAAACTGCGTTATTCTCAGCCACAATGCCGGAACCGATTCGTCGTATTACCCGTCGTTTTATGAAAGATCCGCAAGAGGTTAAAATTAAAGCGACAGAACGCTCTGCTCCAGATATCGAACAACGCTACTGGTTAGTTAACGGTTTCCGTAAAAATGATGCGTTATTACGTTTCTTAGAAGTGGAAGAATTTGATGCAGCCATCATATTCACCCGCACCAAAACAGGCACAATTGATATTACCGAATTGTGCGAACGTAACGGCTATCGTACTGCAGCGTTAAATGGTGATATGACCCAACAAGCTCGTGAGCAAACCTTAGAAAAATTACGCTCAGGGCGTTTAGACATTTTGGTTGCAACTGATGTTGCTGCCCGTGGTATTGATATTGAACGTATTAGCCTAGTTGTAAACTACGATATTCCGTTAGAAGAAGAATCTTATGTTCACCGTATTGGTCGTACCGGTCGTGCCGGTCGTTCAGGTCGTGCGTTATTATTCGTTGAGCCACGTGAACGCCGTTTGCTGCGTAATATCGAAAATCTCATCAAAAAACCAATTGAAGAAGTGGCTATCCCAAACCATGAAATTTTAATGGAAAAACGCCGTGAAAAATTCAAAGCACGTATTTCTAAGCAATTAGAACACCATGATTTAGAAAAATACCGTGAGTTATTGGAAGACTTATTTACTGCTGATCAAGATCATGAAGAACTGGCAGCGGCAATGATGATGTTACTACAAGAAAAACAAAAATTAATTCTTCCACCAGACCCTGTAGTCCGCGCTGCACGTTCAGAACGTGGACGCGATCGTAACGATAGAAACGACCGCCGTAATGGTCGTGAACATCGTGAAAATAACGGTGTTGCGATGGATTTATACCGTATTGAACTAGGTCGTGAAGATGGTGTAGAAGTTCGCCATATTGTAGGCGCAATTGCTAACGAAGGTGATATCAGCAGCCGCTATATTGGTCATATTAAACTCTATGATACCTACTCAACCATTGAATTACCACAAGGTATGCCAAATCATTTAGTCCAACATTTCGCTCACAAAGCGCGCGTGTTGAATAAACAAATGCAGATGTCACTTATCGGCACTACAAACAGCGGTAATGAACATCCGTATGATGCTCGTGGTCGTCGTGGTGGCGAGCGTAGAGGTGATCGTAATGAACGTGGCGGTCGCCGTGATTCAAGAGATAATGGCTTCAATAAAGATCGTAAAGGCGGTTTTAAAGAGAGACGCTTTAATGATAAAGGTCGCTTTCGCCGTGACTAAATAGCCTCAAATCATAATGCCCCATCCGTTGGGGCATTTTACTAGCGGTCAAAAAAACTTTATTTTTTGCAACTATGTTTATTAAACCTACTCAAACAACTTGCCGAACTGATGTTTCCGAGCAAGATATCGCTTTTATGCAATATGCATTAGATTTAGCTGATTTAGCCGAAGCCAGAGGAGAGATACCCGTTGGTGCTGTGTTGGTCGATAAAAATCACAATATCATCGGCAGAGGTTGGAATCAGACTATCCAACTTTGCGACCCGTCTGCTCACGCTGAAATGCAAGCCATCCGTCAAGCCGGACAAACCTTAGAAAATTATCGCCTACTAGATTGCACCCTTTATGTGACTCTTGAACCTTGCCCTATGTGTGCCGGAGCAATTTTACACAGCCGTATTGGTCGTTTGGTCTTTGGGGCCTGTGACTATAAAACAGGGGCTGTAGGTTCCCGCTATCATTTATTTGAAGATTATAAAATGAATCATTTTTTAGAGATTCAGGGTAATGTGCTTGGCAAAGAATGTAGCCAAAAAATCAGCAAGTTTTTTAAAAAACGTCGTTTGGAACAAAAATCAAAAGACTTATAGAAAAAACAACTAAAACAAAAAAGCATAGTAAATTTTTATTTACTATGCTTTTCATTTATTCGCTTTTAGCTTATTGCCCAACGGCGGATAAAATTCTATCTGCAAATTTACCGATACTGATACCAAAATTGTTGGATTTATTCCAATCCATCAACGTACGGAAATTATTTGACACCAAAAATGCTCGTCCGGCTTCCTTATCAGGGCGAATCAGCCATAATTTATGGCCATTAAGCTTAGCTAATTTTGCCGATTCTTGCCCATTCGGATAAGCCAAATAAACACCTAAACCTTGCCATTCACCTAAAGTTTTCGCTTTCTTGGATTCAATACCGGAAAAACTGAGATCCATTGGGGCAGATAATTTCACCTCAACCCCCCAAGGTAATTGATTGTCCCAACCAACAGTGGAAAGATATTTAGCAATAGATGCAAAGGCATCTGCTTCATTATCCCAAATATCTTTTTTGCCATCAGAGTCACCATCTGCCGCATAAGTGAGATAAGAGCTTGGCATAAATTGGGTTTGCCCCATAGCACCTGCCCAAGACCCCAATAATTCGTAACGCTTAATCGTTCCATCATCAAGCATCTTCATTGCGTTTACAAATTCTTTGGTGAATAACGTTTCACGACGACCATCAAATGCTAGAGTTGCCAAAACAGAAAGCACATCAAAATCCCCTTGATAACGACCAAAGCTGCTCTCCATTCCCCATAATGCCATAATGTATTCTTTCTGAACACCGTATTTCTGGCTTGCACGGGTTAACGGTGCATTATGTTCATACCAACGCTCTGCCGCCTGATCCACTTTTGCTTGAGTTAACACTTTATTTAAGTAATTAGTTACCCCATTCGGATTGGCTAGAGGCAATGGTGAGTTTGGATCACGTTTGCGAGCAGATTGCTGTTTATCTAACTGGATGGCTCGTGCATTATAATTAATAAATTTTTGAGCATTTAAAGTTTTTGCCGATACACCCGCGCCAGCGGCTTTCTGTTTCAAAAAATGCACATAATCATTAAAATTATTCACAGAACGTGATTTAGTGTATTTGGCATCCAAATCTAAAGTTGAATAGCTGCCTTTATCATTAGAACACCCTGCCAAAGCAAAGGTTATGATCGTTAACGGCAAAGTAAAAATTTTCAATTTCATCTTCTATTCTGCTAAATTAATCATTCGGCTAGGGCGAATCACATTATCATCGGTGATTTCTGCCACTCCTAAAAACTGTCCATTATCTGAAAACAGACGTACTAAGCCATAAATCTTATTTGGGTTTTCGTATTTAACTCTTTGACCGAAACCTACCGCTTTAGTTTGCTCGGCAGTCAAATTTATTTTAGCGACATTTGACACTGCTGTATCTAATGGCAACAGATGACTATCTAGCTCTTCAAGCGGTCGATTTTCAGCAATTTTTTGCAAATTTTCCAAGCTCATCATCGCCTCAATTGGATAACTTGCAACTGCCGTGCGGCGTAACATTGTTACGTGTGCTCCGCAGCCAAGTGCTTCACCTAAGTCATCCACCAAAGTGCGAATATAAGTTCCCTTAGAGCAATGGACTTCAAGAGTTAAATAAGGGGCTTGATACTCAATAAAATTTAACTCAAAAATAGTAATCGGGCGGGCCTCACGATCAACAGTAATCCCCGCTCGGGCGTACTCATACAACGGCTTACCATTATGTTTTAATGCGGAAAACATCGTTGGAACTTGTAAAATATCACCGCGAAACGGCTCTAAATGAGCTAGAATTTCCGCTTCTGTTACATTTACGGTTTTGCTTTCCACTACTTGCCCTTCAGCATCTGAGGTATCAGTACGTTCACCTAATTTTGCGGTAACTAAATAGCGCTTATCCGAATCTAACAAAAATTGTGAAAATTTTGTCGCTTCGCCCAAACAAATCGGAAGCATACCCGTTGCTAAAGGATCTAAAGCACCTGTGTGTCCGGCTTTGTTTGCTTGGAAAATCCGTTTTACTTTTTGCAAAACATCATTAGATGACATACCTTGTGGCTTATCTAATAAGAAAACACCATGCACATCACGCCCACGTTTACGAGGTCTAGACACTATTAGTCCTCTCTATGCTTTTCTTCATCATTTTTGATCACATTAGAGACTAGGTTAGACATACGCATACCCTCTACCAAAGATTCATCGTAAATAAAACGTAACTCCGGCACAATACGTAAGCGCATAGCTTTACCGAGTAGAGTTCGAATATAAGGACTTGCTTTTTCTAAACCTTGCATACCTTGTGCAATAGCCTCAGGATCGTTATCAAATAAGAAGGTTACAAATACTTTCGCGTATGCTAAATCTCTTGAGACTTCAACATCTGAAACGGTTACCATCCCTACACGAGGATCTTTGACTTCTCGCTGTAAAATAACTGCAATCTCTTTTTGTAATTCTTGTGCGACACGGTCGCTACGTTTAAATTCTCTAGACATTTTTTCTCCAAAAAGTAGGGACGTACTATATACGTCCTTGAGGTTTCTTATTTGCAAATCTTAGCAAAAATTCAACCGCTTGCATACGCACATAGTACGCCCCTACATTGAAATTGGCTTAATTTTATTAGATTGAGCGTTTAATCTCAACGATTTCAAACACCTCGATTTGGTCACCAACTTTTACATCATTATAGTTCTTAACGCCGATACCACATTCCATACCGTTGCGTACTTCAGATACGTCGTCTTTGAAGCGGCGAAGTGATTCCAACTCACCTTCAAAGATAACCACATTATCACGCAATACACGGATTGGGTTGTTACGTTTCACCACACCTTCTGTTACCATACAGCCTGCGATTGCACCAAATTTCGGATGACGGAATACATCGCGCACTTCTGCCAAGCCAATAATTTCTTGTTTAAATTCAGGTTGTAGCATACCACTCATTGCTGCTTTCACATCATTCAACAATTCATAAATGATAGAATAGTAACGTAAATCAATGCTTTCTGTTTCAATAATACGACGAGCCGATGCATCTGCACGCACATTGAAACCAACCATAATAGCATTAGAGGCTGCAGCTAAAGTCGCATCGGTTTCAGTAATACCACCTACGCCGGAACCCACAATTTTTACTTTCACTTCAGATGTTGAAAGTTCCATTAATGATTGACTGATAGCTTCAACAGAACCCTGTACGTCTGCTTTCACAATAATGTTCAACTCTGCTACATCACCCGCAGTCATGTTGCTGAACATATTTTCTAATTTCGCTTTTTGCTGACGAGCAAGTTTCACCTCGCGGAATTTGCCTTGACGGTAAAGTGCTACCTCACGCGCTTTTTTCTCATCGCGCACAACTGTTGCCTCATCACCTGCTGCCGGTACGCCCGAAAGACCTAACACTTCCACGGGAATCGACGGGCCTGCGGATTCAATATCTTTACCGTTTTCATCACGCATTGCACGCACACGACCGTATTCAAAGCCACAAAGTACGATATCGCCTTTGTTCAGTGTACCAGATTGAACAAGAATAGTCGCCACCGGACCACGACCTTTATCTAGGTATGATTCAATTACCACACCGCTTGCCATACCATCTTTCACTGCAGTCAATTCAAGCACTTCTGATTGCAAGATAATCGCTTCTAACAAGTCATCAATACCCATCCCTTTTTTCGCTGAAACCGGTACGAATTGTACATCACCACCGAATTTCTCAGAGATAACATCGTGTTGTAACAATTCTTGTTCTACAAGATCTGGGTTAGCTTCCGGTTTATCAATTTTGTTTACCGCAACAACTAATGGTGCACCTGCCGCTTTTGCGTGCTGGATCGCTTCAATAGTTTGTGGCATCACACCATCATCCGCTGCAACCACAAGAACGACGATGTCAGTCGCTTTCGCACCACGCGCACGCATAGAAGTAAAGGCTGCGTGTCCCGGGGTATCTAGGAAGGTGATCATCTTACCATCATCGGTTTCTACATGGTATGCACCAATGTGCTGAGTAATACCACCTGCTTCGCCTGCTGCCACTTTCGCTTTACGAATATAGTCGAGTAACGAGGTTTTACCATGGTCAACGTGACCCATAATAGTAACAACCGGAGCTCGGGTTACTTTTTCCGCATCAGTATCACGGTCTTCCAATACCGCTTCTTCTAATTCATTTTCTTTACGCAAAATAACTTTGTGGCCTAATTCTTCTGCCACTAATTGTGCTGTTTCTTGGTCGATAACTTGGTTAATCGTTACCATTTCACCCATTTTCATCATCATCTTGATAATTTCAGTTGCTTTTACCGCCATTTTGTTAGCGAGCTCGGCAACCGTAATGGTTTCACCAATTACTACATCAGCCTTTACAACTTGTGCAGGTTTGGTAAAGGCTTGTTGTAATGCAGCACCTTTTTTGCCATGCTTACCTTTGCCTTTAACTTCTTTTTGATTGCGGCGATCAGCATTACGCTCGTTTTTATCATCTTCACGACCGCCCTTTTTCGCCTTAGCTACACCAGCTTTATTGTTACGCCCACGATTTTCGCTGCGACGATCATTATCTCTATCTGCTTCACGAGCATAAGAAGAAGTAAAACGATCATCATCAAAATCTTCATTCGTACTTTCACTGGTCTCTTCACGTTCGATTTCAGCTAAACGACGGGCATTTTCTGCTGCACGTTTTGCTTCCATTTCTGCTTTTTGACGAGCCAGCTCTTCTTGTTTACGGCGTAATTCAGCTTCTTCTTTACGCTTCGCCTCTTTTTCAGGATCGAGTGCTTTTTCTTGTTTTGGCTGAGATTGAACTGTCGCTTTCGGCTTATCTTCTTTTGCCTTAGTATTTGGCATTACCAGTACAGTTTGGGCTTTACTAGCGGTCGATTCTGCTGTTTTTTTTGCAGTTTCTTCTTGCATCGCTTTTTCTTTAGCTTCTGCTTCAGCTTTTTCTTTGGCTAATTTCTCTGCTGCTTCTTTTTCCTCTCTTGCTTTTGCTGCAAGAGCTTCTCTTTCTGCTTTTTCCTGTAACGCTTTAGCATCAATTTTCGGTTTTTTCTCTTTTACTTCAACCGCTTTTACTTTACCGCTGGTTGTCGTAGCATTAACTTTGCTCGCTTTACGAGCACCACCAAGCGAAAGTGTTTTTTTCTCTTCAGTCATTGTTTTATCCTCTTTGCCTGTGATTAGTTAAACCAACAAATTTGACGGGCAGCCATAATGAGCTCACCTGCTTTCTCTGCCGATAACTCTTCAATATCTGCTAAATCATCTACGCCTTGTTCAGCAAGCTCTTCAAGGGTTGTAATTTGTTTTTCGGCTAATTTAAATGCAATATGGCGCTCCATTCCATCCAGAGCTAACAGCCTCTCTTCAATTTGAGCTGATTTTAAAGCTTGTTCTTCTGCTAATGCTTTCTTCGTAATCGCATTTTTAGCACGTGATTGTAACTCTTCAACTAAGTCTTCATCTTCTAAGCCATCGATTGCAGTTAATGTACTTACCGGTACATAAGCAACAGCTTCTAACGAAGTAAAGCCTTCTTCAATCAATACTTGAGCAAATTCTTCATCAATTTCTAATGCAGAGGTTAATAAATTGATGACCTTGCCATCTTCCTCTTCATTTTTCTTGGTTAACTCTTCAACCGTCATCACATTTAACGCCCAACCGGTTAATTGTGTAGCTAAACGCACATTTTGTCCGTTACGACCGATAGCTTGCGCTAAATTTTTAGATTCAACGGCAATATCCATAGAGTGAGCTTCATCATTGATTACAATAGAGCTCACATCTGCCGGCGCCATAGCATTAATAACAAACTGTGCCGGATTATCATCCCAAAGCACGATATCTACGCGTTCACCACCTAATTCGCTGCTGATAGCCTGTACACGTGCACCACGCATACCAACGCAAGCACCGACCGGGTCGATACGTTTATCATGAGTTTTTACTGCAATTTTGGCACGAGAACCTGCATCACGGGCTGCGCCTTTGATTTCGATTACCTCTTCACCAATTTCCGGCACTTCTAACTTAAATAATTCTTCAAGCATCGCCGGTTTTGCTCGGGTAACAAATAATTGAGGGCCTTTTGATTCAGGTTTGATCTCATATAATACCCCACGCACACGGTCGCCCGGACGGAAATTCTCACGTGGAATCATATCTTCACGTACAATTACCGCCTCGCCTTTGATATCTTCTGATTTTCCTACTAACTCAAGGAAAATATTATCACGAGTCACTTTTTTAACAGTTGCAATAATAATCTTACCTAAATCAGCACGGAACTCATCAATGATTTTAGTTTTCTCCGCTTCACGGATTTTTGTTTTAATCACTTGACCAAAGGTTTGAATAGCCACTCGACCAAATTCGATAGATTCAACTTCATCTTCAATGAAATCACCTAATTGTACATTCGGATCTTCAAACTGTGCGGCCTCTAAACTAATCTCACGAGTCATATTATTGACATTCTCAACAACAGTCCAACGACGGAATGTTTGGAAATCACCGGTTTTACGGTCAACAACAACGCGAACATCAATATCTAAATCGCGACTTTTTTTAGTTGCAATCGTTAATGCCGTTTCTAAAGCTTCAAAAATGGCTTCTTTTGGTAATTGTTTCTCGTTTGATACTGCTTCTGCAGCTAATAAAATCTCTTTACTCATTGCTAGTTTGCCTTATTAATTTAAAAATTAAAAACGGGGACTAAATTCGCTTTTTGAATGTTACCAAATGCGAATTGGCGATCTTCATTTTCTACAGTTAAAGTAATTAAATCACCATCGACTTCTTTAATCTTGCCTTGCCATTTACGGCGATCGAACATCGGAATTCGCAAATGAATCACCACATCACGTCCGATAAAACGTTCATAATGGGCTGTCGTAAATAATGGACGGTCTAGCCCTGGTGAAGAAACCTCTAGGTTATATTTATCTGCAATAGGATCTTCAACATCAAAAATCGCACTTACTTGACGGCTCACATCACTACAATCATCAATCGTTACGCCACCTTCTTTATCAATATACAGGCGAACTGTTAAAAAACGCCCTACTCGTTGGCATTCAATGCCAACTAACTCAAAACCTAATGCTTCGATTGAATCTAACACTAAATCTTCTAATTTTTGCTCTAATGTTGCCAATTAAAACTCTCCAAATACAAAAAAAGCCGGTATATTACCAGCTCTTGATACGTTAAATCTGTACCAATTTCCGCAAAAAAGCCCCAGACGGGAAACCGTGGGGCTTTAAGCGATTTGTTTCTCGGTGAGAAAACATCCAACCGTAACAAGCGGTCTGTTTTTATGATTTTTTTGCAATTGCAAAATTTATCATACACCCTATAAAACAAAACTCACAACTTTAACCAAAGCTGTGAGCTTAAAACTGGTTGCGGGGGCTGGATTTGAACCAACGACCTTCGGGTTATGAGCCCGACGAGCTACCAAGCTGCTCCACCCCGCGTCTGATGGGCTGTATTATAGATATTTCATTCAATAATGCAAGCACTTTTTTAATATTTTTGCTCTAACTCCTCTTTATAGAACATTTTTAAGCCATTTTTAGTAGAGGAATCTGAAGTATAGAGCATTTGATAATAGTAGTCATAGGCTAACACGTTTTGCACATAACCACGGGTTTCATAAAAAGGTATAGTCGCAATAAATTCATCCATGGCTAATTTACCATTAGCACGTTTTAACCATTGTTCGACTCTTCCTCCCCCCGCATTATAGGCTGCTGCAATTAAAATACGATTATTGGGATATTTTTCATTTAATTCAGATAAATGGGTGGTCCCTAGCATTATATTGTTAAACGGCCTAAATAAATCACCACCACCTTTAAACGGCAAACCGTTGTCTTTTGCCGTTTTTTCTGCCGTAGCCGGCAACATTTGCATTAGACCTCTTGCATTAGCATGCGATCTTGCCTGAAAATTCCAAGCACTTTCCTGACGGGCGATTGCTTGGGCAAAGGTTTTGCTGATTTTTTTATCTGCTAATGCCAAATCATACCAATCTGAATACGCATTAGGTAATCTTAAATCAATATTCTCGAATGCCTTTATTTGAATGGTCCCTTCTACCGCCAAATCATACCAATTTTGGGCTGAAGCATATTTAATTACCGACAACTGTTGTGACTGAGTTGAAAGGCTTTTAATGAAGTAAGTCCAAATATTTCTTGCCTGCTCAAAGCGCTCTAATTGGCGTAATTCTCTTATCCTCTCAAATTCCGATTGATATAAATCAAGCTCTGCTGAAGTCAAATTCGGCGTATCTATAATAGGAAATTGATAGGCAATCCCTAGCTGCTGAGCCGCAAGCATAGGGTAAAAACCACGTTCTTGGGCTAACTTTTCAAATATTGACTTACGTTTAACTTCATTTTTCTCCGTTTTTGCCAACCAATAACGCCACTCAGCTTTTGATTGACCGTCATTTGAAAGCACAGATAACCACTCATTTAAATCAGAGTGTTGCCAAATCGCCATCCGCAAGCGACGTTCGGTTAAACTATCAACATTTAAGGTTTTGATTTGTTCATCTCTCCATAATTGAAAAGTCGGCTCTACGTTATCAAATAATCGGCTAATAAACGCGGTTTTCCATTCTTTGATTTCTGCTTCTGTAAGCTGATATTTTTCTGCCCATGCCTGATATGCTTCAAATGTTGGATTTTCTAACTTTTCAGAGAGCGTTTTTATATATTTAGGGAATAGCTGCAAAATTACCGCTTTATTTTCTGCACGAGCGGCAACCTCAAGCGGTTGATTTTCAATAAATTTTTGCAAATCTTGAGGATTATTGGCAATAGCTGAAACCTCGGTTAACCACGCTTTTAAATTTTCATCCGTGCTATTCGCTGCTAAATTCGCAATTTCAGCATTCGCACCTTGTTTGATTAATTCAATTGCTTTCAAACGTACTTTTTCATCTGTTTTAAAGCCCTGATCTTGCCAATAGCTTTCTAAATTAGCACAATCAGAAGTTAATTTAGGCGTTGCAAACCAAAGCTGTTCAAATTCATTTGCTAAAGCGAGCAGATCGGTATTTTTTGTATTTTTCTCAGTTACTTTGCTCACTTCAGGATTTATTTCCGCTTTGCTGGCTGCAAGCTCATAACGAGCTGACAGTAAACGACACTGGTCGGCTAGACTGATAGGCTTGACACTCTTAGCATATTCCACCAGCTCCTCAAAGTTTTGTTGCTGATACAGCAGCTCAAATCTAAGTTGCTGTAATGTTTTTTGATAGACCGAATTAGGATATTTATGCATAAATGCATGAATATCACTCTCTTTTGCCTGTTTTAACATTATTTTAGCATTCAACAACATCCAATTTGCCTCCATTTCCAATGGATAGCCGGATAATGTTGCCAATAATCGCAGAATAATTTGCTCACCAGAAGCAGATAAATTCTTTTGCAGTACAGCATTCTCAATTAAATAATTAAGTTGTTGAAAATTTGCTCTCTGTTTAAGGCGTAACTGCTTCGCATGTTCTATTTCTTTTTGATAAACTGCCAGCCAATCTGTTTTTAATTGTGCTAACTCTTTTTCATTATACGTTCTAACAGACTCTCTACCTGCTGCTTCTACTGCCCATCCATAACTACTTGCCAGCAATAATGCTAGCACTGTTTTTTTCCACATATATGACTCCTCGTTACTTCGCTTTAGGCAGAAAAAAGATGACTAAGTTTCAAAATAATGTTGCTTATCGACACTCAACTAAAAATCAAATTAAGCCATTTTGTTATTTCATTGCAATAAATTTATAAAAATTGACCGCTTGTGATAATAAAAACGGTCCGTTTTGCAAAATATTTACAAAATCAGACCGCTTGTTTTCAAATCAGTAATGCTTATTCTGCAAGCATTTTTGCCAATTCTTTTGGTTCTACATAACCTGCAATCAGCTCACCATTAGAGGTTAGCATATTCGGCGTGCCTGTTACGCCAAATTTAACGCCGAGTTGGTAGTGTTTTTTCACAATATTCGGTGTTTTAAGCTGTGTTGGTAAATTGCCTTTTTCAGCCTCATTGAGTGCATTAATTTTATCAGAAGAGGTCCAAATCGCTTCCATCTGTTTTGCTGTTTGTGTATTCATACCACCACGAGGGAAAGCTAAATAACGAATAGTGATCCCCAAATCGTTATATTCTTTGATCCGTTCATGTAACAAATGACAGTAATGGCAAGTAATATCCATAAACACAGTAATCACATGTTTTTCGTTTTTAGCCGGATAAACAATCATTTCATTATGGTAAGAGTTCAATTCCGCTAATAACGCTTGGTTTGTAATATCTACTGCTTTACCGTTTTTTAACTCAAAAATTTTACCTTGGATTACATAACGTCCATCTTCACTAATATAAACCACGCCTTCATTAGATGTAGCCATTTTAAATCCAGATAAAGGGGAATCTGAAATATTAACCTCTGTTGCTCCCATTTTTTCAAGTTGTTTTTTTAAATTTGCATCTGATGCTAATACCGCTGTCGATAAACAAGCTAATCCTAGCATGGTAAAATTTTTCTTCATTTAGAATCCTTACATTTTTAATTTTGCCTCTACATACTTAGATTTGTTTAAGAATGTTTGGCGTTCTTTACTACTCATACCCGAACTAGAGCCAGGCAATTTTACTGTAATTGGATTTACCGGTCTTCCGTTAATATGAAACTCATAGTGTAAATGAGGTCCGGTCGAACCACCGGTATTGCCGGATAAGGCAATACGTTCACCTTTTTTCACACTTTGCCCCGGCTTCACTAACGGTTTACTAAGGTGCATATATACTGTTGTAATGTGCCCGTGCTTTATTCGAATATAACGCCCGGCTCCTCTAGCTTGGTAGGCAACATGCTCAACCACTCCATCACTTGGTGCGATAATCGGTGTTCCAACCGGAATACCGTAATCTACTCCTTTATGAGGGCTAATACGACCTGTAATTGGGTGCCTACGTTTAGGATTAAACGAAGAAGTCACCCGAGCGGCATACAACAATGGATGGCGAGCAAAACCACCACTTAACGTTTCGCCATATTTACTATAGTAGCGCCCATTCTCTGCTTGAATTGCATAGTAGCTTTTATTACCGCTAATAACATGGATACCTTCCACATTACCTAAGTCTGTTACTTTACCGTTAATGTATTCTCGCTTAACTAAAATTGCAAACTTATCACCTTTTTTAAGTTTATTCGTTGCAATTTGTGATTGTAATCCAACCGCGAGCTGATTAATTTGACGATCCGATAAATCAACTGCCTTTAGGCTGGATGCAAAACTACCTTGGATAGTGCCACGAACGACATCTAATTTCCATTCACCTTTCTTCTCAAATTCTTGATAGGCAAATTTTCCGTTCGCTTTACGTTCATAAACCCGCTCTTGTTTTTCAGAAACAAGCCAGTTCATGTATTCTAATTCGCCATCATTGTCCAATATCCAATAAAATTGCTGACCCGGTTGTAATTGTGCCAATGCAGGATATTGCTTAATCAGCTCTTTAGCAACACTCGGCCCAAGACCGGATTGTTCCAGTACATCTTTTAATTTATCACCACGGGCAACAGTATAACTAAATTGGTCTTGGATTCTTAAAGCTTGATCAGCAACTTCCAACAAATCACCAATAGCTTGCTCAGCCTCTTGTGGCAATGTTTCTTCAAGCTCTTTTTTAGCCGCCGTATC